>PULM01000154.1 GCA_003552345.1 Ectothiorhodospiraceae bacterium
GCGCCGAGCGCTCGCGCACCAGGCGATCCAGACCGAACCGGCCGGAGCCGACGAGCATGAACGCCAGTGCCACAAAGGCGTAGAGCACGGCCATCTCGGCACTCGGGCCGTCTACCGCGAAAAGCGGATCACCAGCGGCCAGATGGCCGCCGAATGCTGCCACCAGCATGGTGCCCAGGATCGCCGCCGCAGCCGGACGGGTGAGCAGGCCGGCGGCAAGGAGCAGGCCACCGAAGAATTCCGCGATCCCCGCCAGCCACGCGAAGAACAGCGGCACCGGGAAACCGATACCCTCGACCATGCCGACAAACCCCTCCTGAGGCGGGAGCTTGGGCAGGCCGTGGCCCACCGCCATCATCAGCCCGGCGCCGACCCGCAAGGCGGTCAGGCCGGCGTCGGCGATCACCGTGGTCGGGGTCGCGCCGCCGTAGAGCAGGTCACGGGCAATCTGCATGGGTCCTTGACTCCTTCATCCGTACCGAAAGGACCACCGATGCGGCGGCCCTTCATACACTCCCGGAAACTTAACGCCTGGCCGGGGTGCCTTCAACAAGCCGCGGCGCCGCACCCCGGCGGATGCTAGGCAGCTCCGTGTAGGTACGCCCCAGCCACCAGCCCGACCCCGGCGGCGATGGCCAGTAGCAACTGGAACAGCCCCGTGCGGGCCAGGCAGCGGTTGTAGTCTTCGCCGCTGGAGGCAGCCATCAGCGAGCGCCAGATGCGCACCCCGAAGGGCAGTGCCGCGAGCCCCAGCGCCGCCCCGGTCCACGGGACGCCGAAAGCCGCCAGCCCGAGCAGGGCCACCGCCACGCCGGCAAGCAGGCCGCCGAACAGCCAGATCGAGCCCACCGGCCCAAGCAGGATGGCCAGCGTCCAGCGCCCGGCCTCGCGATCACCCTCCCGATCCCTGAGGTTGTTGACCAGGAGCACGGCGGCAGCCGGGAACCCGACGGCCAGCCCCATCACCAGCGCGGGCGGACTGATCGCCCCGGTGTACAGATAGGCCAGGCCGCCAACCGCGACCAGACCGAAGAAGAAGATGACGAACAGTTCCCCCAGCGGACCGCGGGAGATCGGGAAGGGGCCGCCGGAGTAGGCGTACCCGGCCAGCACCGAGAGGATGCCCAGCACCAGGATCGGCAGGCCGCCGATGGCCACCAGGTACGCCCCGCAGAGCAGGGCGAGGGCGAAGGCGCTGTACGCCGCCGTCAGCACCTGGCGCGGGGTCAGCCAACCGCGCTCGGTGACCCGGACCGGGCCGATCCGCTCGGCACTGTCGGTCTGATTGAGGGTATCAGCAGCGTCGTTCTGCAGATTGGTCCCGATCTGGATCGCAGCGGTGGACAGCGCAGCCACCAGGGTCACGTCCAGGCGCAGGACGCCGCTCTCGACCCAGCCCACCGCGGAGCCGGCGAGAATCGGCGAGAGCGAGAGGGGGAGGGGGCGCGGCCGGATCGCGTGCCAGGCGATTGTCGGCCAGGACGGGCGCGGGGACGTTTGCGTCATCGACCGATCCATGCGAGAACCTGTATTCAAGTGCCTACCAAGAGGCGCGAACCGCGCCGGGGATGCGGCGATTGTGACCGCTCCGCCGGGAGAGGTCCAGCCTGGTACAGCAGGAGATCGGCATGCGCCTGGAGCTCTACGGCGTCCTGACCGAGGTCGCCGGGCAAACCCGTCTGGAGTTGGAGAAGCCAGCCGAGGGCACCGTGGCCGCGGCGCTCGAGGCGGCCGCCACGGCCTGCCCCGAGCTGGCCGACCACCTGCCGCGGGTGGCTGTGGCCGTCGGCGACGCCCTGGTTCCGCCGGATGCCCCGGTGGAGGAGGACAGCGTCCTGGTTCTGCTGCCACCGGTCAGCGGCGGCTAGCGCCCGCTATTTGCGGAACAGCCACAGCAAAACCGTCACCACCGCGCTGATCAGGAGCATGGTGGTGATCGGGAAATAGAAACGGAAGCCATCGCGCTCGATGGCGATATCACCGGGCAGGCGCCCCAGACCGATCTTATCGATCCAGGGCCAGGCCAACCCGATCAGAACCAGCAGGATCCCGAGGACGATGAGAAGGCGGGGGATGTCCGACACCACGGCCTCCTGCTGCGCAAGCTCTTACTCAGCCGTCAGACGACGAACCCCGGAGTCGCTGCCGAGCAGCAGCAGATCCGCCGGGCGCAGGGCGAAGAGGCCGTTGGTCACCACGCCCGGGATGTTGTTCAGGGTCTGCTCGAGCTTGATGGGCTCGGTGATGGACAGGCCGTGAACGTCCAGGATGACGTTGCCGTTGTCGGTGGTGAACCCCTCGCGCAGCTCCGGCCGGCCGCCCAGGCGAACCAGCTCCCGGGCCACGGTGCTGCGCGCCATCGGGATCACCTCCACCGGCAGGGGGAAGGCACCGAGGACATCGACCATCTTGCCCTCATCGGCCACGCAGACGAAGCGGTCCGAGGCCGAGGCGACGATCTTCTCGCGGGTCAGCGCCCCGCCGCCGCCCTTGATCAGCTGCAGAAAGCGATTCGCCTCGTCGGCGCCATCGATGTACACGGGCAGGCGACCGGCGCTGTTGAGGTCGATCACGTCGATGCCACGATCGCGCAGGCGCTGGGTGCTCGCCTCAGAGCTGGAAACCGCACCGGCGATGCGATCGCGCATGTCCGCCAGGGCATCGATGAACAGATTGACCGTCGAGCCGGTGCCGACACCGACGTAGGCATCCTCCTCGACATACTCTAGGGCCGCCTCGGCGGCCAGACGCTTCCCCTGATCACTCATCTCGGCTCCTGATTTCGATTGTGCGCAACTGACTTCGGTACAACCGCCGCTGGCGGTATGCTGTTGCGTATGACTGTCCATCATAACCACGTCAAGCCTAACGCCGACAAACCGGCCCTCGAACAGGATCAGCGCGCCTACCTGGAGCGCATCCTGACCGCCTGCGTCTACGATGTCGCCGAGCAGACGCCGTTGGAGGCCGCGCCGATCCTCTCCGCACGCATGGGCAACCAGCTGCTGCTCAAGCGCGAGGATCTCCAGCCGGTCTTCTCGTTCAAGCTGCGCGGGGCCTACAACCGGATCATCCGCCTCTCCGAAGAGGCCCGCCAGCGCGGAGTGATCTGCGCCTCGGCGGGGAACCACGCCCAGGGCGTCGCCCTCTCGGCGCGGCGGCTTGGCATTGAGGCCACCATCGTCATGCCGCGGACCACGCCGCAGATCAAGGTGGATGCGGTGCGTCGTTTCGGCGGCAACGTGGTGCTGCACGGGGACGGCTACGACGCCGCCTCGGCGCACGCCCAGGAGCTGATCGACAGCCACGGGCTCACCTACATCCCGCCCTACGACCACCCGGATGTCATCGCCGGGCAGGGCACCGTGGGCATGGAGATCCTCCACCAGCACCCGCGGGACATCCACGCCGTATTCATCCCGGTCGGTGGCGGGGGCCTGGCGGCCGGCATCGCTGTCTACATCAGCCAGCTTCGCCCGGATATCCGCATCGTCGCCGTCGAACCCGAGGATGCCCCCACCCTGGCCACCAGTCTCGAGCGGGACGAGCGGGTGCGCCTGGATCAGGTGGGATTGTTCGCCGACGGTGTCGCCGTGCGGCAGATCGGCGAACACACCTGGCCGATCCTGCGCCGCCACGTGGACGAGGTGGTGCTGGTCAGTACCGACGAGATCTGCGCCTCGATCAAGGAGGTCTTCGAGGAGACCCGCTCGATCCTCGAACCCGCCGGGGCCCTTGGCGTGGCCGGCGCCAAGAAGTACGCCAGCGCCCACGGCATCCGCAACGAGACGCTGGTGGCCATCAACAGCGGCGCCAACATGAACTTCTCGCGGCTCTCCCACGTCGCCGAGCGCGCCGAACTGGGCGAGCACCGCGAGGCGGTCCTGGCGGTGACCATCCCCGAGCGCCCCGGCGCCTTTCGCCGCTTCTGCGAGACCATCGGCGAGCGGCCGATCACCGAGTTCAACTACCGCATGGCCGACCCGGAAACCGCCCACGTCTACGCCGGCGTGGCGCTGCAGGACGGCGCCGCCGAGCGCCATGCGCTGGGCGACCGACTGCGCGAGCGGGGCTATCCGGTGCTCGACCTGACCCAGGATGAGATGGCCAAGGTCCACGTCCGCCACATGGTCGGCGGGCGCGGCCACGGCGTCGCCGATGAGGTGGTCTACCGCTTTGAATTCCCGGAGCGCCCCGGCGCGCTGATGCAGTTTCTGGGCAGCCTGGGCGAGCGCTGGAACATCAGCCTGTTCCACTATCGCAATAACGGCGCTGCCTACGGCCGGGTGCTGTGCGGGATCCAGGTGCCGGACGACGCACGCGAGGCGTTCCAGGACTTTCTGCACGAGCTCGAATACAACTTCGTAGAGGAAACGGACAACCCCGCTTACAAGCTGTTCCTCAGCTGAACCCGTACACACGAGGAGATGCCCTATGCACCGATGCACCTGGCTGCCGGCCAGCCTCGCCCTTGCCGCCCTGACCGCGGGTGGCGCCAGCCACGCCCTCGGCGCGCAGCCACCGGAGAAAGACCCGGAGGCCGATCCCCAAGGGAGCGCCGTGATCTTCATGTACCACCGCTTCGGCGAGGATCGGTATCCGTCGACCAGCGTCAGCCTCGAGCAGTTCGAGGCCCAGCTCGACTACCTCGAGGAGGAGGAGTTCAACGTCTGGCCGGTGGAGTGGGTGATCGATGTGCTGCGCCACGGGGGCACGATCCCCGAGCGGACGGTGTCGATCACCGTCGATGACGCCTACGCCTCCGTCTACGAGGAGGCGTTCCCGCGTCTGAAGGAGCGCGACTGGCCGATGACGGTCTTCGTCGCCACCGACGACGTCGACTCCGGTCGCTCGGCCTACATGGACTGGGATCAGATGCGCGAGATGCAGGACTCCGGGCTGGTCCGCTTCGCCAACCACTCCTCCAGCCATGACTATCTGGTCCGCCGGGAGGACGACGAAGACGACGAGGCGTGGCGGGCGCGCATGCGCGAGGATGTGAGTAACGCCCAGCAGCGCCTGCAGGAGGAACTCGGCGAAGCGGTCAACAGCGATCCGAAGCTCTACGCCTACCCCTTTGGCGAGTACGACCCGGCGCTGGCCGAGCTGCTGCGCGATAAGGGCTACATCGCTTTCGGCCAGCACTCCGGGGCGGTCGGGGTACACAGCGACGAACGGGCCCTGCCCCGCTTTGCGGTCAACGAGCAGTTCGGCGGCATGGAGGACTTCGAGTTGCGGGCCAACAGCCTACCCCTGCCCGTGGAGTCGATGGAGCCCTTTGACCCGCTGCTCGATGACGACACCAACCCGCCGCGCATGGAGATCCAGCTGGTCGAGGACCACGACGTGGGCGCCGGCCGCCTGAACTGCTTCGCCAGCGGCCAGGGGGGCATGGAGGTGGAGTGGCTCGATGACGAGCGCACGCGGTTCGCCGTCCAGGCCGAGGAGCCCTTCGGCAAGGGCCGCGCCCGCTACAACTGCACCGCGCCGCACCGTGACGGCAGCGGGCGCTTCTTCTGGTTCAGCAAGCAGTGGCTGAACGACTGAACCGCAGCGCAGGAGGCGGTCACTCCCCGGCCGCCTCCTCTTCCACCTCGGCCTCCGCGAGTTCCGTCGGGCGCCGCTCCACATCATCCAGGCGCAGCTCGTTGAGCTGCTGCAGGCGATTGAAGCGGATCATCGAGCGCACCTCCTCTACGTAGGCCTCGCCCCGCTCCGAGTAGGCCGTCAGCCCGGCGCTCAGGGCCTCCCCATCCAGCGTGCCCCGGTCATCGCGCATCCCGGCGCGCATCTCACGCAGATCGTCGTAGGCGTGGCCAACGTTGAGGGTGAAGTAGTAGGAGCGCACGGACCGCTGCAGGGACGGGAAGACGCGGATGCGGTGGGTCTCACCCTCACCGCGGCGCTCGGGCACCAGACCCTCTTCCTGCGTCCAGGTCCACTCGCCGAAGAGGTTGTTGGCCTGCCGCGTAAAGCGCGAGGTCCCCCAGCCGCTCTCGTTGGCGGCCTGGGCAAGGGCCATGTCCGCCGGGATCTCGTCGAGCCGGCGCAGCAACGTCTCGATCGCCCCGTCCTCATCGAGATCGACCCGGTAGTGCTCGGCCAGATTCTCCAGGCGCTCACGGGTGGCACCCGCGAGTTCCTCGCGCCGCTCACCGACCTCAGTAACGAACTCGCGGGCCTCACGCAGCCGGGCGTTCTCGGCCAGCACGATGGGCGTCAGGATGCGGAAAAAGACCTCTTTGCGGGTCTCCACATCCACCTCGGCAAGATCGTCCGGGAAGCTGGCGGCCGTCACCGGAGCGACAGCCTCGTCCGGGGGCCACTGCTCACCGCCTCGCTCGCGCAGTTGCTCGAGCACCGCCTCACTGGTCTCGGCCTCGACAAAGGTCAGCTCGGGGACGCGGAATGGTTCCGGATCCACCGCCGCCGGCGAGGGCTCGGCAGCCTCCCCGCTCACCCGCTCCTCGAAGGCGTGATAACCCCAGTACGCCACCGGCGCGGCGAAGAGTACCGCCAGGCCCGCACTGATAGCCACCCAGCGTCCGATACGCCAATCTCGTATGCCGTTCTCCGTCATGCTCGCGTCGGCTCCTTGATCGATGGAATCTGCCGGGTGCCGCAGCACCCTGCCGGCCCCATGGACCGGGCATCGGCGGCGTTCACAGGAAGATGAGCCCCCCGGGTATCACAGACGGCGCCCTGGCGCGGAAAGGGGCGCGCTCAGCCCTGGGCCAGGCGCCAGATGGCCGTCCACTGCGCCTCGGTGACTGGGACGATGGACAGGCGGTTGCCGCGCCGGATCAGCGGGAACCCTTCGAGCTCCGGACACTCCCGCAGTTCCTGGAGGGTCACCTGCCGGGGCAGGCGCTCGCGGTAGCGGACGTCGACGCAGAACCAGCGCGGCGCCTCCGGGGTGCTCTTCGGGTCGTAGTGGGGATCGTCCGGATCGAGGGCCGTAGGATCGGGGTAGGGGTCACTGACCACCTCCATGACCCCGACCACCCCCGGTGGGCGCGTGTTGGAGTGGTAGAAGAAGGCGATATCCCCCGGGCGCATGTGATCGCGGATCATGTTGCGCACCTGATAATTGCGCACCCCGTCCCAGCAGTCGGTACCTTCGGGCGCTGCGGCCAGGTCATCGATCCCGAACACATCGGGCTCGGATTTCATCAGCCACCGGTTCATGCCCCCTCCTGGCGATGCGTGCGTAGGGGCAGACTGACATAGCCGCGCTCGGTGATCACCCCATCCAGCGGCAGGTCCCAGGGCTCGCCGGGCAGCGCCGCCACGCGCTGGCAGCTGAACGCCAGGCCGACGATCAGCGGCGGGTGCCAGGGCGAGCGGCGCACGCGCGCGAAGGTGGCGTCGTAGAAACCGCCGCCCATGCCCAGTCGCCGGCCCGCGGAATCGAAGGCGACCAGCGGCGCCAGGACCAGATCCAGCTCCCGCACCGGCAGCTCGGCCGCCAGCCCCGGCGGCGGTTCGGGGACGCCGTAGCGATTGGGGCGCAGCGGCGCCCCCGGCAGCCAGCGCCGGAACGCCATGCACCGCCCCCGCCGACGCAGCGCCGGCAGGTAGACGGCCGCCCCCCGCCGGCGCAGCGCGGCAAGGGCCGGACCGGTGGGGGCCTCTCCATCGGCATCGAGATACGCGGCCACCCGCTGCAACCCACGGGTCTCGACCAGCCTCAGCACCTCGTCACGCAGCCGCAGCCCGGCGCGGCGGCGGTAGGCGTTCGGGATCCGACGGCGGTGGTTGCGCAGACGATGGCGGATGTCGCGCTTGGTGGCCAAGGCGGCACTCCTGCAAGGGTCGGGATGGGGGGCCGGCAGGCTCTCGCGGGCGCCGCACCGGGTGGCGACGCTGAAGATAAAGGACACCCCCCGCACATGCCGTACAGGCCTGCCCTTGAACCCTCCGGTTCAGGTAGGGACGGGGGGAGCTGCCTTAGGCGTTCCGCTCAGGGCGGACATGCACACCGGTCAACCCACGCCCGGTCCCTTGGGCATTGCTCTGAGGCTCAAGATAACTCGGCCTGAGATCGAACACCGCAGGGGATGCCGTGTCTCCATGATCACCCACGGGTGGCCGTCGTGCAAGCAATCTCAGGAGCCGCCGTCGACGGCCTCGGAGATGCGCGCATCCAGCCGCGCCAGGCGCTGACGCACATCCGAGAGCTGCTCGTTCTCGGCCTGGACGCTGAGCAGCTCGTAGGCGATGTTCAACGCCGCCACCACCGCCACCCGATCCGTACCAACCACGTTGCCGCTCTTGCGGATCTCGCGCATCCTGCGATCCACATAGTCGGCGGACTGCAGCAACTCGTTCTTGGCGTCCTCGGGACAGGCGACGGTGAAGTCCTGATCGAGGATGCGTACCTTGACCGCTTCGGTCATGCGCTATTGCTCCATCGCCTTGAGCCGGCTGATCATCGACTCGATCTGGGAGCGGGCGAGCTCGTTCTTTTCCTGCAGCGCGGCCCGATCCGCCTGCAGCTGCTCCTGGGCCTCGCGCAGCAGGCGGTTCTCCTCGCGCAGGCGCTCGTGCTGGCGCAGCAGCTGTTCGACGCGCTGCTCCAGGCGCACCAGCTCTTCGACCGAGTAATCAGACACTTGGAGTCACCTCCCCTGATCGCCGACTATAGAGTGCCGGTCGGGCCCGGTCAATCGGCGGTGCCGCTGGTAGGATGGGATCTCCTGCTCCCGCGAACCAGATAGAGGGTGGACGAGCCATGGCTTCCGGACAACGTTACCAGGGGGTGGCCGAGGTCCTCGAGGCGGTCGGCACGCCGGTGGGCGCGGCCGAGGCCCACGGCATGCTCGCCGGCATGCTCAGCGGCACCGGCGCGGCCGGCCAGGCCCACTGGATCGCCGAGGTACTCGCGGACACCGAGCCGCGCGGCGAGGCGGCCCGCGCCTGCCTGGAGACCCTGACCCTGCTCTACGACGAGACCGCCACGGAACTCGCCGACGACGCCATGGGCTTCGCCCCGCTGCTGCCGCCCGAGGACGAGCCGCTGAACGAGCGGGTCCGCGCCCTGGCCGCCTGGAGCAGCGGGTTCCTGTTCGGGATTGGGCGCACCGAGCCCGGCCAGGACACCGAGCTGCCCGCCGAGGTGCGCGAGTTCCTCAGTGACCTCGCGGAGATCGCCCGGGTGGCCGCCGAACCGGCCGAGGATGAGGACGATGAGGCCTCCTACACGGAGCTGCTCGAGTACATCCGCGTCGGTGTCCTGCTCTGCCGCGAGCACCTCGGGCACCCGAGCATCGAGGCCCAGGACCCATGAGCGAGGCCATCGACTACCGGGAGCTGGCCCGCGAGCAGCGCGATACCCTGGCGCGGCGCATCGGCGAGGAGGCCGTGGTGGTGATCCCAGCGGCCCGGGAGCAGCCACGCAACCGGGACGTCGACCACCCATTTCGCCAGGACAGTGATTTCCGCTACCTCACCGCCTTCCCCGAGCCCGATGCGGTGGCGGTGATTGCGCCGGGTCGCCCCGAGGGCGAGTACATCCTGTTCGTACGCGAGCGCGACCCGGAGGCAGAACGCTGGGCCGGGGCGCGCATCGGTCCGGAGGCCGCCTGCCACGCCTACGGGGCCGATCAGGCCTGGCCGCTGGGCGAGATCGATCAGCGCCTGCCCGATCTGCTTGTCGGGCGCGAGCGGCTCATCGGTCCGCTGGGGCGCGACGAGCACTGGGACCGCAAGCTGCTGCAGTGGCTCCAGGCCGGTCGCGGGCGCGCCCGTGGGCGTGCGGTGGCGCCGAGCAGCATCGAGCTCTTCGAGCATAATCTCCATGAGCAGCGTCTGATCAAGCGCCCCGCCGAGCTGGAGGCGATGCGCCGGGCCGCCGGCATCTCGGTGGCCGCCCACCGGCGTGCCATGCAGGCGGTGCAGGCGGGCATGCCCGAGTACGCCCTGGCAGCCGAGCTGCTCGGCATCTTCCACCGCCACGGCGGCGAAGCGGCCTACCCGAGCATCGTCGCCGGCGGCGCCAACGCCTGTGTGCTCCACTACGTCACCCTGCGCGACCCGCTGCGCGACGGCGACCTGGTGCTCATCGACGCCGGCGCCGAGGTGGACGGCTACGCCGCCGACATCACCCGCACCTTCCCGGTCAACGGGACGTTCAGCGCCGAGCAGCGCGCCGTCTACGACGTGGTCCTCGCCGCCCAGGAGGCGGCCATCGAGCAAGTGCGCTGCGGTCACGACTTCGACGCCTTCCACCGCACCGCCACGCGCATCCTTACGCAGGGCATGGTGGATCTTGGCTGGCTGGCCGGCGAGGTGGATGGGTTGATCGAGCAGGGTGCCCATCGCCGCTTTTTCCCGCCCCGCACCGGCCACTGGCTGGGACTGGACGTGCACGACGTGGGCGGCTATGCAGTAGGGGGGGCGTGGCGCATCCTGCAACCGGGCATGGTGGTGACCGTCGAACCGGGGCTCTACTGCCCGCCGGGCAGCGAGGAGGTGGACCCGCGCTGGCACGGGATCGGTGTCCGCATCGAAGACGACGTGATCGTCGAGCGGGAGACGCCACGCGTACTCACCAGCGGCGTGCCCAAGACCGCCGAGGGCATCGAGGACCTGATGGGCGCCGTCCGCGGCGCGGGTTACGAGGAGAGTGGAGACTTCGACTGACATTGGAGACCGAGCCCTACGAGATCGTCATCGCCGGCGGCGGCCTCGTCGGCGGAGCCCTGGCCTGCGGGCTGGCCCGGGCTGGGCTGCGCGTGGCGGTGATCGAGCCGGTGCCGGCGCAGCACACCGCCCAGCCGAGTTTCGATGAGCGCCATACGGCGCTCGCCCCCTCGAGCCGCTACGTCCTCGACGCCTGGGGGCTGTGGCAGCCGGCTCGCGGCGCACTGACACCGATTCGCCATATCCACGTCTCGGAGCAAGGGGGCTGGGGCTTCGTCCACCTGGATGCCGAGCAAGAGGGCGTCGAGGCGCTCGGCTGGCTGCTGGCCAACCGGCACATGGGCACGATCCTGGGTCAGCGGCTGACCGCCGACGAGCGCATCACCCTGATCAGCCCGGCCCGGGTCGAGGCCGTGGAGCAGGGCAGCGACTGCATCCGGGTAACCGCCGCGACCGCCGACGGCGAACGACGGCTCAGTGGCCGACTGCTGATCGCCGCCGACGGGGCCGACTCACCGACCCGCCGGCTCACCGGGCTGACCGTGCACCGCAACGACTATGGCCAGAGTGCTGTCATCGCCACCGTGCCCCCGACACGCCACCACCGGGGATGGGCCTTCGAGCGCTTTACCCGCACCGGCCCCTTGGCCATGCTGCCGATCGCCGAAGGCCGCTGCGCCGTGGTCTGGTCGTTGCCGCCGCATCAGGCCGAGGCGTACTGCGATGGCGAAGAGTCGGCCTTCCTGACCGGCCTGCAGCGGGCCTTCGGCTACCGCCTCGGGCCCCTGCGCGAAAGTAGACAGCGCGCCCTCTACCCCCTGGTCGAACGGTATGCCCCGACCCCGTACGCCGGGCGGGTGCTGCTGCTGGGCAACGCCGCCCACACCCTCCACCCGGTGGCCGGGCAGGGGCTGAACCTCGCCCTGCGCGATGCCGCCACGCTGGCCGAGCTTGTCGTCACCAGCCACGCCGGCGGCGGGGATCCCGGTGCCGAGACCCTGCTCAAGGCGTACGTCCGCCGGCGTAGCGAGGATCTTTGGCGCACACGGGCATTCACCAACACCCTGGTGCGCGGCTTCGCCCCGGATCATCCGCTACTGCGCCTGGCGCGCAGCGCCGGGCTGGCAGCCCTGCAGCGCTGCCCAACGGTTCGGCGCGTCCTGCTGCGCACCGGCGCCGGACGGGTGGGCCCACTGCCGGCTGCCGCCTGCCGCCCCGCAGACGCCAGCAGGGAGGGCAGCGCATGAGCGCATCCGACGTCGTCGTTCAGGGCGCCGGCGCCCCGGCGCTGGCCACGGCGGTGGGGCTCGCCCGCGGTGGCCTGGCTGTCACCCTGCTCGATGCCGCCGAGGCCTGCGTGGCCCCAGCCGCCGGCACCGAGCCCCGCCACTCGGTGATCGACGTCGTCTCCGAGCGCGTACTCCGCCACCTCGGTGCCTGGCCCTCGATCGGCCGCGACCGCACCTACCCCGTCGAGGCGCTGGAACTGGAGGACTGCCGCGCCTCGGCCCACCTGACCCTGAGCGCCGGCGAAGTGGGCGAGACACGGCTGGGTCATGTGCTCGAGCGGGGCGTGATCGACCGCGCCCTGCGCGAGTTCTTCGACGCCCTGCCCCAGACCCGCCGCCTGGCCACGGGACCGGTGCGTGATCTGGCCGTCGACGGACGGCGCCTGACCCTTCGTCTTGAGGACGGCCAGGCGCTGACCACCCGGCTGCTGGTCGCCGCCGACGGCGATGACTCCCCCCTGCGCCGGCTGGCCGGCATCCGCTGGCGCCGCGCCGGATACGGGCAGGAGGCGGTGATCGCACGCATCCGCACCCAGCGTGCGCCGGGGCATACCATCCGCCAGCGCTTCTGCGCGGACGAACCGCTGACCCTGCTGCCGCTCCGCGGCCACGAGTCGGCGCTGCTTTGGCCGGTATCCCGGGCGCGTGCGCGGCGACTGCTCGAAGCCGATGACGACACCTTCCACCGCCACCTGGAGACCGCCAGCGGCGCCATGCTCGGCGGCGTCGAGGCCTCCTGCGCGCGGCAGACCCAACGGCTGATCCGCGGCCGCGCCGAGCGTTACATCGGCCCGCGATTGGCTCTGGTCGGCAATGCGGCCCACACCGTCCACCCACTGGCGGCCCAGGCCGTGAACCTCGGCCTGCTCGACGCGGCCACTCTGGTCGAGTGCATCCTGGACGCCCACGGCGCCGGCCGCGACCCGGGCGGCACAGGCCCCCTGCGCCGCTACGAGCGCCGCCGCCGGGGCAGCAACGCCCGCATGCAGAACAGCCTGGACATCGTCCAGTGGCTCTTCGGTACGCAGACCCCCCCCGTGCCGCTGCTACGCGGCTCCGCACTGCGTGCCGCGGCCGGCCTGCCGCCACTGCGCCAAGCACTGATCACCGGGTTGATGGGCCTGCATGGCGACCTTCCAGGCCTTGCCCGTGGCCCTCACATCTAAACCCGACGGGATGGGAGGCGGGCACTTGCCAGGCAGAAACAAGAATCATTATCATCGATTCCCGTCGTGGATCGAATGAAGGGAGCCCACATGTACCGCCCAATCTCTGTGGTCACCGCGCTGGTAGCCGGTGCCGTGCTGATCACCGGCTGTGACACCGGTGACGATGAGCTGACTGTCTATTCGGCGCGTCAGGATCATCTGATCAGCCCGATCCTCGAGCGCTTTACCGAAGAGACCGGGATCTCGGTGCGTTTCGTCACCGATGACGCCGGCCCGCTGATGGAGCGGCTCAAGGCCGAAGGCGAGCGCACGCCGGCGGACGTGCTGCTCACCGTGGATGCCGGCAATCTGCATCAAGCCACAGAGAATGACCTGCTCGCCACGCTCGACTCCTCGCAGCTGCGCGAGCGCATCCCCGAGCACCTGCGCGACCCCGAGGATCGCTGGTTCGGCCTGTCCGTGCGCGCGCGCACCATCATGTACAGCCCCGAGCGGGTCGACCCCGAGGAACTCGACACCTACGCCGGCCTGGCCGACGACAAGTGGGAAGGACGACTGTGTCTGCGCACGTCGCAGCAGGTCTACAACCAATCCCTTGTGGCAATGATGCTCCACCACGAGGGCGAGGAGGAGACGGCCCGCATCGTCGAGGGCTGGGTCGATAACCTGGCCACCTCGCCGTTTTCCAACGACACCGCAGTGCTTGAGGCCATCGAGGCCGGACAGTGCGACGTGGGCATCACCAACACCTACTCCCTCGGGCGCGTGCTGCGGGATAACCCTGACTTCCCGGTGGAGGTCTTCTGGCCCGACCAGGACGGCCACGGCGTCCACGTCAACGTCTCCGGGGCCGGGGTCACCCGGCACGCCTCCAACCCCGAGAAAGCACAGAAGCTGCTCGAGTGGCTGGCCAGTGATGACGCCCAGGAGCAGTTCGCCGCCATCAACCTCGAGTATCCCGCGGTTGAGGGCGTCGAACTCGATCCCATCGTCGCCGAATGGGGCGATTTCAAGCCCGACACCATCAACGTCAGCGAGGCCGGGCGGCTGCAGCGCCAGGCCACGATGCTGATGGATCGGGCCGGGTACCGGTAAGCGACGTGGTCGCGCTCCCGCGCCCTGTGCGCAGCCCTCGGCTGCGCCGACTCTGGCAGCGTATCGGCCCCTGGCGTGTCTTCGCGGTCATCGCCGGGGGCCTGCTGTTCACCCCCATCCTGGTGACCCTGCTCTCGTGGCTGAATCCGGATCACGAGGTCTGGCGCCACCTGGCCGGGACCCTGCTGCCCGAGATCCTGCGCAACACCGCCATCCTCATCTTCGGCGTGGGCACCGCCGTAATGGCGCTGGGTGTTGGCCTGGCGTGGCTGACCGCGGTCTGCGAATTCCCGGGACGGCGCTTCTTCGACTGGGCGTTGATGCTGCCGCTGGCCATGCCGGCCTACGTGCTGGCGTTCGTATTCATCGGCTTCTTCGAGTACGCCGGACCGCTGCAGACGAGCCTGCGCGAGCTCATTGGCCCCGGCTTCGAGCTGCCCTCGGTGCGCTCGGCACCGGGGGTGGTGCTGGTGATGACGCTGGTCTTCTACCCCTACGTCTACATGCTCACCCGGGCCGCCTTCCTCGCCCAGGGCCGCGGCCCCCTGGAGGCCGCGCGCATCCAGGGACTGTCGCCGTGGGCGGCCTTCTTCCGGGTGGCGGTGCCTATGGCCCGGCCGGCCATTGCCGCCGGCACGGCCCTGGCGCTGATGGAGACACTGGCCGACTTCGGCGCCGTGGCCATCTTCAACTTCGAGACGTTCACCACAGCCATCTACCGCGCCTGGTTCGGCTTCTACAGCATCAACGCCGCGGCACAGCTGGCGGCGATCCTGCTGCTAATCATCCTCGCCGGTCTGTGGGTGGAGCGCCGGGCACGTGGCCGGGCCCGCTTCTCCCAGGGCGGCACCCAGCACCTGGAGCGTATCCAGCTGCGGGGCTGGCGCCGCTGGGCGGCCACCGCCACGGCCGGCAGCGTGCTGGCACTGGGCTTCGTCCTGCCCATGGTGCAGCTGCTGATCTGGGCTTCGCGGCGGCTCGAGGACCTGGATAGCACCTATTGGTCGCTGATCCAGAACACCCTCACCCTGGGCGCGAGCGCCGCCGCGCTCACCGTGCTGCTCGCGCTGTTGCTCGCCTACGCCCGCCGCGTGCAGACCGACCGCCTGACCCAGCGGGCGGTGACCGCCGCAACCCTGGGCTACGCCCTGCCCGGCGCGGTGCTGGCGGTGGGGATCATGCTGGCCCTGACCTGGCTCGACCACCTGGTGGCCAGCCTGGTGGGCCCGTGGGGCGGGCTCGGCACGACCTTCCTCGCCGGGAGTATCGTGGCCCTTATCCTTGCCTACGTGGTGCGCTTTATGGCCGTCGCCTACGGCGCCGTCGACAGCAGCCTCGAGCGGGTCCGCCCGGTCCTGCGCGACGCGGCGCGCAGCCTCGGGGCGGGGGATCGCGAGGTGATCCGGCGCATCTACGTACCCATGCTCGCACCCGGACTGCTGACCGCGCTGCTGCTCGTCGGCGTCGACGTCATGAAGGAGATGCCGGCCACGTTGCTGCTGCGTCCCTTCGGCTGGGACACCCTGGCCGTGCGCATCTACGAGTTCACCACCGAGGGCGTTTGGGAGCGGGCGGCCGTGCCGGCGATTACCCTGGTCGCGGTCGGGCTGCTGCCGGTGATCCTGCTCGTACGGGGCACCATCCGCGGTCGCTGAGGCCGATGGCCGGCGGCCCGCCCCCCTCGTTTGGGTTTCCCGGACTTTGTGCGTATAGTATTTCGCCACCCTAGCCACCGATTCCAACGATGCCGCAAAGAACTCCGCTCTACGATCAGCACGTGGGCGCCGGCGCCCGCGTGGTCGATTTCGCCGGCTGGGAGATGCCGCTGCACTACGGTTCGCAGCTGGCTGAACACCAGGCCGTACGCAGTGACGTCGGCCTGTTCGATGTCTCCCACATGGCCGTCACCGACCTCTCCGGCCCGGGCGCGCGCGCGCTCCTGCGCCAACAGCTGGCCAACGACGTGGCCAAACTCGACGAGCGTCCCGGCCAGGCCCTGTACAGCTGCCTGCTCAACGAGCGCGGCGGCGTGGTGGATGACCTGATCGTCTACTTCCGTGGCGGCGACGCCTATCGCATCGTCTCCAACGCGGCCACCCGCGAGAAGGTCCGTCCCCGACTGCTCGACGAGGCCCGCCAGGCCGGCGTCACCGCCGAGGCGCGGGACGATCTGGCGATGATCGCCGTGCAGGGCCCGCGGGCCGCCGCTGTGCTCGAGCAGCTCTTCGGCGACCAAGCAGCCGCCGCCCTGGCCTGCAAGCCGTTCCAGGCCGCGGACCTGGGCGAGATCTTTGCCGGGCGCACTGGTTACACCGGCGAGGACGGCTTCGAGCTGATCGTCCCCGCCGACCAGGCCGGCCCCCTCTGGGATCGACTGACTGCCGCCGGCGCCCAGCCCTGTGGGCTCGGCGCCCGAGACAGCCTGCGCCTGGAGGCCGGGCTCAACCTCAACGGACACGAGATGGACGAGGCGACCACGCCGCTGGAGGCCGCCCTGGGCTGGACCGTGGCGTGGGAGCCGGAGGACCGCGATTTCGTCGGTCGGGCCGCGCTGACGGCGCAACGCAGCCAGGGCGTCGCCTGGCGTTTGATCGGCCTGGTGGTCGAGGGTCGCGCCCCGGCCCGCGAGGGCTATGTGGTGCGAACCGACGCCGGGGACGGCGTCATCACCAGCGGCGCCCACTCCCCGACCCTGGGCGGGCCCATCGCCCTGGCCCGGGTGCCGGCCGACGCCGAGGGCGAGTTCCGCGTGGTCATCCGCAACCGCGAGGCCGCCGCGCGGCGCGTAAAACCGCCCTTCGTCCGCCATGGTAAGGTATGCGTCTAGCCCACCCGCGGCATTCAGACGCGAATTCATCCCCGAATTGCGAGGAACGCATCCCATGAGTCAGGTACCCGAAGACCTCAAGTACACGCGCAACCACGAGTGGGTCCGTGTGGAAGCCGACGGCAGCGTGACGGTGGGGATCACCGAGCACGCCCAGGAGTCGCTGGGGGATCTGGTCTTCGTCGAGCCGCCGGAGGTCGGGACCCAGCTCCAGGCCGAAGAGGCGTGCGCAGTGGTCGAGTCCGTGAAGGCGGCCTCCGATGTCTACGCCCCGATCAGCGGCGAGGTCACCCAGGGCAACGAGGCCCTGGCCGACAACCCCGAGACGGTGAACACCGACCCTTACGGCGATGGGTGGATCATGCGCATCCAACCCGCCGACACTAGTGAGATCGACGGTCTTCTGGATGCCGCCGCCTACCAGGCACTGGTGGCCGACGAGGGTTGAAGCCCGTCCGCTAACACGGGACCCGAACGATGCCGTTTGTACCGCATACCGAGCAGGAGGTCCGCGAGATGCTCGACGCCATCGGCGCCGAGCGGATCGAGGACCTCTTCGACGAAATCCCCGAGTCGCTGCGCAACGCCCCCATCGACGCCATCCCCGCCGGGATGACGGAGATGGAGGTCACGCAGCTGATGCGCCGCCGGGCCGCGCAGGACGTACAGCCGGCCTGCTTCGTAGGCGCTGGCGCCTACGATCACCACGTGCCGGCGGCGGTCTGGGAGATCACCACCCGCGGTGAGTTCTACAGCGCCTACACGCCGTATCAGGCCGAGGCGTCCCAGGGCACGCTGCAGCTGCTCTACGAGTTCCAGACCATGATGTCGGAGCTCACCGGGCTCTACGCCTCCAACGCCTCGCTCTACGACGGCGCCACCGCGCTGGCCGAGGCGGTGCTCATGGCCGTGCGGAGCAACCGCAAGGCCAAGAGCAAGCGCGTGCTGATGCCCCGCAGCGTGCATCCGTACTACCGGCGCGTGGTCGAGACGATCGTCGCCAATCAGGGGATCGAACTGGTGGAGGCGCCCCTGGACGACACCGTCGGGCGCATCGACCCCGAGGCGCTGGGCCGCTTCGAGGATGAGCCCTTCGCCGCGGTCGTCATCCCGCAGCCGAACTTCTTCGGCGCACTGGAGGAGGTGGACCGGCTGACCGACTGGGCCCACGGCCTCAACGCCCTGGTCATCGCCGTGTGCAACCCGATCGCCCTGGCGCTGCTCACCCCGCCCGGCGAGTGGGGCAGCGAGGGCGCCGACATCGCCTGTGGCGAGGGCCAGCCTCTGGGCATCCCGCTCTCTTCCGGCGGGCCGTACTTCGGCTTCATGACCACGCGCAAGCAGCACGTGCGCCAGCTGCCCGGGCGCATCGTCGGACGCACCGTCGACGCCGACGGGCGGACCGGCTATACGTTGACGTTGCAGGCCCGGGAGCAGCACATCCGCCGCTCGAAGGCGACCTCCAACATCTGCACCAACCAGGGGCTCATGGTCACGGCGGCGACCGTCCACCTCTCCCTGCTCGGTGCCGAGGGACTCGCCCGGGTGGCGGCGGTCAGCCACGAGCGCACGCGGGAACTGGTGCAGAAACTGACGGCCATCGACGGGGTGGAGCGACTCTTCGACGGCCCCTTCTTCCACGAGGTCCCGCTGCGTATTCCCGCGCCTGCCGAGGAGGTCCTGCCGATGCTCGCCAACCGCGGTGTGCTCGGCGGCTACGACCTCAGTCAGGAGTTCCCGGAGTGGGGTCCGGCGCTGCTCGTCTGCGCCACCGAGACCCGCACCTCCGAGGAGATCGACCGGTTCGCT
This sequence comes from Ectothiorhodospiraceae bacterium, assembly GCA_003552345.1. Taxonomy (GTDB): domain Bacteria; phylum Pseudomonadota; class Gammaproteobacteria; order Nitrococcales; family Halorhodospiraceae; genus Halorhodospira. The sequence continues at coordinate 18,834 of PULM01000154.1, forward strand.
GCGGCGCTGGCCGATGCCCTGCGCAACACCGGGCAGCGCGCCCGCGCCTGAGCCCCACAACCGCGCATCGTCGCGGAGGAGGTATCGCGCCATGGCCACCGTCACCCTCAAGGGCACCCCGTTCCGGATCTGCGGTGAGCTGCCGAGCGTTGGCTCGGCGGCGCCGGATTTCCGGCTCGTCGACAGCGAACTGGCGGATCACCGCCTGAATGACTTCGCCGGTCGACGGCTGGTGCTCAACATCGTACCGAGCCTGGATACCCCGGTGTGCAGCGCCTCGGCCAAGCGGTTCGACGAACTGGCCCGCAGCCGTGCAGACGTAACCTTCGCCACCGTCTCCGCCGATCTGCCCTTTGCCCAGCAGCGTTTCTGCAGTACGGAGGGGGTCGGCAACGTGGCGATGCTCTCGGCCATGCGCGACCCGGCCTTCGCCCGCGACTACGGCGTGCGCATCGAGGAAGGCCCCATGGAGGGCCTGTGCGCCCGGGCGGTGGTGATCATCGACGACGGCGGGCGGGTGGCCTATACCCAGCTCGTCCCCGAGATCGCCGAGGAGCCCGACTACGACGACGTGCAGCGCGCCCTGTGAATATGACTGAGGAGTCCGAAGCTGTGCTCATCTATGACATCAGCCGTGAGGGCCGGCGTGCCCACGCCCAGGCCCCCAAGGAGGCGCCGGGGGCTGACAGCCTCCCGCGCCGTTTCCGCCGCCAGCGCCAGCCGCGCCTGCCTCAGGTCTCGGAGCTGGAGACGGTGCGGCACTACACCCGGCTGTCGCAGAAGAATTTCTCCATCGACACCCACTTCTACCCGCTGGGCTCCTGCACCATGAAGTACAACCCGCGGGGTGCGAACAA
>PULM01000032.1 GCA_003552345.1 Ectothiorhodospiraceae bacterium
CCTGAATATTGCAGAATTGTTTTATCAGCTTATACACTAGCTGGGACATAAATAAAAGACCTGCCGTCATACCGCGTGATAATAAATGCCGCTACACGTCAACAATTTAAAAGTTGTTCTACCAGCTTTTCATGTGCCCCGTAATTTGGAGTATGGCTTGTTTCTAGTGTTAACACCTTCTCACAAGGCATTTTGCTGTACATTTCTTTTTGTACTGCTGGTGTAATGACCAGATCATTTGAGCATTCAATGTAGGCCCGGGGAATGCTTCCATAGTTTTCTTCAGTTATGTTAATCGTAGTAGCAAATGGCATGGTAGCTTGTGGTACAACCCGCTCCTTAATCCGCTCGATATCTTCATCTGAAGCATCTGGGTAAATTACGTCTTTAATCCCTTCTTCCTTCAAGGTAACATGGCTTTGGTCATCAGCCATGATTAAGTTCGCTCCAAGCAGTGATCCTTTATCTCTTTGAAAAACCTGCATTAAAGTTTCACCATTTTGCAGCAAGTAACCAGCCAGATAAACGAGTTTTTTAATTTTTTGCGGTCTTTCTTCTGCAGCCTGGGAAATTACTATCCCTCCCATGCTGTGTCCAACAAGAATTACCTGATCATCAAATTCATCGAGAACCTGACAAACCTTCTCTGTATAGGTTTGCAGATTCACACCTGGTAAGGGGGTTTTATCCATGCCGTGTCCCGGTAAATCCGGAGCCTTTACTGCATGCCCTTTTTGCTCTAAAAGTGGAACAACCTTCTCCCATGACCATCCCCCAGCCCAGGCACCATGTACAAGCAAATAATTACCCATCATCATTTCCTCCTGTTTATTTTTTTAACTGAGAATATTTGAGCAAGCAGTGGAACAATTGAATTAGAGCTTAATACTTTGTAGAATTATGAGTATATTTTAAATAATTATAACAATTTTTAAATATTATTGTCAACATTTTTGGAAAACTGGAGACCAGTACTCTACAATTACCTGAATAATTTACAGTCCAGAATTGACTTTAGCAGTTATCATTACCGCCATTTTTAGCATCGGGTTTTTTGGCGGTTATTATAGTCTATACAGATATATAGTCGGATGAATCCATACTTTCATCAGCAGAGGTTACAATTTTAATGTTGTCGAACAGCATGATGACCACAGCTACATGGCATAAACCCCATACAAGGTAGTAATAATGGATGATCTAAATAATATGAAGAAAATTGAAGCTGATAGAATAGCCGAAGAAGCAGCCAAACCCTTCAGAGATAAGAGGTTAGAGGTTGAAACAGAGATTTTTCTCAGTAGCGATAAATCACCAGCTGGTATAATCTAAGAAATTGCTTCCAGTGGCGGCTATAAATTAATTGCTATAGGCAGCAAGCCGGTGTTGGTTCCTGAGAAAAATGAGACTATTGTTCTCCTGCAGGACAGGCGAAATCGCATCTCCGGCACCAGTCGGTTACAAGGATCGGGGAGCCTTCAGAATTTTTTTGGCCACTATCAATAGGATTAGCCCGATTTGAATTGAGGTGTTCGAGACAGGGCGGTCGGTAGTATTGTCCGGTGGCAAAAGCATTGTCAGGACAGGCTTCTTGGCAGGGGATATCACAGCCCTGGCAGGGCTGAAAATCTTCCGGAGGATGGCCGGTTGGAAGGCTGTCCTGGATCAATACCGCACGTAACCGGACTCTTGGTCCCCATTTTCGGTCTAGAAACAGGTTGCTTTTCCCCACTACGCCCAGTCCTGCGAAAACGGCGGCATCCTTCAGGTACACTCCTCCCTTTTCCACATGGTAGGGCAGTGCCTGTGCACGAACTCCATGATTCTCAAATATCCAGGTTGCTAAATCCTCAGATATTTTTGTCATTTTACGGTTTCCCGCGGTATTACCGCGGTCAAACCAGTCCAGCCATGGGTCGTCTTTTGGATGATGCATGGCCAGTACCAGAAGAGAGCGTGCGTTTGGTAGCCATGGAGTAACACTTTCTGAATGGTCGGTCTTCCAATCTCCCTCGGTTTCGGCCTTGTAGGAAGGGCCACCCAAAACATCATCGATATTGGCAATCCCTGCTCGAAAACCGTCCAGTTTTTCTACTTCGGCAATCAGTTCCTTGGCCAGCTGGTGATTTTGTGTCATATTATTTTCTCTCCCATGTAAATCAGAAACGCTCACTACATTGATTTAATCAAAGATAAGAATTTGCTTTTATGCTGGGGTTACAATATCACACTACTTTGCACCGGTCAAGACAACGCGACCACTCATATAGTCACACCCTATCAACACTTCTAAATAAATTTATTTGTGCCGGATAAGGATTTGCATATAGAACAGCTTGCACTTGCAGGTGACCTGCAGTATCCGGAGCTGGTCAATCACCTTTATTGTAACAATCAACTCCATCCCCTGGTTCCGGTTCATATATAAGGCCCTGCCAGGCAGGGCCACCCTTCCAGGGTAATTACTAGTACATGACTGGACTTGAGTTCATAATTATTATTCTTTGAGCACTGCTGTAAACTCCACCTCGACCAGGGCCCCGACAGGGTTGGCGCACTCCACGCAGCTCCTGGCCGGGTAGGGTTCGTTAAAGTAAGATTTGTAAACCTCGTTGAATGCCTTAAAATCGCCCATGTTTTTTAAAAAAGCATTAACCTTGACGATATCATCCACACTGCCTCCGGCCGCTGCAATGATATTCTTCATGTTCTCCATAACCTGCCTGGTCTGCTCCTTGATACCGCCTTCCACCAATTCCGAAGTAGCGGGGTTTACCGGAACCTGCCCACTGATGAATAAAAGGTTGCCGATTCTAATTCCAGGAGAATAAGGGGCGGCCAGTTTTGGGGCGTTTACTGGAAATATAGATTTCTTTTCACTCATTACAATCCCTCCATTTCTCGAGTCAATTGCACAATTAATTTATTTAAACCCAGCCCCGTTTTTTAACTGATGCTTCAATTTTCTTCAGGGCATTAACCCAGGCAGCCATGCGCATCGATATTTTCTTTTCACCGGCTGTAGCCGCTGTATTTTGATAAGCCCTGGTTATCCAGTCTTTAAGCTGGTTTCTGACCCGATCAATATCCCAGTATTCGTCGGTGAGGCCCTGGATCCTTTCAAAATGGCAGACAATTGCTCCTCCCACGTTGGCGACAACATCGGGTACTACCGTAATATTTTCATCCTTAAGTACGCCCTCCGCTTCCGGGGTAACCGGACCGTTGGCGGCTTCGATAACCAGTTTGGCCTTGATCCTTGATGCATTTTGATCCGTGATCACGCTCTGCACCGCAGCGGGAATCAAAACATCTACTTCCATTTCCAGCAGTTCATCATTTGATATCGGGCTGGTACCCAGAAAATCAACTACTGAGCCGGTTTCAGCAACATACCGGTCCAGTTCGACACAGTCGATGCCGTCCGCTGCATGGATAGCTCCGTATACATCACCGACAGCTAAAACCTTGTAGCCCCCTTTTGTTAAATACCTGGCCAGGACGGAGCCAACCTTGCCGAAACCCTGCACAACTACACTGCAGCCCTCCGCAAGACCAAAATCTTTAATCGCCTGCTCGAATACATAATATACACCAAGACCGGTAGCTTCATCGGTGCCGAGGGTGCCGCTGACCGCGGTCGGTTTGTCATTAATTGCCGCCGGGCTGTGAAAACCGACAATGGATTCGTATTCATCTAACATCCACCCCTGGGTCTTTTCACTGGTCCCGATATCGGCGCCGGGTACATCCACCCAGGCCCCTTTAAGGGGCAGGTGGCGCATGTAACTGCGGGAGAGCCTTTCCAGTTCCCATTCGCTCAATGCACCGGGGTCAACGATAACGCCTCCCTTTCCGCCTCCGGCAGGAATGCCCCCTACACCATGCTTGATGGTCATCCACAGGGCCAGGGCCTTGCATTCGTCCAGGGTTAGATTTTCGGTAAACCTGGTCCCATCTTTAAACCCTCCCAGGGCATCACACCAGTGCACTCTGTAAGCGGTGAAAATCTTTACTTCTCCGTTGTCCATACGCATGGGGAAGGTAAATTCCATGGTTCGTTTTGGAATGCTTAAAAGTTCGGTCACTTTTGGATCAAGTCCGGCCGCACCTGCAGCCTCACGCAGGGTATATAAAGCAGTAGTGAGCGGATTTGCACTCATAATTAAACAACTCCTATCTAAAAATATTTAAATGTGCTCCCCTTTTGTTTGTATATTACTTAAGTTGAAAAAATCAGCAGTATCTGCTGTGAAGATTTAGTTAACAGGAATCATGCGGTTATTCCTATACAATAATTGAATTACCGCTCCACCGGCAGGCTTACAACCTGCCGGTGGAGCTTGCCGTTAGTGTTTGGATTAAGTCAGAACGAACTGCGCTTTCATAACAGGCAATGCGCCTTGGCACAGGCATTCTTAATAACAGGGCTATCCATAGATGCCTTTTATACCGGCTTGGGAACAGACAGGTCGTCCCCGCCTTCTTTCAGGACCAATCCCAGGCCGGAGCGCTCCACCCATTCATTGCAGATCTGGGCAATCTTGACCCGGTGCGCTGCCAGGTGGTTAATCAGGCCGTTATCTACCCAGGCATTATACATTTCCCCCTCTGTGCGGCCGGGCTCAATCTTGAAGTATACCGGCGCGCTGACCCGGGCAATATCCGGGCACTCGTGAAAACGCTGGAATCCACCCATCGATTCGACCAGGCTGACGTAAACGTCAAGGGGCAGCTTAACAGTGCTCCGAATCGAAGCCAGCATGGGCAGGGTCAAATCCCCCAGGGGGTTAAAACTGTCTGCGCCCATATCTTCAAGCAGTTTGCCGCCCAGCGGGCTGCCGTGACCGGCAAAAACCGACACTTTAAACCTTACATCATCAGGAACAACCCCGTCTTCCCTCATCTTGGTCACCAGGGCCAGCAACCCTTCATCGGGGATCAGGAA
>PULM01000101.1 GCA_003552345.1 Ectothiorhodospiraceae bacterium
AACCAGCTGAGCTACGCGCCTGTCGATGTGCTGCGCATTCTAATCGTGTGCGGCGTGGAGTCAACCCCTGATTGTAACGCCTTGTTTTGTCAGTGCCTCCGCCGCTTTCGTGTTTCGCGGGTAGGGGCATCGGCTCGCCTCAGGCGTGTCCCCGGAGTGGATTGCCCGGCAGATGGGGCACAGCGACACGAAGAAGCTCTTCACCGTTGTGCGCATGGAAGTGGACCTCGCCTTGGGGCGGTTGGCGCGTCGTTACGGAGTCACGAAACGAGCGATGGTCGAGCGCCTGATCCTCGAGGCCGATGATGCCGAGCTCCGGGGACTGGAATCCCCAATCCGGATACCGCGACTTGGGATGCGTACTTCGGGCCGCGATAGCGGCCCCCGCCTACTGGGTGGGTGAGGTTGACAACCGTGATCGACCCCTGCCTCAACGATACGTTTTCTGCACAAGCCCGCCGGTTGACGTCGCTAACTGCCTGATAGCCGTGGCGGTGTTCATAACCTGTTGATTCACCAATTAGTGCGGGCTGGATAATCTCTGTCCAACCGACCTCGAGATCGCTGGACGCCGCCAGCGGCGCGTCTTTCTGCACAGAGTTTTCCACAGGTTTTGTGGATAGTGTCGCTGGGATACGGACTGAAACGTACCGTACTGGGATTCTCGGAGACTGCAAACTGGGCCTTATAGAGCCCAGGGTGGCCTTAAACTCGCTTGCGACGTTGGCCGAAGAATGGTCCGATGCGCGAGTGCACGGACGACGGATTGAGACGAGCATGCCTGACACGGCCGGGCTGAGCGAGAGGGACATTTGTACCAAGTTCATTCCCCCGGCGCTGCAGCGAGCTGGGTGGGACATCCAGACGCAGATCCGCGAAGAGGTCTCTTTCACAGCCGGGCGTGTCATTGTGAAGGGGCGTCTCCACACGCGAGGCCGTCAGCGCCGCGCCGACTATCTCCTGAGCTACCGCCCCAACCAGCCCATCGCCGTTGTTGAAGCCAAGGATGGCAGCCACAGCGTGGGCGACGGCATGCAGCAGGCGCTGGCCTACAGCGACGCCCTGGATGTCCCCTTCGTCTTCTCCAGCAATGGTGACGGCTTCCTCTTCCACGATCGCACGGGGCTCGGTGACCGGACGGAAACCGAGCTGACCCTCGAAGAGTTCCCGTCTCCGGAAGAGCTCTGGGAGCGGTACTGCCGCTGGAAGGGGCTGGATGGTCCGGCTCGTCCGGTGGTTGAACAACCCTACTACGAAGACGGCAGCGGCCGCGTGCCGCGCTATTTCCAAAGGGTCGCCATCAATCGCACCGTGGAGGCCGTGGCCAAGGGCCAGGACCGGATCCTGTTGGTGATGGCCACCGGCACGGGCAAGACCTATACCGCCTTCCAGACCATCTGGCGGCTGTGGAAATCCGGGCAGAAGCGCCGCATCCTCTTCCTCGCCGATCGCAACGTACTGGTTGATCAGGCCAAGAACAACGACTTCCGGCCGTTCGGTCAGGCGATGACCAAGATCGGTAATCGGACAGTGCACAAGTCCTACGAGATCTACCTTTCGCTCTACCAGGCGGTGACCGGGGCCGAGGAGGAGCAGAACATCTACCGGGAGTTCTCGCCGGGCTTCTTCGATCTGATCGTCATCGACGAGTGCCACCGGGGCAGCGCGGCGGAGGACTCCGCCTGGCGCGCCATCCTGGACTACTTCAGCAGCGCCACCCACATCGGGCTTACAGCAACTCCCAAGGAGACCAAAGAGGTCTCCAACATCGATTACTTTGGTGATCCCATCTACACCTACTCGCTCAGGCAGGGGATCCAGGACGGCTTCCTGGCCCCCTACAAGGTGATCCGTGTGGATCTGGACAAGGATCTCCAGGGGTGGCGGCCGAGCAAGGGTCAGACTGACAAGCACGGCCATGTCATCGAGGACCGGATCTACAACCAGAAGGACTACGATCGGAAACTGGTTCTCGATCAGCGGACCGAGGCCGTCGCCCGTCGAGTGACGGAGTACCTGGAGAGCAATGATCCCTACCAGAAGACCATTATCTTCTGCGAGGACATCGACCACGCCGAGCGCATGCGCCAGGCGCTGGTAAACCTGAACCCGAAACGGGTCGCCGAGAACCGCAAGTACGTCATGCGGATCACCGGGGACGAGCAGGAAGGCAAGGCCGAGCTGGACAACTTCATCAACCCCGAAGCGCGCTACCCGGTCATCGCCACCACCAGCAAGTTAATGACTACCGGCGTGGATGCCCAGACCTGCAAGGTCATCGTCCTCGACCGCCGCATCAACTCGATGACGGAGTTCAAGCAGATCATCGGCCGCGGCACCCGCATCAACGATGACTTCAACAAGCACTGGTTCACCATCCTCGACTTCAAGAAGGCCACGGAGCTCTTCGCGGATCCGAACTTCGACGGCGACCCGGTCCAGATCTACGAACCGAGCGGCGAAGAGCCCATCGTGCCCACCGACGAGCAGCCCTCCGAGGCGGAGGAGGGCGCAGAGCTGGAAGAGGTGCCGGCCGAGGGCGGCGACGTGGCCGAGGAGCCGGGGGAGTACGGCATCGAGGGTGAGCCCGACTGGAGTACGGATGACTCCACCGGCCCCTGGGGTGGCAGCAATGGGGGTGAAGAGGGCGGTGACGAGCCACGCCGCTACGTTGTGGGCAACGTCCCGGTCTCGGTGATCGCCGAGCGCGTCCAGTATCTGGACGGCAACGGCCAGCTCATCACCGAGAGCCTGCGCGACTACACCCGCAAGCAGGTGAAGGCGCAGTACGCCTCTCTGGACGACTTCCTCAAGCAGTGGGAGAGCGCCGATCGCAAGCAGGCCATCATCGATGAACTGGCCGAGCAGGGCGTCTTCTGGGAGGATCTCATCCGTGAAGTGGGCGACAAGCTCGGCGAAGAGCCGGATCCGTTCGATGTCATCTGCCACATCGTCTACGACCAGCCGCCGCTCAGCCGTCGCCAGCGGGCCGAGAACGTCCGCCGTCAGGACTACTTCCAGGAATACAGTGAATCGGCCCGTCAGGTGCTGGAGGGGCTGCTGGAGAAGTACGCCGACACCGGAATCGAACCCATCGAGGACCGCAAGGTTCTCACCATGGATCCCCTGAGCCGCCTGGGAACGCCCACCGAACTCATCCAGTCCTTCGGGGGCAAGGCCGGCTACGACCAGGCGGTCCGTGAACTCGAAGGCGCCCTCTACGATCAGCAGGCTTAACCGGGCCTGGCGCCCACCGACCGAACACCAGGAACCAACCGACCCATGGCGATCAGCACCACCATCAAGTCCATCCAGGACATCATGCGCAAGGACACCGGCGTCGACGGTGACGCCCAGCGCATCGGCCAGCTCGTCTGGATGCTCTTCCTCAAGATCTACGACGACCGCGAGCGCGAGTGGGAATTGCTGGACGACGACTACGTCTCGCCCATCCCCGAGGAACTGCGCTGGCGGAACTGGGCCGCCGATCCCGAGGGCATGACCGGCGACGAACTCAAGCGCTTCATCGATGATGAGCTCTTCCTCGGCCTTCAGACCCTCTCTCCACGGGGAGATGACACCCGGCCGGTGGTTATCCGGAATGTCTTCGAGGACGCCTACAACTACATGAAGTCCGGCCAGCTCCTGCGCCAGGTCATCAACAAGATCGAGGCCGAGATCGACTTCAACAAGTCGGGCGAGCGCCACGAGCTGAGCCAGGTCTATGAGCAGATCCTCAAGGACCTTCAGAGCGCCGGGAATGCCGGGGAGTTCTACACCCCCAGGGCCGTCACCGAGTTCATGGTCGATCGCGTGGATCCCCAACTCGGGGAGCATGTGATGGATCCGGCCTGTGGCACCGGCGGCTTTCTGGTCAGTGCCATTGAGTACGTACGCCGCCACTACGTGGAGACGCCCGAGGACGAGCGGACGCTCCAGCACTCCATCAGCGGCATCGAGAAGAAGCCCCTGCCGCACCTGCTGGCCACGACCAACTTCATCCTCCACGGCGTCGAGGTGCCCGGCCAGGTTCGCCACGACAACGCCCTGGCCCGCCCCCTCATCGACTGGGGCCCGCGGGATCGAGTGAACGTGATCGTTGCCAATCCTCCCTTCGGCGGGATGGAGGAAGACGGCATCGAGAACAACTTCCCCCAGGCCTTCCGCACGCGGGAAACAGCCGACCTCTTCATGACCCTCTTCATCCACCTGCTCAAGGAGGGCGGACGGGCAGCCGTGGTGTTGCCGGATGGCTTCCTCTTCGGCGAGGGCATGAAGACCCGGCTCAAGGAGAAGCTGCTCACCGAGTGTGACCTACACACCATCGTCCGCCTGCCCAACGGCGTCTTTAATCCCTATGCGCCAATCAAGACCAACCTGCTCTTCTTCACCAAGGGCCGGCCCACCGAGGCGGTGTGGTACTACGAGCACCCCTATCCCGAGGGCTACAAGAGCTACAGCAAGACCAAGCCAATCCGTTATGAGGAGTTCGAGCGGGAGATCGCTTGGTGGGGGACCGAGGAAGACGGCTTCGCCGCCCGGGAAGAGACCCAATACGCCTGGCGGGTGCCGGTGGAGGAGATCCAGGCCGACAACTACAACCTGGATCGCAAGAACCCCTACGCCGAGGAAGAAGAAGACCACGACCCCGAGGAGCTGCTGGCCAAGTACGAGCAGCAGCAGGCCGAGATCCAGGAGCTACGCGACCAGCTCAAGACCATCCTGGGCGAGGCCCTGACCAGCCACGAGGGCTGAAACCATGCAATCGGGCGAGGAAGAGGGCGAGATCGCCATCTATGAGACCGACTCCGGCGCCTTCGAGGTGCGGGTCGAGGCAGAGACGGTGTGGCTGACCCAGGCCCAGATGAGCGAGCTGTTCCAGCGGGATCAGTCCGTCATCTCGCGCCACATCAGCAGTGTCTTCAGGGAAGGGGAACT
>PULM01000172.1 GCA_003552345.1 Ectothiorhodospiraceae bacterium
CTAACATCAACCAACGACCCAGCCGCGTCCTGTCGGGCATGCGCCCGACAGGACGGCTGCACCTGGGCCATTACCACGGCGTGCTCAAGAACTGGGTGCGCCTGCAGAACGAGTACGAGTGCTTTTTCTTCGTTGCTGACTGGCACGCGCTGACCACCCATTACCAGAGCCCCTGGGTGGTCGGGGACAACGTCTGGGACATGGTGATCGACTGGCTGGCCTGCGGCGTCAATCCCAAGCTGGCACGGCTGTTCATCCAGTCCCGGGTGCCGGAGCACGCAGAACTCCACCTGCTGCTGTCGATGATGACGCCCCTCGGCTGGCTCGAGCGGGTGCCCACGTTCCGCGATCAGCAGGAGCAGCTGAGCGACCGGGATCTCTCCACCTACGGGTTCCTGGGCTATCCGCTGCTCCAGTCCGCGGACGTGCTCATCTACAAGGCCACCGAGGTGCCCGTGGGCGAGGATCAGGTGGCGCACCTGGAGCTCACCCGCGAGGTGGCCCGCCGCTTCAACCACCTCTACGGCGTCGAGCCGGACTTCGAGGAGAAGGCCCAGGAGGCGGCGCGCAAGATGGGCAAGAAGAACGCGCGCCTCTACCACGACCTGCGCCGGCGCTACCAGCAGGAGGGGGATCGCGAGGCCCTGGAGGTGGCGCACGCCCTGCTCGACGGCCAGCCGAACATCACCGTGGCCGAGCGCGAACGCCTTTTCGGCTATCTCGACGGCACCACGCGAGAGCTGCTGCCCGAGCCCGAGGTGCTGCTGACGCCGACGGCGAAGATGCCCGGGCTGGATGGCCGCAAGATGTCGAAGTCCTACGACAACACCATCGGCTTGCGCGAGCCCACCGATGACGTGGTCCGCAAGCTGCGCACCATGCCGACGGACCCGGCGCGGGTGCGCCGCAATGACCCGGGTGACCCGCAGAAGTGCCCGGTGTGGGACTTCCACCAGGTCTACTCGGACGAATCGACCCGCGAGTGGGTGCAGGAGGGCTGCACCAGTGCGGGGATCGGCTGCCTGGAGTGCAAGCGCTGCATCATCGACGCCGTCGAGGCCGAGTTGGCGCCGATCCGCGAGCGGGCCCGACAGTACGAGGAGGACCCGGAGCATGTGCGCTCGATCATCGTCGACGGTTGCGAGCAGGCCCGCGAAGAGGCCCGCGAGACCCTGGGCGAGGTGCGCAGCGCCATGGGCCTGGAGTACCGGTGACCGAGGCCGCCGCCGGGCAGGCGTCCACTGACGAGCCGGCGGGCGGCGGTGAGCCGGTGGCCCGTGTCGGCGACGAGGCGCTGCGCCGGCTGCCGGACGATCTCTACATCCCCCCGGACGCGCTCGAGGTCTTCCTCGAGGCGTTCGAGGGTCCGCTGGACCTGCTCCTGTACCTGATCCGGCGACAGAACCTCGACATCCTCGATATCCCCATTGCCGAGATCACGCGGCAGTACATGGAGTATGTCGATCTCATGCGCGAGATGCGCCTGGAGCTGGCCGCCGAGTACCTGGTGATGGCCGCCATGCTCGCCGAGATCAAGTCGCGCATGCTGCTGCCCCGTCCGGCAGCAGCTGAAGACGAGGAGGACGAGGACCACGACCCGCGCGCTGAGCTGATTCGCCGGCTGCAGGAGTACGAGCGTTTCAAGAAGGTGGCCGAGCAGATCGATGAGCTGCCCCGGGTGGGGCGGGATGTCTTCCCGGCCGCTGCCGAAGCCCCGGCGTGTCAGCCCCAGGCACCGCCGCCGCAGGTCAGTCTGCGTGAGCTGCTGCTGGCGCTCTCCGAGGTCATGCGCCGGGCGCAGCTCAACGAGAGTCACCAGATCGAGCGCGAGACCATCAGCATCCGCGAGCGCATGAGCGAGACCCTGAGCCGGCTCAGTGAGGAGCGCTATACCCCCTTCCAGGCGCTGTTTCAGGCCGAAGAGGGGCGTACCGGGGTGGTGGTCACCTTCCTGGCGCTCCTCGAGCTGGTGCGTGAGTCGATGGTGGAGCTGGTCCAGGCCGACGCCTTTGCCCCGATCTACATCCGTGCGCGATGAACAGACCACCGCTGAAACAGATCATCGAGGCGGCACTGCTGGCCGCCGGCGAAGCCCTGACCTTTGAGCGCATTCAGGGCCTTTTCGAGGCCGATCGTGCCCCGAGTCGCGACGAGATCCGTCGGGCCGTCGCCGAGCTCTCGGCCGATTACCAGGGGCGCGGGATCGAGATCCGCGAGGTAGCCGGTGGCTACCGCATCCAGGTCGGCGCCGAGATGGCGCCCTGGGTTTCGCGGCTCTGGGAGGAGAAGCCGGCCCGCTATTCGCGAGCGGTCCTCGAGACGCTGGCGCTGATCGCCTATCGTCAGCCGATCACCCGCGGCGAGATCGAACAGGTGCGTGGGGTCAGCGTCAGCACCTCGATTGTCCGCACGCTCGAGGAGCGGGGCTGGATCCGCGTGGTGGGGCGTCGCGACGTGCCGGGGCGCCCGGCGATGTACGCCACCACCCGGGAGTTTCTGGAACACTTCAACCTGCGCGGGCTCGATCAGCTGCCGGATCTGGCCACGCTGCAGGATCCGGATCAGGCGCACCTGGAGCTGGATCTGCGCCTGCCCGATGAACTCGAGGCCGACTCGGCCATCAGCGACGATGAACAGGGAGCGAACCGTGACGAGTGACGGTGGGAAGCAGCCCGCGGGCGAGAAGCTGCAGAAGGTACTGGCGCGTGCCGGGCTGGGCTCGCGCCGCGAGATGGAAGCGGCCATCCAGGCCGGGCGTGTGCGTATCGGTGGGCGCATCGCGCGGCTGGGGGACCGGGTCCATCCCCGCGACCATCTGGAGCTGGACGGCCAGACCGTGCAGCGGGTTCATCGCGAGCCGCCGCGGCGGGTGCTGATCTACAACAAACCGGAGGGCGAGGTGACCACCCGCTCCGACCCCGAGGGGCGGGCAACGGTCTTTGACCGTCTGCCGCGCACGCCGGGGCGCTGGATCGGGGTGGGGCGGCTGGATATCAACAGCCAGGGGCTGCTGCTCTTCACCAACGACGGCGAACTGGCCAATGCCCTGATGCATCCCTCCACCGGGGTCGAGCGGGAGTACGCCTGCCGGATTCACGGTGAGGTAACCGAGGAGATGGTCCACCGGCTGGTGGATGGTGTCGAACTTGAAGATGGGCCCGCCCACTTCGAGGTGGTCGAGTCCGCCATGCCGGTGGACGAGCCCCAGGAGGCAACCAACGCCTGGTTCCACGTCATCGTCACCGAGGGACGCCGGCGCGAGGTGCGTCGGCTCTGGGAGTCCCAGGGGGTGACGGTCAGCCGACTGATCCGCGTGCGCTATGGCCCGGTGGTGATGCCCCGCGACCTGCGCCGCGGTCAGTTGCGCGAGTTGGACGAGGCCGCCAAACGTGAGCTCTACGAGCACGTCGGCCTGACGCCGCCGGAGCCGGTCAGGCGGACGACGCCTGGGCGTCGCCCGCGGCGTGGGCGCAAGCGGCGCTGAGCGGGCAGTCGGCACAGCGCGGGGTGGGGCGGCAGGTGTCCTTGCCGAGGGCGACGATCTGGGCGTGCAGCTCGTTGAAGGCGGCGGTGTCCGGCCCCAGCGCCGCCTCGATGCCGCCGCGCAGCCGCTCATACCCCTCATCACCCTGGATCCAGCCTAGGCGCTGGAGGATCCGCCGGGTGTAGGCGTCGATCACGAACACCGGGCGGTGGAAGGCGTAGAGCAGGATGTCGTCCGCGGTCTCGCGGCCGACCCCATTGACCGCCAGCAGCTTCTCGCGCAGCGCCTCGGTGCGCTGCAGCTGCATGCCCTCCATGCAGCCCTCCTGCAGATAGGTGATGCACAGGTTGCGCAGTCGGCGCGTCTTCACGTTGAAGTAGCCCGCCGGGCGGATCGCCTCGGCGACCTCGTCGGGATCGGCTTCGATGAGCGCCACCGGGTCGAGCAGCCCGGCCTTACGCAACTGGTCGATGGCGCGCTCGACGTTGCCCCAGGCGGTATTCTGGGTCAGCACCGCCCCGACCAGCACCTCAAAGGCGGTCTCCGCCGGCCACCAGCGCTGTTCGCCGTGGTGGGCGACCAGCCGCTCAAGCAGCCAGCGGATGCGCTCCTCGCTCAGGCCGGGGTGGGGGCGGGGTGGGTTCACGCCGATGCCGGCTCGACGCGGAGAGCCCGCCCGTGGTGCTCGCGCCCATCAGGCCCAAGCAGGCGCAGGAAGGCGCCGGCCACCTGTTGCGGCTGGGTCAACTCCAGGGGGTTTTCGAACGGGAACTCCTTCTGCCGCAGTCCGGTGGCGACAATGCCCGGGTCGAGGGTGTTGACGCAGACGCTCGTCGTTTCGGCCAGCTCCGCGGCGAGCACCCGCATCAGCCCCTCCAGCCCGGCGTTGGAGACGGCGTAGGCGCCTCCGTAGGCTTTGTGGCCATTCCGGCCGCTGGCATCGCTGGTGAACACGATGCTGCCCCGGTCGGACTCGCGCAGCAGCGGCAGGCACGCTTGAGTGAGCATGAAGGCGGCGTTGAGGTTGACCTGGAGGGTCTTGTACCAGGTCTCCATGTCGTAGAGTTCGACGGGCGCCGGTTTGCCCATGGTGGCCGCGGCGTGGAGCAGGCCATCGAGGCGGCCGAGGCCCTCGCGGATACGCTGCGCGACCTCGGGGAAGTTGTCGAAGGTGGCGCCCTCGAGGTTCATGGGGTAGATCGCCGGTTCCGGGTGGTTGTCCTCGACGATGCGGTCGTAGAGGCTCTCGAGCGCCTTGAGGTCCTTGTCGAGGATGACAACCGTGGCGCCGGCGGCGGCCAGGCGTCGGCAGACGGCGCTGCCGATGCCGCCGGTGGCGCCGGTGACCAGGATGACGCGCCCGTCGAAGGCGTCTTCGGCGGGCTGGTAGTCGGCGGAGATCAACGCTTGTTCGGCCACGGTTTTCCTCTGGGTAGCGGTGAACGAC
>PULM01000077.1 GCA_003552345.1 Ectothiorhodospiraceae bacterium
ACCACGACATCTACTCCATCGAGGACCTGGCGCAGCTGATCTTCGACCTCAAGCAGGTCAACCCGCAGGCGCAGGTCTCGGTGAAGCTGGTGGCCGAGGCCGGCGTCGGCACCGTGGCCGCTGGTGTGGCCAAGGCCTACGCGGATCTGATCACCATCGCCGGCTACGACGGCGGCACCGGCGCCAGCCCGCTGACCTCGGTGAAGTACGCCGGCGGCCCGTGGGAGCTGGGCCTGACCGAGACCCACCAGACCCTGCGCGCCAACGACCTGCGCGACAAGGTCCGGCTGCAGGCCGACGGCGGCATGAAGACCGGCCTGGACGTGATCAAGGGCGCGATCCTCGGCGCCGAGAGCTTCGGCTTCGGCACCGCGCCCATGGTGGCGCTCGGCTGCAAGTACCTGCGCATCTGTCACCTGAACAACTGCGCCACCGGCGTGGCCACCCAGGACAACGTCCTGCGGCTGAAGCACTTCGTCGGCACCGCCGAGAAGGCGGCGAACTACTTCCGCTTCGTCGCCGAAGAGACCCGCGAGTGGCTCGCCCGTCTTGGCGTGCGGCGCCTGGAGGACCTCATCGGCCGGACCGACCTGCTCGAGATCCTGCCCGGCGAGACCGAGCGTCAGGGGCGTCTGGACCTGACGCCGATCCTCTCCGATGGCGGGGTGGCCGAGGACAAGCCCACCCGCTGCCTGGAGCCGTCCAACCTGCCCTTCGACAAGGGCGAGCTGGCCGAGCAGATGGTGGCCGACTGCCTGCCGACCATCGAGGCCGGCGGCGGCGGTGAGTTCCACTACACCCTGCGCAACAACAACCGCTCCATCGGCGCCCGGCTCAGCGGCGAGATCGCCCGCCGTCACGGCAATCAGGGCATGGCGGATCACCCCATCACCCTGCACCTGACCGGCACCGCCGGGCAGAGTTTCGGCGTCTGGAACGCCGGCGGGCTGCACATGGTCCTTGAGGGTGACGCCAACGACTACGTGGGCAAGGGCATGGCCGGCGGCAAGCTGGTCCTCTACCCGCCCCAGGGCAGCCGGTTCGAGGCGCGGCGGACCCCGATCATGGGCAACACCTGCCTCTACGGCGCCACCGGCGGGCGCCTCTTCGCCGCCGGCACCGTGGGCGAGCGCTTCGGTGTCCGCAACTCGGGGGCCACCGCGGTGGTCGAGGGCGTCGGTGACCACGGCTGCGAGTACATGACCGGTGGCGTGGTCTGCGTGCTCGGCCCCACCGGAGTCAACTTCGGCGCCGGCATGACCGGCGGGCTTGCCTTCATCCTCGATGAGGCGGGCAACTTCGCCGACCGCTACAACCACGAGCTCATCGACATCCACCGGCTGCAGTCGGAGAACATGGAGGCTCACCGCAACTACCTGCGCGAGCTGATCCGCGAGTTCGTGGCCGAGACCGGCAGTGTGTGGGGACGGGCGGTCCTCGACGACTTCCGCGGCTACCTGCCCCGCTTCTGGCTGGTCAAGCCGAAGGCCGCCGATGTCCACACCATCCTCGACACGCTCCGCCAGGCGGCCTAACGGCCGCCGGCGGGCCCCGAGCACGAACGGATTAGTCAGCCATGTCCAGCAGTGTCTTCCAGTTCCTTGAGATCCCGCGCCGCGACCCGGACAAGCTCCAGGTCGATGAGCGCATCCGCCGCTTCGCCGAGATCTACGGCCGCTACGACGAGCAGACCGCCGCCGCCCAGGCGGGGCGCTGCCTCGACTGCGGCAACCCCTATTGCGAGTGGAAGTGCCCGGTCCACAACTACATCCCGCACTGGCTGCGGCTGGTGGCCGAGGGCAACCTGTTCGCAGCCGCGGAGCTCTCGCACAAGACCAACACCCTGCCCGACGTCTGCGGCCGCGTCTGCCCCCAGGACCGTCTCTGCGAGGGCGCCTGCACCTTGAACGACGGTTTCGGTGCGGTGACCATCGGCTCGGTGGAGAAGTACATCAGCGATGAGGCCCTGCGCCAGGGCTGGCGGCCTGATGTCAGCGACGTGGTCGATACCGGCAAGCGGGTGGCGGTCATCGGCGCCGGCCCCGCCGGGCTTGGTGCCGCCGACGTGCTCGCCCGCAACGGCGTGCGCCCGGTGGTCTTCGACCGCTACCCGGAGATCGGCGGCCTGCTGACCTTCGGCATACCGCCGTTCAAGCTCGACAAGGACATCGTGCGCCGGCGTCGCGAGATCCTCGAGGGTATCGGCGTCGAGTTCCGCCTGAACACCGAGGTCGGTCACGACGTCCAATTCGAGGAGCTGCTCGCCGAGTACGACGCCGTCTTCCTCGGCACCGGCACCTACACCTACATGCGCGGCGGCTTCCCCGGCGAGGACCTGCCCGGGGTCTACGAGGCGCTGCCCTACCTGGTCTCGAACATCAATCGCGAGGAAGGCTGGCAGGCCAGCGAGGACGAGTTCATCGACATGCGCGGCAAGCGCGTGGTGGTCCTCGGCGGCGGCGACACGGCCATGGACTGCAACCGCACCGCCATCCGTCAGGGCGCGACCAGCGTGACCTGCGCCTACCGCCGCGACGAGCAGAACATGCCCGGCTCCCGGCGCGAGGTGGAAAACGCCAAGGAAGAGGGCGTCGAGTTCCTCTGGAACCGCCAGCCGGTCGAAGTGATTGGAGAAAACCGGATCGAAGGGGTTAAGGTAGTCCGGACCGAGCTCGGTGCGCCGGACGAGAACGGGCGTCGCCGGCCGGAGCCGGTGCCCGGCTCTGAAGAGGTGCTGCCGGCCGACAGCCTGATCATCGCCTTCGGCTTTCGGCCCAGCCCGCCGCAATGGCTGGAGCAGCACGGCGTCGAGCTCGACGATTGGGGCCAAGTACGGGCGAGCCGGCAGGACGGATGCTTCGGGCAGACCACCAACCCGAAGATCTTCGCCGGCGGCGACATGGTGCGCGGCTCCGATCTGGTCGTGACGGCTGTCTGGGAGGGCCGTGAGGCAGCCAAGGGCATCCTTGATCACCTACAGGTATAGGAGTGACGCGGTGAGCAGCTCAGAGCTCAAGAACGATCGAATCCTGCGCGCGTTCCAGCGCCAGCCCGTGGACCGGACCCCGGTCTGGATGATGCGCCAGGCCGGCCGTTACCTGGCCGAATACCGGGAGGTGCGTGCCCAGGCCGGCAGCTTCATGGGCCTGTGCCGCAGCCCCGAGCTGGCGGCCCGTGTCACGCTGCAGCCGCTGGAGCGTTACGAGCTCGACGCTGCCATCCTCTTCTCGGACATCCTCACCATCCCGGATGCCATGGGCCTGGGCCTGAACTTCGTCGCCGGCGAGGGGCCCGTGTTCGAGCACCGGGTCAAGACCGCCGCCGACATCGACCGGCTGCCGCAGCCCTCCGCCGAGAAGGAGCTGCGCTACGTCATGGACGCCGTCGCGGCCTGCCGCAAGGAACTCGCCGGCCAGGTGCCGCTGATCGGCTTCACCGGCAGCCCCTGGACCCTGGCGACGTACATGATCGAGGGCGGCTCCAGCAAGACGTTCGCAGCCAGCAAGAGCCTGCTCTTCAACGAGCCGGAGGCTGCCCACCGGCTGATGGCCAAGCTGGCCGACACGGTAGCCGACTACCTCAACGGCCAGGTGGAGGCCGGCGCCCAGGCGCTGATGATCTTCGACACCTGGGGCGGCGCGCTCGATCCGGTGCGCTACCGCGAGTTCTCGCTGGCCTACATGCGACGCATCGTCGAGCAGCTGCCCCGCGAGCGCGAGGGGCGGCGCATCCCGGTGACCCTGTTCACCAAGGGCGGCGGGCAGTGGTTGGAAGACATCGCCGACACCGGCTGTGACGGCGTCGGCCTCGACTGGACCACCTCCCTGACCGACGCCCGCCGGCGTATCGGCGACCGGGTAGCGCTGCAGGGGAACCTCGACCCGTGCATGCTGCACGCCAACCCCGAGGTGATCCGCCGCGAGGTGGCCCGCTGCCTCGAGGAGTTCGGCCACGGGCCGGGCCACGTCTTCAACCTCGGTCACGGCATCCAGCCGGAGACGCCGCCGGAGAATGTCGACGCCATGATCCGGGCGCTCCACGAGCTCTCCCCGGCCTACCATGACGCAGCGGCCACCTCGGCCACGTCGTAGGCGGCGGAGGCGACGCACCCTCTCGGCGGGCGTGATCCCCGTGCGCTTCGCCGAGAGGGGGCGGCTCTATCTGCTCCTGCGCGCCTTCCAGTACTGGGATTTCCCCAAGGGCAAGGTCGAGCCCGGCGAGGAGCCGCTCGAGGCGGCTCAGCGCGAGGTCCAGGAGGAGGCCGGGATCACCGAGTTGAGCTTCCGCTGGGGGTACCACTTCTTCGAGACCGGCCCCTACGCCCAGGGCAAGGTCGCCCGCTACTACCTGGCCGAGACCACCACCCGACGCGTGGTCCTGGGCATCAACCCCGAGCTCGGCCGCCCCGAGCACCACGAGTACCGCTGGATGACGCCCAGCGAGGCGTACCGCCTCGCCTCCCCGCGGGTGCGCGAGGTGCTCGACTGGGCCGAGGCGCGGATCGCCGAGACGGTGCACGACGACGCCTGAGCAACCCTCAGCTGCGTCCGAAACGCCAGCCCACGGCCCCCTCCCAGGCGTCGCGGGCAAAATAGGCGAGCAGCGCCAGCACGATCACCGCGCCGCCGAGCATCGACGACACCGGTGGCACCTCCGCGAAGACCAGCCATACCCAGACCGGCCCCAGTGCGGCCTCGAGGAGCAGCACCAGGCTGACCTCCGGCGAGGGCAGGTAACGGGTGGACTGGGCGATGAGTACCAGCGCCAGCGGCATCTGCACCAGCCCCATCACCCCGAGCACCGCGTAACTCTCCCAGCCCAGGGCCAGCGGCGCGGCCCAGGGTGCTGCACACAGGGCGGCGACGACGCCGCCGGTGGCCACCACCGGCAGGCG
>PULM01000064.1 GCA_003552345.1 Ectothiorhodospiraceae bacterium
CGGGGATGGCGAGATCGGCCGGTCGCTGGGCGTCGGGCTGCTGATACCAGGCCGGGCGGTGGCCCTTGTGGATGGTCACCACCCGCTCCGGGCGAAAGAGCCGGGTCCCGGGCAGGAAGGGCTTATCCAGGAAGTACTGGCGGATCGCCTCGCAGACGCAGACGATGCGCTCGATGCGCGGGTCGAGGAACGAGAGCCAGGAGAACGGATCCCAGTAGCTGAGGTTGCCGATGATCCCCCGGTAGGCCACCACCGGCAGCCGGGGCAGGCCCATGGCCGCCAGGTTGTAGTTGGTCAGGGCGATCTTGTAGTAGGCGTGCACCAGGTCAAAGGTGCGCTCCCGACGCAGGCGGCGCAGTGCGGCGATGGCCGCGCGGTCGGCCTTGCTGCGCATGCGCACCGGGATGACCTCCAGCCCGGCCGCCTCGAAGCGGCTGCGCATGGGCGCATCGGGCTGGCAGACGATGGTCGGCACCACGCCGTGGCTGGCCATCTCGATGACGCTCTCGCTCTCGGCGCGGTCGGTGGTGTCGAACAGATACAGGACTCGCACGGCAGGCCCTTCGGCGTCTGCGGGTGGTTGAACGCCGGCATGGTACCACCGCCTCAGCCGCCCACGTAGCGACGCCACCCGCCCAGGTGGGTGATCTCCTCGGCGCCCTCGAGCCCGGCGGCCTCACACAGAAAGCCCGGGATCCAGCGCCCGTCGGCCAGTTCCACCCGGCCGATGCCCAGTGGCGCGGGGATGCCGGCGATGAAGGCGCCCACTTCCTGCGCCGGCAGGCTCCACACCTCCACCTCGATGGCGCCGCCCTCCCGCCGGTCGCGGATCAGTCCGGGGCGCTGCGGCGCCTCGCCGGGCAGGGCGTAGAGCCGGTAGCGGGGCGCCGTCTGCATGGTGGCCAGCAGGCGGCCGCGGCGCTCGGTGAGCTGGTGATTGAGCGCCAGGCCGCTGAGGTGGGCGCCGCAGACGGCCAGCTCCACGGCGTGCCCCGGATCGGGGGGCGGCGGCTCGCTCGGCGGCAGCGGCCGGCCGGTGGCGCCCAGGGTGTCGACGCCGGTCTGATGGAGCTGTGCCGCCAGGCCGAGCAGGTCGGTGTCGTAGAACGCCGGGGCGAAGAGCGTGACCCCGAAGGGCAGGCCCTCGTCCTGGAATCCGGCGGGCACGGCCACGGCGCTGCAGTCGAGCAGGTTCATGAAGTTGGTGTAGTAGCCCAGCTCGCTGTTGCGGGCCACGGGCTCGGCGGCCACCGCCGCCTGGCTGGGGAGGGTGCCGGCGGTGGGGGTGATGGCCAGATCCACCTGCTGCCAGGCCGCCTGGGCCTGGCGGCGCAGGGCCTGCAGGCGGTAGGCCGCGGCGAAGGCGTCGCCGGCCCGGGGTTCGCTGCCGGCGCCGATGATCGTGCGGGTGACCGCCAGCAGGCTCTCCGGCTGGCGGTCGATGAAGGCGCGGATGGCGGCGTAGCGCTCGGCCACCCAGGGGCCCTCGTAGAGCAGGCGCGCGGCCTCGAGGAAGGGGCTGAAGTCCAGCTCCACCGGCACGCCGCCAAGCGCCTGCAGGCGCGCAACGGCCCGTTCGAAGAGCGCCGGCGTGTGCGCGTTGCCGAAGAAGGCGCGCTGCTCGGCCGGGGGTACGGCGAAGCGGAAGCCGTGGGCCGGGATCCGCCCCGGCCCCAGGGGCGGCGGCTGATCCGCGCGGGCGTAGGGGTCGGCGTCGTCGTAGGCGCCAGCCACGGCGAGGATCCGCCCGGCGTCGGCGGCGGTGCCGGCAAAGATCGAGACCGCATCGAGGCTGCGACACGCCGGGACCACGCCGCGGGTGCTCAGCCGCCCGCAGGTGGGCTTGAGGCCGACGAGGTTGTTGAACGCCGCCGGCACCCGGCCCGAGCCGGCGGTGTCCGTGCCCAGGGCGAAGGGGACCTGGCCGAGGGCGACGGCCAGCGCCGAGCCGGAGCTGGAGCCGCCGGCGACGTAGTCCCGGTGAAAGGCGTTGGGGCAGGCGCCGTAGGGCGAGCGCGTGCCCACCAGGCCGGTGGCGAACTGATCCAGGTTGGTCTTGCCCAGGGGCACCGCCCCGGCGTCGATCAGCCGCTGGACGACGAAGGCGGACTCCGCCGGGGGGTAGGCGTAGTCCGGGCAGCCGGCGGTGGTCGGCACGCCGGCCAGGTCGATGTTGTCCTTGATGGCGAAGGGGATGCCGTAGAGCGGCAGCGACGCCGGGTCGAGCCCCGCCAGGCGGTCCAGGTAGGGGGCCAGCTGCGCCTCGTCCAGCACGTGGATCCAGGTGTGGTGGGTGTCGGCCAGGGCGGCGGCCCGGGCCCGGTGCAGTTCGCTGCGCGGATCCAGGGTGCCGTCCCGGTAGGCGGCCAGCCGTTCGGTTACGGTCAGCGGGGTCATGGCGTGCTCCCGTCGCGGCTTAGGGTCAGGAGGGTCTGCCCCGGGGCCACCTGGGCCCCTTCGCTGCACAGCAGGCGGCGGACCGTGCCGTCCTGTTCGGCGCAGATGGGGATCTCCATCTTCATCGATTCGAGCACCAGCAGGGTCTGGCCGGCCTCCACGCGCTCGCCCTCGCGCACCTGCAGCGACCACAGGTTGGCGTGGACGTGCCCGGTGACGGCCTGCTCGTCGGCGGCGAGTTCGACGCCCTCGGTGGCGGGCGGCGGCGGTTCGCTCTCGGCGTCGTAATCCGCCTGGCCGTTGGCGATCCAGCGCTGGCGCTCGGCCTCGAAGGCCTCCTGCTGGCGGGTCTTGAACGCCTCGATGGAGGCCTGGTGCTCGGTGAGAAAGCGGTTGTAGCGCTGCAGCGAGAAGGTGCTCTCCTCGATCTCCAGCGCCAGGCCGCCGCGGGGGAAGGCATCACGCATCTCCAGCAGTTCTGCCTCGCTCACCTCATAGAAGCGGATCTGGTCGAAGAAGCGCAGCAGCCACGGCTTCTCGAAGGCCGGGGTGATGTGGTAGCGGTTCCAGATCTGCAGCGTCCGGCCCACGAACTGGTAGCCGCCGGGCCCCTCCATGCCGTAGATGCACAGGTACGAGCCGCCGATGCCCACCGCGTTCTCCGGCGTCCAGGTCCGCGCCGGGTTGTACTTGGTGGTCACCAGTCGGTGGCGCGGGTCCACCGGTGTGGCCAGGGGCGCGGAGAGGTAGACGTCGCCCAGGCCCATGACCAGGTAGGAGGCGTCGAAGACCGTCCGCTTGACCGCGGCCTCGTCGGGCAGGCCGTTGATGCGCCGGATGAACTCGATGTTGTCCGGGCACCAGGGGGCGTCGGCGCGCACCGACTGCATGTACTTCTCCGTGGCCAGGCGGGTCTGGGAGTCGTCCCAGGCCAGGGGGAGGTGGACGATGCGCGAGGGCATCTCGGCCTCGGAGAGATCGCGCAGCTCGCCCTCGGCCTGCTCGAGGATCGCCACCAGCCGCTCCTGGGGCAGGCGCCGGGGCTCGTAGTGGATCTGCAGGCTGCGCACGCCGGGGGTGAGTTCGAGGATCCCCGGGATGGCCTGCTCGGTCAGCCACTCGAGCAGGGCCTGGACGCGGAAGCGCAGGTTCAAATCGAGCACGATGGGGCCGTACTCCACCAGCAGGTAGCGCTCGCCGGCGCTGCGGTAGGTCACCGAGACCGGGGTCGTGGTGGCGTTCGCCGGGGCGCGGGCCGGATCGACCCGGCCCGGGTTGGTGGCGGGCAGGGGCGGGTCGGCCGGCTGGCCGGCGGCGATGGCCGTCTCCTGCGCCTCGGCCAGGTGCTGCCCGGTGGCGGCGTCGACGGCCTGGAAGCGGACCCGGTCGCCGGGGCGCAGCTGCCCCACCTTCCACAGGTCGGCGCTGACGATGGTCGCCGGGCAGACGAAGCCGCCCAGGCTCGGCCCGTCGGGGCCGAGGATCACCGGCATGTCGCCGGTGAAATCCACCGTGCCGATGGCGTAGGCGTTGTCGTGGATGTTCGACGGGTGCAGGCCGGCCTCGCCGCCGTCCGCCCGCGCCCACTCGGGCTTGGGCCCGATCAGGCGCACGCCGGTGCGGCTGGAGTTGTAGTGGACCTGCCAGGCGGTGGTGAAGAAGCGCTCGATGTCCGCCTCGGTGAAGAAATCCGGCGCGCCGTGGGGGCCGTAGACCGCGCGCAGGGTCCACTCGGTGGCGTGGGCGGGGATGGCCTCGGCGGGCAGGCGGGTCGGCGGGTGTTCCGGCGCCGGGCCGAGGTGCAGCACATCGCCGGTCTGCAGGGCGCGGCCACCGTGGCCGCCCATGCGCCCTAGGGTGAAGGTGGCGCGGCTGCCCAGGTGGCGGGGGACGTCGATGCCGCCGCGCACGAGCAGATAGGTGCGCACTCCAGGGCCCTCGGCGGTGCCCAGGCGCAGCCGCGCTCCGGCCGGGACGCTCACCGCCTGCCAGAACGGCACCGGGGCGCCGTCGAGCTCGGCAGCCATGGCCGCGCCGGTCAGGGCGATGGTGGCCTCGGTGTGGAAGCGCAGGTCGGCCCCGCTGGCGGTCATCTCCAGCCCGGCGGCCTGCTCGGCGTTGCCGACGATCCGATTGCCCAGGCGGAAGGCCAGCGCGTCCATGGGGCCCGAGGGCGGGACGCCGACCTCCCAGTAGCCCACGCGCCCGGGCCAATCCTGCACCGTGGTCTGGGTGCCCGGCTGGAGGACGTCGATGCTCGCCGGCTGGTAGGCGAAGCGATCCAGGTAGCGGGTGGTGGCCCGTCCGGCGGCGAAGGTGGCGTCGGCGGCGATGGCGCGCAGGTAGGGCAGGTTCGTCTCGACACCGTGCAGGGCGGTCTCGGCCAGGGCCTTGCGCAGGCGCGTCAGGGCATCGGCCCGGTCGGTGCCGTGGACGATGAGCTTGGCGATCATCGGGTCGTAGTGCGGGGTGATCGTACTGCCGC
>PULM01000196.1 GCA_003552345.1 Ectothiorhodospiraceae bacterium
GGACCCTAGACAGCAGGCGGTCTGGCCGTGCAAGTTACGCGGATAGACCGAATCACGCAGTTACCAAGGCAGTCGCGGAGGCTCGACCCATGCGTATCGTCTTTATCCATCCCAACTACTCCTCGGGCGGTGCGGAGATCGCGGGCAACTGGCCCCCGGCATGGGTCGCCTACCTGGCCGGCCACCTCAAACGTGCCGGGTACGACAACATCCGGTTCATCGACGCGATGA
The DNA here is from genome assembly GCA_003552345.1 of Ectothiorhodospiraceae bacterium. Taxonomy (GTDB): domain Bacteria; phylum Pseudomonadota; class Gammaproteobacteria; order Nitrococcales; family Halorhodospiraceae; genus Halorhodospira. The sequence goes on from PULM01000196.1 coordinate 232, forward strand.
CCAACGACTTCTCCGATGACTACATCCGGGAGGAGCTCGAGAAAGAGAAACCGGACATCGTGGCGACGACGGCGATCCCCCCGTCGATCTACGTCGCCGAGCGGAGCCTGGAGATCGCCAAGGAGGTGGACCCGAACGTGGTCACCCTGATCGGCGGCATCCACCCGACCTTCATGTACAAGCAGGTCCTTAGTGAAGCGCCCTGGATCGACGCGGTGGTCCGCGGCGAGGGTGAGGAGATCATGGTCAACCTCGCCCGCGCGGTGGACGAGGGGCGCTGGCCGGAGGATCGCGAGTCCATCCTGGGCATCGCCTACCGTGACGGCGAGCAGATCGTGGCCACCCCGGCAGCACCGACGATCAAGGACCTGGACAGCATCGAGCCGGACTGGGGCATCCTGGAGTGGGAGAAGTACACCTACATCCCGCTCAACACCCGGGTCGCCATCCCCAACATGGCTCGCGGCTGCCCGTTTACCTGCTCCTTCTGCTCGCAGTGGAAGTTCTGGCGCGACTACCGAATCCGCGATCCCAAAAAGGTGGTCGACGAGATCGAGAAGCTCGCCGACGAGCACGATGTCGGGTTCTTCATCCTTGCCGACGAAGAGCCGACCATCAATCGCAAGAAGTTCATCGAGTTCTGCCAGGAACTGATCGACCGTGGCCTTCCCGATCGCGGCATCCTGTGGGGCATCAACACCCGCGTGACAGATGTCCTGCGTGACGAGGAGTTGCTGTCCTTCTACCGCAAGGCCGGTCTAATCCACGTCTCCCTTGGCACCGAGGCGGCCGCCCAGCTCAAGCTCGACCGCTTCAACAAGGAGACCACCGTCGCCCAGAACAAGAAGGCGATCGAGCTGCTGCGCAACGCCGGCATCGTGGTCGAGGCGCAGTTCATCGTCGGCCTCGAAAACGAGACCGCCGAGACCCTCGAAGAGACCTATCAGATGGCCCAGGACTGGAAACCGGACCTGGCCAACTGGGCCATGTACACCCCCTGGCCGTTCTCTGACCTGTTCCGCGAGCTCAAGGACACGGTCGAGGTCTACGACTTCGAGAAGTACAACTTCGTCACGCCAATCATCAAGCCGCAGGCGATGGACCGGGGCGAGTTGCTCGACCGCACCATGAGCAACTACCGGCGCTTCTACATGCGCAAGGCCCTGTTCTCCTACCCCTGGGCGGGCACCGGCGACCGCCGGAAATACCTGTTCGGCTGCCTGAAGGCGTTCCTCAAGGCCGGCTTCCAGCGCAAGTTCTACGACCTCGGCAAGCACGGCTACTGGGGCCCGCAGACCCGCAAGAAGGTCAGCGAGAACATCGAGAAGAGCTTCGACAAGTCGCGCACGCTCTCCGAGTCGCAGCGTGCCGAGTACGAAGATCAGGGCGCCGGCCAGGGGGTCAAGGAGGCCCGTTCGCACAAGGCCGGCACCGAGACGGAGCGCACCCCGGCGGAGGCCACCGTGCAGGTTCACCGCGACGGGGTCCCCGGGAAGGAGAAGCAGCGCACGGCCGAGACGGACAAGGCCTGAACCGGGGGAGGCGCCGCAGTGACCGAGCATGACGAAGCCCGCATCGGGCCCAACGCCATCCTCCAGGTCGCTGCGGCGCTACGCGCCCTGGAGGGGGACGAGGTGGCCCGGCAGTGCTTTGACGCCGCGGGACTGGCGGAGTGGCTCGACCGGCCGCCGGAGGCCATGGTGCCCGAGTCGACCGTCGCCGCCCTCCACCAGCAGGTACGCCTTCAGCTTGGCCCCGACCGGGCCAGACGGGTGATGCTCGACGCCGGCGAGCGAACGGGTGCTTATGTCCTGAGCAACCGGATACCGGCCCCGGTCCGTACTCTGCTGCGCCTCCTCCCGCCGGTGCTGGCCGGACCACTGCTACTCAAGGCGATCTCCCAGCACGCCTGGACCTTTGTCGGCTCCGGGCAGCTCTCCATCCAGCGGGGTCAGCCGTGCTTGCTCGATCTAGCCCACAACCCGGTGATCGCCGGCGAGCAGGCGAACGAGCCGGTGTGCCACTGGCACGCCGCCGCCTTTGAACACCTCTTCCGCGCCCTGGTCCACGCCGAGTCCTCCATTCGCGAGGTTCGGTGTGCGGCCGCGGGGGACGAGGGCTGTCGTTTCGAACTGCGTTACCGCTGACTCCCTGCCGGATTAGCCTGCCGGTCCACCGAGCATCGGGAACGTCACCCCCAGCGCCCAGGCAAAGGCCACGGCATTGGCCAGGCCCGCGACGAGCGGATGCCCGGTATGGCGGTACACCCAACGGCTGAACAGGCCGTAGACGGCAAAGAAGACGACCACCACGGGCACGATCAGCAGCAGGAAGAACAGGCCCTCCGGATCCAGCGCCACGGCAAGCCCAAGTGAGACCAGGAACAGGACCTTGGTAACCGCGTAGGCACCACGGCGCATCCCCGTCCCCCGTGTCAGCCATTCATCGGCCAGGAAGAACGGCAGCGTCCCCGCGGCAATGGCCAGGATCAGCGGCAGCCGCTCCCAGGACGGATAGAAGACCGTGACGAACTGATCGAGCACTACGCCCAGAATGACCAGGCAATAGGCGAGCACCGCCGTCACACCGAGCAGCCACCGCCAGCCGGCCCCACCGCGCAGGCCCAGTGCGGCGACCATCCCGCGAGGCCCTGGACACCCCGCCGTCCACCACAACAGTGCGGCGCTGAGCAGCCCGAACAACGCAAAGTGCACCGCGACGTAGTCGCCAATGACTACCGGCAGGAAATCCGTAGGCACCGGGGCCAGCACAAGCGGCGTGGCCAGCGCCGGGATACCAGCGACCACCGCCAGCCGGCGCCATCCGGCACCAGCGCCATACTCCCCCTGTCCCACTCTGGGAAGCAGACGGGCCGCCGGACGCGCCAGGGCAATGATCGACGCCAGCAGCAGGGCCACCCAGGGCCCTCGGGCCGCCACCCAGCCCTCGCCCTCACGCTCGAACGCCTGATCCAGCCAAGCCAGTGCCTCCTGCAGGCTCGTCTGGCTGTAGAGCACCGCGACGTGCTCCACCCCGGGTGCCACCGCAATGCGCCGGGCATTGCCCTCTGCGAAGCTCCCGTAGGTCCGCCCCATCTCGACCTGATCCGGCTCGAGATCGTCAAAGGCCATCGCCACGACGCGCTGCCCTTCTTCCTGAAGGCGGCGCTCAAACCCGCCGACCACACTCATCAGGTTGGCCGGGGTCTCGGCATCCACGGTGGGGGCGAACATGGAGACCCCCACCGTGGCGACGACGTCGTCGCGCTGCTGCGCGAAACGCACGATGATGTTCGATGCCATCGAGTGGCCCAGGACGGCCATGGGCTCATCCTCACCCATCAGCTCCGCCCGGGCGTAATCGGCCACCCGTTGCGTCTGCTCTACAAGCGCCTGGGCCGCCCCATCCTGCGCGGTGATGTCACCGTGCAGCGGCCGCGGGTTCCGGCCGTGCCCCAGGTAGTCGAAACTGACCACGGTGTAGCCGTTGCCAGCCAGCGTCAGCGCGAACGGGTCCATCAGGGGCCGCGAGCCGGCAAAACCGTGGGAGACCAGCACCACTGGTCCAGTGGCCTCGCTGGCCGGGCGGAAGATCGTTGCGGGAGTCTCATCGATGGTGACCGCCTCGCGCTCGATCCCCCGCTCATCCTTCAGGAGCTGGAATAGGGCAAGGCCGATCGCCACCAAGGCGGCGACCGCCCACAGCCAGTCCCAGCGCGCCGAGCCTCCGCTGCCCGCCATCACCGACGTTCACCCTGAGGAAGAAGAGGATGACGACGACACGTCCGCATCCGCCGCCTTGGTGGCTACCTGGTCAGCGTTTCGATCCCGCGCCTTGAGTCCCCAGTGCCAGAGGAACGCCGTGGGCATGGGGATGACCAGGAACCAATGCTCGAGAATGGCCAGTGCCATCAGGGTCGCCACCAGCGTCAGGCCGACGGCGGTGGCCGCATCCACCCCGGGCGCCACCGCGGCCTGCACCAGCAGGACCAGGGCCACCGTGGAGACACTCACCGAGAAGGGGAAGAACAGGTTCATGGGCCGGCGGCGCATAAAGCTGCGCAGGAACTTCATGTGCTCCGGCACGAACTCCTCGTTGAGGTTACGCACCCCCAGGAAGACGTTGATACGGGCACTCTCATGCATCCACGCCAGGACCAGGAAGGTCCACAGCGCCACCAGGTTGCCATCCCCCCAGGTCAGGAGCGCCAGGACAATGCCCAGCACGATGATGGCCAGCTCATGGTAGATGTTGCTCTGCAGGGCGTGGCCGAAGTGACGCCAGCCCGAGCAACCCGGCGGGCAGCTGATCTGCCGCGGCCCGGTCAGGTAGTTGGTGTAGTAGCTGAGCTCGACCCATGCCCAGACCAGCAGGGCGCTGGTGAAGGCGAGGTAGGCACCGGAGACCGAGGTATCCCCGCTAGTGGCCGCAACCCCGTAAAGGCCCACCACCAGGCCGACGGTGCCGCCGAGCATGCTCCAGCGAAAGGTGCGCACCGGCAGGTTGTCGAGGTAGATGACCACCCCGGTGCTGAACCACCACAGAAACAGCGCGAAGAGCGCCGGCAGGAGGTACTCGACCATTACGGCCCCTCGACATCCTGCTCGTCCAGGAAC
>PULM01000204.1 GCA_003552345.1 Ectothiorhodospiraceae bacterium
ACTTCCTGCTGCGCTACTACGTGGCCGAGCACGGTCTCGATCCGGATCGGGACATCAGCATCCGGGTGCTGCCGCCGCCGGAGATGGTCGCCAACCTGGCCGCCGGCAACGTGGATGGCTACCTCGCCCCGGATCCGTTCAACCAGCGGGCCGTCTGGGAGGAGGTGGGCTTCCTGCACATCCTGAGCAAGGAGCTCTGGGAGGGCCATCCGTGCTGCACCTTCGCCGTGCGCGAGGACTGGGTCCAGGAGCATCCGAATACCTTTGCCGCGCTGTTCCGGGCCATCGTCGATGCCACCCACTACAGCTCGGATCCGGATAACCGCTCGGAGATTGCCGAGGCCATCTCGCCACGGCAGTACCTGAACCAGCCGGTGCCGGTGCTCGAGCAGGTGCTGACCGGTCGCTATGCCGATGGTCTCGGGGAGATCCAGGAAGTCCCGAATCGGATCGACTTCGATCCCTTCCCCTGGCACTCCATGGCCGTCTGGATCCTCACCCAGATGAAGCGGTGGGGCTACATCGAGGGCGATGTCGACTACCGCGGCATCGCCGAGGAGGTGTTCCGGGCTACCGAGGCGCGGGAGGTGATGGAGGAGCTCGGTTACGAGGCACCGACTGAGTCCTACACCACCCACGAGATCATGGGGAAGACCTTCGATCCGGACGACCCCGAGGGGTATCTGGAGAGCTTCGAGATCCGCAGCTCGTGACCGACTTCCCGGCAGCGGCGCGAAGCCGCTGCCGGTGTCCCTGGCACAACCCCCCAATGCACAAGGCAGGAGGGTCGTATGCGACTCCCGGCACTCAGTGACCTGCGTTTCGACGGGTCCAGTGAAAACTTTCGGGCGCTGATCGTCTCCGTGGTCCTCTTCGTGGTCCTGATCGGGGGCTGGGAACTATCCCAGCGCGCCGACGAGATCGCCCTTGTCGGCGGCGAGCCCGACGAATACGCCCAGATGACCGCGGGATCCAGCGGCAGCAACATCCCCGTGCCCTCCGAGGTTGCCGCCTTCGCCTGGCAGTAGCTGACCGACCCGTTCTACGACTTCGGTGAGGCGAACCGCGGGATCGGCCTGCAGGTGGCCTACTCGCTCACCCGCGTGCTGATCGGCTTTAGCATCGCCGCGGCGGTGGCGATCCCAATTGGGTTTCTCATCGGTATGTCGCCGGTCATGCGCAAGGCGCTCAATCCGTATATCCAGGTCCTGCGGCCCATCTCACCGCTGGCCTGGATGCCGCTTGCGCTCTATATCATCCGCGACAGTGATGCCTCGTCGGTGTTTGTCATCTTCATCTGCTCGCTCTGGCCGATGCTCATCAACACCGCCTTCGGCGTGGCCGCGGTGAGCCGTGACTGGTTGAACATCGCCCGAACCCACGAGCTGGGCTCGCTGCGCACCGCCTTCCAGGTGGTTCTGCCCGCCGCGGCACCGACCATCGTGACCGGGATGCGGATCTCCATGGGGATCGCCTGGCTGGTGATCGTCGCCGCGGAGATGCTCATCGGCGGCACCGGCATCGGCTACTACGTCTGGCAGCAGTGGAACAACCTGGATCTCACCGCAGTGATCTTCGCCATCCTCGTCATCGGCGTGGTGGGCATGTTCCTCGACCAGCTCTTCGCGCGCACGGCCCGAGCCGTGGCCTACGACTAGGAGGCACCCATGACCGCGCACTTTCTTGAGATCCGTGACCTGGCCAAGCGCTTTCCGGATCCTGACGGCCAAGGCGAGTTCACTGTCTTCGAGGACATCAACTTCGATATCGAGGAGGGCGAGTTCGTCTGCATCATCGGCCACTCCGGCTGCGGGAAGTCGACCATCCTGAATGTCCTGGCCGGTCTCGATGAGCCTTCCCAGGGCGGGGTGGTCATGGCCGGCAAGGAGGTCACCGGCCCGAGTCTGGACCGGGGGGTGGTCTTCCAGAACCATTCGCTGCTGCCCTGGAAGACGGCCATCGGCAACGTGCGTTTCGCCGTCCAGGCGCGGCATAAGGATTGGTCGCGCCGGCAGGTCATCGAGCACAGTCGCCGCTATCTAAGCATGGTGGGTCTGGAGCAGGCCCAGGAGCGCTACCCGGCGCAGCTCTCCGGCGGGATGCGCCAGCGGGTGGGCATCGCCCGGGCATTCGCCAATCAGCCCAAGCTGCTGCTCATGGACGAGCCCTTCGGGGCGCTGGATGCGTTGACCCGGGGCACGATCCAGGACGAGTTGGTGCGGATCTGGTCCGGGACCGGGCAGACCGTGTTCATGATCACCCACGATGTGGATGAGGCCATCCTGCTCGCCGATCGTGTCCTGCTGATGTCCAACGGCCCCCATGCACGGGTGGCGGAGTCGGTGCGTATCAATCTACCGCGCCCCCGGGACCGGGCCGAGATCCTGCAGGACCCCGCCTTCTACACCATCCGCAACCACCTGATGCACTTTCTGGTGGAGCGTTCGCGGCAGACCCAGGGCGGCGGTGAGGCGGCGGATCGGCCCTGGGGCAGCAAGCCGCCGGAAATCGATCCAACCGCGGCGGCCACCGGGCAGGCACCGGCCCCGCCGGCCGGCGCGGGCGATCGGCCGCAGGTGCGTGCCGTCCAGTAACCCCGGGTCCTTCAGACCCTTCCTTGAGTGAGGAGTAAACAGCATGGATAAGACCGAGATGACCGCAGCGATCCAGGCGGCGAAGGCCGAAAAGGGGCTGACCTGGGAGGAGATTGCCGAGAAGGTGGGCCTCTCTCCGGTCTTCACCGCCTCGGCCTGCCTGGGGATGAACTCCACGACCGCCGAGCAGGCGGAGCGCATCTGCTCCGTTCTCGGGCTGGCCCCGGAGGTGGGGACGACCTTGCAGGTCTACCCGTACAAGCAGTTTCCCGAGGCGATTCCCCAGGATCCGTTGGTCTACCGGCTCTACGAGGTCGTCGGGGTGTACGGCGAGACCATGAAAGAGATCATCCAGGAGAAGTTCGGTGACGGGATCATGAGCGCGATCGACTTCACCATGGATATCGACAAACAGGAGGATCCCAAGGGGGATCGCGTGGTGGTGACCATGAACGGGAAGTTCCTCCCGTACAAGCGCTGGTGACTCCACGGACCAGGTACAGCGGCGGTCGGCTGCCGATTTGGGCCGGTGGCCCGGCAGGGCGCCCCTGCGGGCGTTGCCTTGCCGGGCCAGGAGCCCAACGACGGCGGCATTGGCCCCCGCGATGACTGCAGCTGCGCCGCGGATTCCGGCCAGCCGGCCCCAAAGCGGCAACGACTTCAGTCCGCTCGGGCGAGAAGCCCCGAGCCATCCACGTTGCCTGGGTGAGACTAAGAGGGTGTTAGGGGTGGGGCAAGAAAAAGGGGTCCCGACCGGGGGGGAATCGGTCGGGACCCCTGAATCGGGGCTGAGGTGGGCCCCGTTAAGCACCCATGAAGAGAGAGGTTAGAAGAGGGTTACCATTCCTGGTCCTCGCCCATGTCGTCATCCGCGTCTTCCTCCCACGGATCGACCTCATCCTCTTCCTCCTCCGGCTCCCAGGCGTCCTCGCCGTCCTCAGCCGGCTCCTCGAACGCTTCCTCATCGGTCTCCACGTCCTCGAAGGCGAGGGTCGCAGTGGTGGCGCCCATGCCGATCATCAGGGCCAGCAGACCAACAATCCAGCTCTTCAGTCGCATAGTGCCTCCTTGGTGGCATTGCAGCTTTGCTTTCAAGCGTCCACGGAAAAGCTCCGTGTTCGCCCATGCTCTAGCAGGCTGCGTGCCAACTTTATTACGCGCTTTAAAAACAGATACCTATGGAATCGAGGCGGGCCCGGGCCCATGGTGGGCTGCCAGTTGGCGTCGCTTTCAGGCGACACCTGTCTGCCAGTGACCGGCGGAATGCGGTGACAGGCGGCCGCACGCCGGGGGTGAGCGGATGTCGCCCCCGGACGACACTCGCGCAAAACCAGGATTTGCAGTTCGCGGGCTGTGTGATCCACCGGCGCGTGAGCAACCTGATGCGGTCACCGCATAAGCGCACCGAGAATACCGTGGGACGATGGTCAAGAACGGTGCGTATTGATAAATTGCTGCGCAAAATTTTCCGGTTCACAAGGCGGCGCTCTGTGTGCCCGGGTCGTTATTCCCAAGGGCTCCCGGCCAGGCGCAGGCGACGAGTATCGAGGTGAGGCATGAGCATCGATTCTTTCTACGGCTTCTTGACTGATCTGGGGTACACCCACCCGGTGCACCCGATCGCTGTCCACATCACCATCGGCCTGGTGGTGGCGGCGCTGGTTTTCGCGCTCCTGGCCCTCTCGCCGCGCTATGAGAAGTATGCCGTCACAGCTCGCCACTGCGTGACGCTGGGCTTTATCACGGTCTTCGCTACCATCGGGCTCGGCCTGATGGACTGGATCCACTTCTACGGTGGGGTCTGGACCGGCACCTTCACGATCAAAGTCTGGTTCGGTGTCGCGCTGGCCGTGCTGTTGGGTATTGCGGCGATCCTCCCGGCCAGGCTGACCTACCGCTCGCCGGTGGTGCTGGTTAGCTACCTGGCGTCGTTCTTGGTGGTGGTGGTGCTCGGCTACTACGGCGGTGAGCTGGTGCATGGCACCGGAGGCTAAGAGCACGTCACGAATCCCCCGGGGGCGTATCGCGAACGCCCCCGGGGGGGGGAGGGCAGAGACGCCGTTACAGCCGCCTCAAATTGAGGTCGGGCGTTGTTCAAGGTAGTGGGGAAGTCCAAAGAGCCGGTGTGGCAGCACCGGCTCTTCGGAGCCCGCCAACGGGGAGTCAAGCGGGCTCGCCCCTGGCCTGGTGTCTACCTTGGCATACGTAGGGTTGCCAACGGTAGCGAAGCTGGTGG
>PULM01000145.1 GCA_003552345.1 Ectothiorhodospiraceae bacterium
TGCTCGCCGGCGACCCGGAGTCGCGCTGGCTGCTCGCCTCCGACGCCGGCTACGGCTTCCGTGTCCCCCTGCGCGAGCTCTTCTCGCGCAACCGCTCCGGCAAGGCCGTGCTGACCCTGCCCGAAGGGGCGGCGGTGCTGCCCCCCGTGGAGCTACCCGCCGAGCTCGAGGGCGCCGAGGTGGCCGTGGCCAGCTCCGACGGGCGGCTGCTGGGCTTCGCGCTGGAGGAACTGCCGGAGATGGCCCGCGGCAAGGGCAACAAGCTCATCGGTATCCCCGCCCAGCGCCTGCGCAGCCGCGAGGAGGTGGTGGTGGCTGTGGCCGTGCTGCCCGCCGGCGCGGCGCTGCGGGTGGAGGCCGGCAAGACCGGCAAGCGGCTCAGTCGCGACGACCTGGAGGCCTTCCGCGCCGCCCGGGGGCGGCGTGGCGTTCAGCTGCCGCGGGGTCTGCGCCAGGTCCGCGGCCTGCGTGTCGACGTCTGAGTGCGGTGACGGGGTCTTGAAACCTTTGCCGCCGAACCCAATCCAAGCGTCAGGAAGTGGATCCCGCAGTCTGACGAAAGAGGAGCGTTCTCAACGATGCTGACCCGGATCGCGTTATTGCTGGCGACCAACCTCGCCGTCGTGTTGGTGCTGTCGATCATCCTCAACCTGCTCGGCGTGGAGCAGTTCCTCCGCGAGCAAGGTATCGACGCGGAGATGGTCACGCTGCTGATCTTCGCCGCCGGGATCGGCTTCGCCGGCTCGTTCATCTCCTTGGCCATGTCCAAGTACATGGCGATGAAGATGATGGGCGCGCGGCCCATCGAGAGCCCGCGCGGCGAGCAGGAGCAGTGGCTGGTGGAGACGGTGCGCCGGTTCGCCCAGCGCGAGGGCATCGGCATGCCCGATGTGGCGATCTACGACGCCCCGGAGATCAATGCCTTCGCCACCGGCGCCCGGCGCAACAGCGCCCTGGTGGCGGTGAGCTCGGGGCTTCTGCAGAACATGACCCGAGACGAGGCCGAGGCGGTCATCGCCCACGAGGTGGCGCACGTCTCTAACGGGGATATGGTCACCCTGACCCTGATCCAGGGTGTGGTGAACACCTTCGTGATCTTCCTCTCCCACGTCGCCGGGCGCTTCGTCGACCGGGTGGTGTTCAAGAACGAGGGCGGTCACGGCCCCGGCTTCTGGATCACCATGATCTTCGCCCAGATGGTCCTCGGCGTGCTCGCCTCGATGATCACCATGTACTTCTCGCGCAAGCGCGAGTTCCGCGCCGACGCCGGGTCCGCCAAGCTGGCCGGGCGCGACAAGATGATCGCCGCCCTGGAGAAGCTCAAGCGTTCGGTGGAGCCGCAGAACATGCCAGACGAGATGGAGGCCTTCGGCATCAATGGCCGCATGGGTGGCTCGTCGATCAAGCGGCTGTTCATGTCGCACCCGCCGCTCGATGAGCGCATCGAGGCGCTCAAGGCGCGTCCGGTGTGATCACCGTCTTGGCTGCCGCGCCGGGTTCCTCGCGGGCCAGGCGCGGCACCAGATAACCGGGCAGGCTGCGGGCGAGTTCCGCCCAGATGGCCTGCCCGGTCTGTGAATCGACATCGAAGTGGGCGGCCCCGGCCCCCGGGTCGAGCAGGTGCAGGTAGTAGGGCAGCACGTCGACCTCGAACAGCCGCTCGGAGAGCGTCGCCAGGGTGGCCGGATCGTCGTTGACGCCACGTAGCAGCACCGACTGGTTGAGCACCGCCGAGCAGACGGTGCGTAGCCGGGCCAGCGCCGAGCCGACCTCGGGGTCGATCTCCCGGGGGTGGTTGGCGTGGACCACGATCACCGTCTGCAGCCGCGTCTGCCCCAGGTGGCGGGCCAGGGCGGCGGTGACCCGAGAGGGGATCACCACCGGGAGCCGGGTGTGGATGCGCACCCGGCGGACCGCCTCGATGTTCGCCAGACGCCGCAGGCAGGCGTCCAGCGCCTGGTCGTCGAGCAGCAGCGGGTCGCCGCCACTGAGGACGACCTCCTCCGGGGCGCCCTCCGCCTCGAGCCGGTCCAGCGCCGTGCGCCAGCCAGCCTCGCGGTTGTAGGGGAAGCAGCGCCGGAAGCAGTAGCGGCAGTGGATGGCGCAGCCGCCGGTGGCGATGAGCAGGCTGCGCCCGGCGTATTTCTGCAGCACACCACTGCCGCTGCGCTCGCCCTGCTCGGCCAGCGGATCGGCGCTGTAGCCGGGATGCGTCTTGAGTTCGGCATCCATCGGCAGCACCTGACGCAGCAGCGGGTCGTGGGGATCGCCGGGGCGGATGCGTGCCAGATAGGGTTTGGGGGCCCGCAGCGGGAAGCTACGGGCGGCGCGCTCTGCCGGCGCCACCAGCTCTTCGGGCAGCTCGAGGCGGCGGATCAGTTCCGTCGGGCTGCGGACCGCATCGACGAGTTCCTGGCGCCAGCGTTCGCTGGCGCGGTGCGCTTTCCCTGGCTTGGGCTGTCGGGCCGTATCGGTTAGCATCGCGTCAACTTCGCACACCCGAGGGGATCATGGCGACTTATAGCACAAACGAATTCAAGGGCGGACTCAAGATCATGCTCGACGGTGATCCCTACAGCATCGTCGAGAACGAGTTCGTCAAGCCCGGCAAGGGGCAGGCCTTCAATCGGGTCAAGCTGCGCAACCTGAAGACCAACCGCGTCGTCGAGAAGACGTTCAAGTCCGGCGAGAGCGTCGAGGCCGCCGACGTCATGGAGACCGAGCTCCAGTACCTCTACAACGACGGCGAGTTCTGGTACTTCATGGATCCCACCTCCTTCGAGCAGAAGGCGGCCCCCGCGGGTGCCGTGGGCGATGCCGCCAACTGGATCAAGGAGCAGGATACCTGCACGGTGATCCTCTGGAACGACGCGCCGTTGCAGGTCGAGGCGCCGAATTTCGTGGACCTCAAGGTCATCGAGACCGACCCCGGCGTGCGCGGCGACACCAGCAGCGGCGGCACCAAGCCGGCCAAGCTGGAGACCGGGGCCACGGTGCGGGTGCCCCTGTTCATCGAAGAGGGTGAGGTGCTGCGTGTCGACACCCGCAAGGCGGAGTACGTCAGCCGCGCCAAGGATTGACGGCGGTGGCCGGGGCTCCGTGCGGCGTCGCCGACGGCGCCACCGTGCGCCGAGTGGGGCGGGCGCTGGCGCGGATCCGCGGCTTTTTTGCCGAGCGCGACGTGCTGGAGGTTCAGCCGCCGTGCCTCGGGCCGGCGGCGATGGACCCGGCGCTGAAGAGCATCCCGGTCTCGGGAGCCAGCGCCGACGGCACCACCGCCTATCTGCAGACCTCGCCGGAATCGGCCATGAAGGCCATGCTCGCCGCTGGCAGTGGTGATATCTACTACCTCGGGCCGGCCTGGCGGGGCGGCGAGCGCGGGCGCTGGCACGCCGCCGAGTTCACCCTGCTCGAGTGGTATCGCATTGGTTTTGACCACCACCGCCTGATGGATGAGGTGGCGGCGCTGGCGGCGCTGCTCGTCGGCGAGCGGCCGGTGGAGCGCTGCACCTACCGCGAGGCGTTCCGCCGGCATGCCGGCGTCGATCCGCTCACCGACCCCGACGCCGTCCTCGCTGATGCCCTGACGCGCCAGGGGATCCAGCTCCACGGCACCACCCCGGAGCGCGACGAGGCGCTCGATCTGCTGCTCTCGCATACCGTGGGCCCTGCCCTGGGCCGCGGCACGCTGACCTTCCTGGACGGCTTCCCGGCCAGCCAGGCCGCCCTGGCCCGGCTCGACGAGGACGACCCGCGCACGGCGCGGCGCTTCGAGCTCTTCATCGACGGGCTGGAGATCGCCAACGGTTATCACGAGCTCACCGATGCGCGGGCGCAGCGCGAGCGTTTTCGGGCCGAGCAGGCCGAGCGGCGCCGGGCCGGGCAGCCGGTGCACGCGCTCGATGAACGGTTGCTCACCGCGCTCGAGCAGGGGGTGCCCGACTGCGCCGGTGTAGCGCTGGGGGTGGATCGGCTCCTGGCGCTGGCGCTGGGTGCCCAATCGCTGCGCGAGGTGCGCGGGGCCGACGGATAGGCGGGGGTGGCCCCCCGGCAGCCGCACGCTGCCGGGGCAGGCCGGGCGGGTCAGCGGCCGCGGGGCACCGTTTGCGTGTCGATGAACTCGAACAGCCCCTCGAGGCCGCCCTCGCGGCCGTAGCCGGAGAGTTTCATGCCGCCGAAGGGGGCCTCCGGCGTCGGGCCGCTGCCGGTGTTCCAGCCCACGTGGGGGAAGGCCAGGCGCGGGATGAATCGCTCCGCCCGGGCGTCGTCGCCGGTGAACAGGTAGGCGGCCAGGCCGAACTCCGTATCGTTGGCCATGGCCAGCGCCTCGGCCTCATCGCCGAAGGCGGCCATGGGCACCAGTGGCCCGAAGGTTTCCTCCTGCCAGCAGGCCATATCGGCGGTGACGCCGCGCACGACCGTCGGCGGGAAGTAGGCGCCGTGCTCGTGCTCCAGCGGGCCGGGGTCCTCGCCGAGCACCGGCGTCGCACCCTGCTCGACGGCGTCGAGGAAGTGGCGGCGGACCTTGTCGTAGCCGCTGCGGTCGATCAGCGGCCCCAGATCCACCCCGGGGGCCATGCCATCACCGACAGTCAGCCGCGCGGCGCGCTCGGCCACCTTCTCGGAGAAGGTGTCGATCACCGACGCCTCGACCAAGATGCGGTTGGCGCAGACGCAGGTCTGTCCGCCGCCGCGGAACTTGTTGGCCATCAACTGATCGGCGGCCCAGTCGAGGTCGGCGTCGGCGAAGACGATAAACGGCGCGTTGCCGCCGAGCTCCAGGGCCAGGCGCGTGCAGTCCTCCGCGCTGGCGCGGATCAGCTGCTGACCGACACTGGTCGAGCCGGTGAAGCTGAACACGCGAATCCGTCGGTCGGCGAGCAGGGCATCGCCGATGGGGCCGGCGGCCCCGGTAACCAGGTTGACCATCCCCGCCGGCAGGTCGAGCTCGCGGTGGAGCAGGGTGAACAGCGCTGCCATGGTCAGCGGCGTCTTCGACGACGGCTTGACCACCGCTGGTGCCCCGGCGGCGAGGGAAGCGGAGAGCTTCTTGGCGATCATGCCGATGGGGAAGTTCCACGGCGTGACCAGGGCCACCGCGCCCGCCGGGCGGTTGTGCACGGTCCAGGTGCAGCCGCGGGGCTGTTCCTCGAGGGTGCGCGGGGCCAGCGCGTCGAGGTTACGCGCTGCGTAGGCGAAGAAGCCCGCGGCGTAGAGCACCTCGCCCTGACCCTCGGCGTGGGGTTTGCCGTGCTCCAGGGTGAGGATGCGGCCCACCTCCTCCTGGTGCTCGCGCAGGACGGTGTCGATGGCCTGCAGCCAGCCGCGCCGGGTCTCCAGGTCCGGGGCGTGGGCCAGGGCGGCCTCGGCGGCGTCCACCGCGCGGCCGGTTTCATGGGCGCCCAGCGCCGGGAGCTCGCCGAGCAGCTCGCCGTCGGCCGGGTTGGTGATCTGGAATGTGGCGCCGTTGTCGGCGCCCACCCACTCGCCGGCGATGTAGGCGTTGAATTCGGGCAGCAGTGGCGAATCGATCATGTGGACCCTCTTGGCAGCGGAGTCGTGGGTCGGTGATTGGGGGCCGAGGTTCGCAAGGTCAGCGGGCCCAGGCCGGTCGTCGGTCGGTCAGCGGCGCCGCCTGCTGGTAGGCGTGGGCAGCGCGCAGGACCAGGGCATCGGCGTGCCGGGGGCCGACGATCTGCAGGCCGATGGGCAGGCCCTGGGCCGTGAAGCCGCACGGCACCGAGCAGGCCGGCTGACCGGTCATGTTGAACGGGTAGGTGAAGGGGGTCCAGCTGGGCCAGCGGCGGTCGTGCCAGCCCTCCGGCACCTCGAGCCCGGCGGTGAACGCCGGGATGGGCAGCGTCGGCGTGAGCAGCAGGTCGTAGCGCTGGTGGAACAGGCTGGTGCGCTCGATGAGCGCGGCCCGCTCGTTCATCGCCGCCAGGTAGTCGAGCATGGAGGCGTTGCGAACGCTGCCCGCCGCCTCGATGAGGTTGGGGTCCATCTCGGCGTGGCGCTCCTCGGGGATGCTGCGCAGGGCGTTCGCCGCGCCGCCGAAGAAGAGCAGGTCGAAGGCCTCGCGCGGGTCGGCGAAGCCCGGATCCACCTCCTCGACCTGCGCGCCCAGCGCCTCGAACAGGCGCGCCGCCTCGGCCACGCTGCGCGCGATCTCGGGGTCGACCTGCACGTAGCCGAGGTTGGGGCTGAAGGCCACGCGCAGGCCGCCGACGCCGCCGGCCAGGGCGGCCACGTAGTCGCCGCCCGCCGCGGGCAGGGTCGGATCCCGCGGGTCGGGTTCGGCGATGACGTTCATCAGCCGCGCGGCGTCCTCCACGGTCCAGGTCATTGGGCCCGGGTGGGCCAGCTGCCCGAAGGGGCTCGCCGGCCACAGGGGCACCCGGCCCTGGGTCGGCTTGTGGCCGACCAGCCCGGAGAAGCCGGCCGGGATGCGGATCGAGCCGCCGGCGTCGGTGCCCAGGGCCAGCGGGCCCATACCCAGCACCACCGAGGAGGCGCTGCCGCCGCTGGAGCCACCGGCCGTCTTGTCAGGGTCGAAGGGGTTGCGGGTGACGCCGTAGCATGGGCAGTCGGTGACCCCCTTCCAGCCGAGTTCCGGCGTGGTGGTCTTGCCCAGCGGCACGAAGCCGTGGCGGCGCAGCGCCGAGACCGCCGGGGCGTCCTGCTCCCAGGGGCCGGCCGGGTCGACGGTCTTGGAGCCCTTGAGGTTGGGCCAGCCGCGGGTCAGGAAGACGTCTTTGATGGCCACCGGTACGCCATCGAGTTCGCCCATCGGCGAGGTGTTGCGGTAGCGCTGCTCGGCGCGCCGGGCGGCAGCCAGGGTCGTTTCCTCATCCACCAGGCAGAAGGCGTTGACCGTCTCGTTGTGGGCGCGGATCCGCGCCAGGGCTGCCTCCGTGGCCTCGACCGGGGAGAGGGTGCCGCTGCGATAGCGGCGTAGCAGCTCGCTGGCGGTGAGTTCGGCGATGGCGGAGGGGTGACTGCTCATGCTGGGTTCTCCGGTGGCACGTAACCGCGTTGCTTGTCGACGACGTTGCGCAGCGGCGAGCCCGCTGCCCAGCGCTCGAAGTTGTCGATGAACTGGTGGATCAGCGCCTTGCGCCAGCCGATGAAGTCACCGGCCATGTGGTGGGAGATGAAGACGTTGGGCATGTCCCACAGCGGGTGTGCCGGCGGCAGCGGCTCCTCCTCGAAGACGTCGAGGGCGGCACCGGCGATCTCCCCGTCGTGCAGGGCGGCGACCAGGTCCTCGGTGACCACGATCGGTCCGCGGCCGATGTTGATCAGCCGGGCGCCGGGGTCCATGGCCTGGAAGGCACGGCGGTCGAAGAGGCCCCGCGTCGCGTCGGTCAGCGGCGCGGCGATGATTACGTAGTCTGCCCGAGGCAGCTGCTCGTGCAGCTGCGCCGTACCGTAGACGGTGCCGAAATCGGCGTCGTCGCTGCGCGGACGACTGGCCACCCCGTCCACCCAGAGCCCGGCGCCGTCGAGCAGCCGGGCGATCTGTCGGCCGATGGAGCCGGCCCCGACGACCAGCGCCCGCTTGCCCTGGATGCGCTCGGTCTCCCGATGGCGCCATTCGCGGCGCTCCTGCAGGGTCAGGGTGGTGCGCATGTCCTTGGCGAAGAGCAGGGTCATGCCCAGCACCGTCTCCGCAATGGCCCGGTCGAAGATGCCGCGGGCGTTGGTCAGCGGGATGTTGGAGCGGGCCATCTCCGGGAAGAGCAGGGCATCGACGCCGGCGCTGGTGGCGTGGACCCACTCGAGCGCGCGGGCGTGGGGCCAGGCGTCTCGGACGAAGCGGGTTCGGAAATCGGTGACCAGGAGGATGTGGGCGTCGGTGATGGCCTCGGTGAGCCCGTCGCGCGTGGTGGTGTGGCGGACCTCGGCGCGGTCCGCTAGCTGCTCAAGCCCCGGAGGCAGTCCCTCGTCCGGCGCGGTGAGCAGGGCGATGACAGGTCGTGTTCCGTCGGCCATGGCCCCTCGTTCCCTTGGCAGTGGTTTCCACCCACGGTATCGGCTGCCGGGGGGAGGGACAAGGATCAAGGCCGCCGGGTTTTGTCGCCAGGGCCTTGTAACCGGGCCGCAAAGGATGACACTTTTCAGGACAGGTGCGGGGGCGGAGGCTGGTGCCGGCGCCGCCCGCAGTGTCCGTGTGAAGAACCCCCAGGGAGCCTGCCGTGGCCTACCCCGAAGATATCGATCCCGACGACGAGCGCGAGCCGGTATGGAGTCCCTCGATCCGGGCCCTGCCCATCCCCGGCATCCGCAAGATGGGGAACATGGCCGCCGAGATGGACGACGTCATCCATCTGTCCATCGGCCAGCCGGACTTCCCCATGCCGGAGCACTTGGTCGAGGCTCATATCCAGGCCCTGCGCGACGGCAAGACCGGCTACACCATGGACGCCGGCCTGCCGCAGATGCTCGAGGCGGTGGCGGAGTACTATAGCGAGCGCTACGACCGTCCGCTGAGCCCGGAGAACGTGCTCATCACCACCGGTGCCACCGAGGCCATGTACCTGGCCATCGCCGCCACGGCGGCTCCTGGGCGTCAGTTCCTGGTGCCGGATCCGACCTTCCCGCTCTACGCGCCGCTGATCCGCATGAACGGTGCGGAGGTCAAGACGATCCCCACCCGGGCCGAGCACGGTCACCAGATCGACCCCCAGGAGGTGATCGACAACATCGGCATGCGCACCTTCGGGATCATCCTCAACTCACCGAGCAACCCCACCGGCACGGTCTACCCGCGGGAGACCATCGAGGCCATCGTTCAGGAGGCCGCCTACCGCGGCGTCTACGTCTTCAGCGACGAGGTCTACGACCACTTGCTGCTCGACGAGATGGAGTACCCGAGTGTGCTGCGCTGTACCTCGGACCTGGACCACGTCATGGCGGTCTCCAGCCTGTCGAAGACCTTCAGCATGGCCGGCCTGCGCATCGGCTGGTTGATCTCCAGTCAGGGGGCGATCAAAAAGCTGCAGCGCTTCCATATCTTCACCACCACGGTGGCCAATACGCCGGCGCAGTGGGCCGGGGTCGCCGCGCTCAAGGGGGGCATGGCGTGCGTCGACGAGATGCTCGACGCCTACCGCCAGCGCCGCGACCGCATCGTCGAGCTGGTCGGCAATACCCCCCACATGACCAGCTACCGCCCGCAGGGGGCGTTCTACATCTTCCCGTCCCTGCCGCCGAATACCGATGCCACCAATCTGGCCACGCGCATGCTCAAGGAGACCGGGGTGTGCGTCGTGCCGGGGGATGCCTTCGGGGACAGCTGCCCGAACTCGCTGCGCATCAGCTACGCGGCCTCCATGGACGACATCGAGCGGGCCTTCGAGCGCATCATCCCGTGGATGGAGAAGCAGGAGTTCTGATCGCGCTCGGGTGTGCGCGCCGCCGCGGGGATCACGCCCCCGCGGCGCCACCAGGGGGTCCGTGACTACATCAGGCCGACCTGCAGCTTGGCGGCCTCGGACATCATCTCCTTGCTCCACGGTGGCGTGAAGACGAGGTTGACCTGGGCCTCGGCGACGGTGGGCACCATCTGCACCTTGACCCGGACGTCGTGGGCGAGGATGTCGCCCATCCCGCAGCCGGGCGCGGTGAGGGTCATGTTGATGTCCACATGGCGCTGACCGTGCTCGTCCTTGTGGATGTCGCAGCGGTAGATCAGCCCGAGGTCGACCACGTTGACCGGGATCTCCGGGTCGTAGCAGGTGGCCATCTGCTCCCAGATCAGCCGCTCCACGTCTTCGTCGCCGGCACCCTCGGGCAGCTCCGGGGGCTGCGGTGGCTCCTTGCCGATGGCGTCGGCGTTGGCGCCGTCGATGCGGAACAGGTAGCCCTGCAGGTAGATGGTGTAGCTCCCGCCGAGGGCCTGGGTCAGCACCCCTTCTGCGCCGGCGGGGATGATGCCGGTGTCCCCGGCGGGGATGACCACGGCCTCGCAGTCGCGCTGGAAGGTGATGGGCTCGCCCTTGGGTGCGTACATGGCTCGGGTCCCCGAGGTTGCTGGACGGTGTGGCGGATCAGACTTCATGCTAGCAAAAGTGGACTTTCAGAGTCCGCATGTCCGGGGCCGGCAGGTCGCCGGATTCTCATAACGGTCGCTGCGCTATCGGAGGAGTGGGCATGACGGAGGAATGGACAGGGCCGTCGGGTGGTGGCGATCCGGCGCTGGCCCGGGAGCTGAGCTCGGCGACGGTGGTCATCTTCCGCTCGGGGCTGACCGACACCCGCTCGGTGGTGCGGGCGCTGCACCGCAGCGGGGTGGATTACCGGGAGGTGGAGATGCCGATGGGCTCGGCGCAGATGCGCGATCGCTTCCACCAGCTCCAGGAGATGACCGGCTGGCGGAGTTTGCCGCAGATCTTCGTCCACGGCGCTTTCGTCGGCGGCCCCGACGAGCTCTTCGAGCACCCGGTGGTCGCCGGCAGAGCGGCGGCGACGGCGCGGGCCGAGCGCCCCGGACGGGTCCTCGGCTACGCCGGCCTGATCCCCTTCGTGCTCGGCCTGCTGGTGGCCGCCGCCGCACCGGCTGGGCTCCACGAGCAGGCCGTGGCCTTCACCCTGGTCTACGGTGCCGCCATCCTGTCCTTCCTCGGCGGGGTCCATTGGGGAGTGGCGCTGCTGCGCGATCAGCGGCCCTGGCCGGTGATGGCCATCGGCGTGTTGCCGGCGCTGCTCGGCTGGGTGGGGGGCGGGGTCGGGGTGAGCGGGGCCCCGGCCGGCGGGGCCCTGCTGATGGCTGCCGGGTTCGCCGCCTGGTACGGCTATGAGCGCCTGGCCGACCCGGGCACCGGGTTTCCGCCCTGGTACCGCCAGCTCCGCGGTCAGCTCACCGTGGTGGTCTGCGCCGTGCTCCTGCTCCTGGCGCTGATCGCCTGAGCCCGAGCTCCGGGGCGCCTCAGTCCCGTCCCAGCCACTGGATGCGGTAGAGATCGAGGCGCCGGTCCTTGTAGTTGCGGACCGAGCCCTCGTTACGGATCTCGGTGAGCTTGTCCAGGTCCAGGTCGACGATGAGCGTCATCTCGGTGTTCGGCGTGGTCTCGGCGACGATGGCGTCGTGGGTGAAGGCGAAATCCGCCGGCGAGAAGACCGCCGACTGCGAGTACTGGATGTCGATGTTCTCCACCTTGGGCAGGTTGCCCACCGAGCCGGTGATCGCCACGTAGCACTCGTTCTCGATGGCGCGGGCCTGGGCGCAGCGGCGGACCCGCAGGTAACCGGTCTGGGTGTCCACCCAGTACGGTACGAAGAGGATGCGCGCCCCCTTCTGGTTGAGGATCCGCGAGAGCTCCGGGAACTCGGAGTCGTAGCAGACCAGGATGCCGATCTTGCCGATGTCGGTCTCGAAGACCTTCAACTCATCGCCGCCGCGCACCCCCCAGTAGGAGCGCTCATCCGGGGTGATGTGCAGCTTGTGTTGCTCGTCCGTGGTGCCGTCGCGCCGGCACAGGTAGGAGACGTTGTAGAGCGACTGCTCCTGGTAGACGGGCATCGAGCCGGCGATGATGTTGATGTTGTAAGAGACCGCCAGGCGCGACATCTCATCGACGATCTCCTCGGTGTACTGGGCCAGGCCGCGGATGGCCTCGGCCGGGGTTTCCTGGTTGAACAGGGACAAAAGCGGGCCGTTGAAGAACTCCGGGAAGAGGGCGAAGTCGGCATTGTAGCCGGCCAGCGCGTCAACGAAGAACTCCACTTGGTCGATCAACTCGTCGACGGAGCTCATCGGGCGCATCTGCCACTGCACGGTGCCGACCCGCACTACCGCCTTGCGCCGGGTGATCAGCGGCTGCTCGCGGGGTTCATAGAAGATGTTGTTCCACTGCACCAGGGTGGCGTAGGCGTAGGAGTCCCGGTCCGAGGGGAGGTAGTCGGTGATGATCCGCCGGACGTGGAAATCGTTGGCGAGCTGGAAGGAGAGGATCGGGTCGTGGATCTCGCGGCGCTTGACCAGCTCGATGTACTCCTCGGGCGACATCTCGTCGGCGTGCTTGGTGTAGCCGGGGATGCGTCCGCCAGCGACGATGCCGCGCAGGTTCAGCCGTCGGCACAGCTCCTTGCGCGCGTCGTAGAGGCGCCGGCCGAGGCGCATGGCGCGGTATTCCGGGTCGACGAAGATGTCCACGCCGTAGAGGACGTCGCCGTTGGGGTCGTGGGTGGTGAGGTAGCCACCGCCGGTGATCTCCTCGTAGGTGTGCTTGTCACCGAAGCGGCCGTAATCCACGATGAGCGTAATGGCTCCGGCGACCACACGACCGTTGTCCTCGATGCAGATCTGTCCCTCCGGGAAGCGGTTGATTTGCGCGGCGAACTGCTCCCGCGACCACGCACCGTCCATATCGGGATACACTTGGTCCATGATGTGCGCCACGTCGTCATAGTCCTCAAGGACCATGTTGCGCAGGCGCAGGTGATGCTCATCCTGTTCTGTCCGTTCCGTTTCCGGCTCTTCTTGCATGGACCTCGTGATCCCCTTTGCTGATCGACCAGGGCGCCCGCGGCGGAGCGCAGCCCCCGAGTATACAGGCCAGTACCGGGGCTGGGTGAGGGGGGCGCTGCTGCCGCTGGCGCTACTCGCCCTGGTGGCGCTGCTGCTCGGCGCTCGCCCGGCCCATGCCGGCGTAGAGGTGGCGATCGAGGGGATCAGTGGCGAACTTGCCGAGCAGGTGCGCGGGCACGTGGGCGCGCCGACCTCTGCCGATCCGGCCGCCGTCGCCGCATTCCGCCGCCGGGCCCCGGAGCGGGCCGAGCGGGGCCTGCAGGCACTGGGCTACTACGATGCGAAGGTGGAGGTCCGCCGCCAGCGGCTGGACGATGACCAGGTTCGGCTGACCGTGGTGGTGGAACCGGGCGAGCCGGTGCTTCTGAGCCGCGTGAACGTGCTGATCACGGGGCCGGCGGGAACGGATCCGGCCTTCGCTGGCATCGAGCGGCGGCTGGGCATCGCCGAAGGGGACATCCTCCACCACGGCCGCTACGAGGCGGCGCGTCGGGCCATCCAGAACCTGGCGCTGGATCGGGGCTACTTCGACGGTCGCTTCATCACCCGCCGGGTGGAGGTCGACCCCGAGGCCCGCGAGGCCGAGGTGATGCTGCATTACGACAGCGGTGTGCGCTATCGCTTCGGGGCGGTGCAGTTCGCCGAGTCCCCGCTGGCCGAGGAGTTCCTGCAGCGGCTGGTCCCCTTTGAGCGGGGCGAGCCGTACACCGCCGAGCAGGTGGCTGCCTTCAACCGCCAGCTGCTCGACAGCGGGTATTTCTCGGACGTGCGTGTGCGCCCGCGCCGGGACGCCACCGAAGAGGACCAGGTCCCGGTGGACGTGGATCTGTCCACCCGCGCGCGGCATGAGATCACCACCGGCGTTGGTTTCACCACCGACCTGGGCGGTCGGGTGCGCCTGGGCTGGCGCCGGCCCTGGGTCAATCAGTGGGGGCACTCCCTGGCGGTGGAGAGTGAGATCGCACAGCGCCGGCAGAACCTGACCAGCACCTACACCGTCCCGTTGCGCGAGCCCCTGCGCACCCAGCTGGAGTACCAGGTCGGCATCCAGGCCCAGAATGTGGCGGACATCGATACGGAGCAGGTCACCGCCTCGGTGCAGCATCGCCACCGGCTGGAGAGCGGCTGGCAGCAGGTCCTCTCGCTGCGTGCCTATCGCGAGCGCTTTCGCATCGACGATGATCGGCGCACCACCCAGCTCTACATCCCCGGGGTCAGCTGGAGCCGGGTGCGCAGCCGCGGTGGGCTCGATCCGCGCTGGGGCGATCGGCAGCTACTCAGCCTCGAGGTGGCCGACCCGGAACTGGCCTCGGACATCGAGTTGCGCCGAGTGCGTGCCGCCACCCGCTGGGTGCGCACCCTGGCCGATCGCCACCGCTTCCTGGTCCGGGGCGAGGTCGGCGCGCTGGCCACGGACTCGTTCGCGGATGTGCCCCCGTCGCTGCGTTTCTACGCCGGTGGTGACCAGAGCGTGCGTGGTTACAAGTATCAGACGCTGGGTCCGGAGGAGAACGGCACGGTGATCGGCGGGCGTTACCTGGCCGTGGCCAGCGCCGAGTACGGCTACCAGCTCACGCCCAACTGGCGACCGGCGGTCTTCATCGACAGCGGCAACGCCTACGCCGACTGGGATGATCTTGGTAGCGAGGCGAAGACCGGCGCCGGCTTCGGTATCCGCTGGTCATCGCCGGTGGGACCGGTGCGCCTCGATCTCGCCTCGACGGTGGGTGAGGCGGACGATTCCTGGCGTCTTCACTTCTCCATGGGGTCGGACCTGTGATCGGGCTGCGTCGGGTGTTCAGGATCGCCGGTCTGGCCGTCGCCACCGGCCTGGGACTGCTCCTGCTGGGGCTCGCCTGGCTGCTGCTGACCACCTCCGGGGCCCGACTGGCGGCCGGGGTGGCCGAGGCCGTGGAGCCGCGGCTGGAGCTGCGGGTCACCGGCGGCAACCTCGCCCGCGGTGTCGAGGTGGAGGATGTGGCCTGGCGCGACGACGGGGTCGATGTCACCGTCGCCAGCGCCGCCCTGGCCTGGCAGCCGCAGCGCCTGCTCGCCGGTGAAGCGCGGGTCGATGCCTTGCGGGTCAGTGGGGTCGAGGTCACCGTGCCCGAGGGTGAGGATCCGCCGGTGGAGATCGAGCCGGAGGCCCGCACCGAGCCTCTGGCCCTGCCGCGCATCGAGCTGCCCCTGGCCGTGGATGTCGCAGAGCTCGTGGTCGAGCAGGTAACCCTGAGCTTCGGGGCCGCCCCGGCGCAGCGGATCAAGCGCCTGGAGGCCGCCTGGTCGGCCGCCGGCACCGAGTGGCGCATCCACCGTCTGCTCGTCGAGCGTGACGACGCCCGGGTCGAGGTCGATGGCCACCTGCACACCGCCGAGGGCTATCCACTGGCGCTGTTCGTGCGCGGCACCGCCGCCGCCCCGGGGTTGCCCGAGCGCCTGCGCTTTGCCTCGCGGCTCGGTGGCAGCGTCGCGGCGCTGCGGGTCACCAGCACCCTGTCCGGGCCGGTCAGCGGCGGCATCGATGTGGATATCCAGCCCCTCGACCCGCGGCTGCCGCTGCGCATCGAGACCGAGGACCTGGATGGCGGCTGGCCCCTGGATACGCGCGAGATCGTCGCCGCCGAGGGACTGAACCTGGTGGCCGAGGGGGATATCAACGGCCTGCACGGCCACCTGGATACCGCGCTCACCGGTGAGCATGTGCCCCGGGGGCGCTGGCGCAGTCGCTTCCAGGTCGATGCCGAGGGCGGGCGTTTCACCGATCTGCACGGCGAGCTGCTCGGTGGTGAGCTGCAGGGGCAGGCCCAACTCGGCTGGGGGGCCGATGGCGTGCGCTGGGACGTGGCCGCCGAGGCCAGCGGGCTGGATCCCTCGCTGGAGTGGCCCCAGGCCCCGCAGGGGGTGAGCGGGCCGCTGACCGTCCGTGGCCAGGCCGGTGGCGAGGGCTGGGCGCTCGCCATCGACACCCCCGGGCTGACCGGCGAGCTGCAGGGGCGCCGGGTGGCCGTCCAGGGCAGCGCCGAGCACACCCTCGAGGAGGTCTGGCGGCTGAGCGGTATTCAGGCCCAGGTCGATGGCGGCGAACTGCGGCTCGACGGGACGCTGGCGGAGGAGTGGGACGTCGATCTCGATGCGCGGCTCGCCGATCTGGGGGTGCTCGACGAGCGTCTCGGCGGTGAGCTGGAGGCCCGGGCACGGCTGTACGGCGCCCCCGGGGCCCTGGACATCGAGAGCGCCGGCCGCGGTCGTGACCTGCG
Source organism: Ectothiorhodospiraceae bacterium (assembly GCA_003552345.1). Lineage (GTDB taxonomy): Bacteria > Pseudomonadota > Gammaproteobacteria > Nitrococcales > Halorhodospiraceae > Halorhodospira. The sequence goes on from PULM01000145.1 coordinate 15,790, forward strand.
CTTCGACGCCTACCAAATCGACGCGCTGGACTGGCAGGCGGAGGTCCCGGCCCTGGCGCAGCAGCCGGGGGATGCCCTGCTGCAGGTGAGCGGGATCACGCTGCCCCAGGGCGAGATCGATGAACTGGAGATGCGGGCCACCGGCAGTCGCGCCGCCCATCACCTGGGGGTGCGCCTGCACGCCCCCGAGGGCCAGGCCCACCTGGGGCTGGCCGGTGGCTGGCAGCCGGATTTTGGCTGGAGCGGTCTGGTGGTGGATGCCGGGGGCGAGTTCCAGGAGCACCGCCTGGCCCTGGACGCCCCCTTCCCGCTGCGCTACGCCGATGACGATGTGGAGATCGGCGCGCACTGCTGGCGCTACCGCGATGCCCGCCTGCGGCTGCCCGAGGGCGTGCGTGCCGGCCCCGAGGGGGCCGATCTGCGCTTCATCCTCGAGGACTTTGATCTGGCCTGGGTCAAGCCGTGGCTGCCCGAGGGCGTTGACTGGCAGGGTGGGCTGTCCGGGGATGGTGCGCTGCGCTGGAGCCCGGAAGAGGGCGTCGATGCGCAGGTCCGCGCGGAGAGCCCGGGGGGGCAACTGGCCCTGACCCTGCACGATGAGTTTGATGACGGCGAACCGGTGGTCCGCGAGGTCGACTACCAGCGCCTGGCGGTGCAGGGGCGCTATCGCCCCGACGAGGCCGAGGCCCGGCTTGATTTTGAGGCGGCGGAGGCGGGCAACGCGGCGCTGCGCATCAGCGGGGATCCGCGCCCGGACGGTGAGGCCATCGCCGGCGAGTTGATGATCGACGGCCTGCGCCTGGGCTTCTTCCGACCGCTGGTCCCGGATCTCAGCGAGCTGGCCGGCGAGGTCCATGCCCGTGCCCAGCTGACCGGCAGTCGCAGCGATCCCCGCCTGGCCGGCCGCGTCGAGCTGCGCGACGGCCTGGTGGCTGCACCGCAATCGGCCAGCCGCGTCGAGGACCTGGGCCTGTGGGTGGCCTTCGACGGCGATGAGGCGGAGATCGGCGGCGGCTTCCGGGTGGGCGAGGGTCAGGCACAGGTGGTCGGTGACGCCGCCTGGAACGGCGATGACTGGAGCCTGGATGTGGGCGTGGACGGGGATGAACTCTGGGCGGATGTGCCCCCGTTCGCCGAGCTGGCGGTCAGCCCACGGCTGACCCTGGCGGTGCGCCCGGGCCAGGTCCGGGTCGGCGGCGGGGTGGACGTGCCGCGAGGGGCCATCGCCATCCGCGAGCTCCCCGAGCGTGCCGTGGGGCACTCCCGGGATGTGGTCGTGATCCGCCGCGACGAGGAGGCGATGCCGCTCGCCGACACCGTGCCCGAGGGCTGGCAGGTGGAGGCGGACGTGGAGCTGGCCCTCGGTGATGCGGTTACGCTCTCTGCTTTCGGGGTGCGCGGACGCCTCGGCGGGGCCCTGCGCGTGCTCCAGCAGCCGGATGGTTCCACGGAGGCCTATGGCGAGTTGCGCATCGAGGACGGCGAGTATCGTGCCTACGGGCAGCGTCTGGCCATACGGCGGGGTCTGGTGCTCTTCGCCGGCCCGCTGGATCGGCCGCAGCTCGACATCGAGGCTGTGCGGCGCATCGAGCGGGATCGGGTGACGGCCGGCATCCGTGTGGGTGGCTTTGCCGACGAGCCCCAGGTGACCCTGTTCAGCGAACCGGCCATGTCCCAGGAGAACGCCCTCTCCTACCTGGTGCGGGGGCGGCCGATGGGCGCCGAGGGGCCGGGGACCGACGAGATGCTGGCCTCGGCGGCCCTGGCCCTGGGGCTTTACGGCGGCGCAGGGGTGATCACCTCGGCGGCGGAGCAGGTGGGGATCCGTGATTTCGAGATCGACACCGCCGGCGAGGGCGAGGACGCTCAGGTGGTGCTCTCCGGGTACATCAGTCCGCGGCTCTACGTCGCCTACGGGGTGGCCGTGTTCAGCCCCGTCAATACGGTGACCCTACGCTACTACCTGACCTGGCAGCTCTACCTGGAGGCGGTCAGCGGCGAGGACAGCGCCCTGGATCTGATGTACCGCTTCGAGATCGATTGAGCCAGAGGCGGCCCTCGGCCTCAGGCCGCGGCGCCGTCACCCCGGCGCGGGGCCAACGGGCACTGGGCGGGATCGAAGCCCGGATCATCGATGCGCTGATGGATGGCCTCGATGGCGTCATCCTCGTGGCGGAAGATGTTCTCGGTGCCGATCTCGGCATCCAGCCCGGCGCGTTGCATCACCTCGCGGACCTGGAGCTTAACCCCGGCCAGCACCAGGGTGACGCCGCTGTCGTGCAGCCGCTCCCGCAGCCCGTGCAGGCTCTCCACGCCGGAGGAGTCGATGGAGGTGATGCCGTCGGCGACCAGCAGCAGGAAGCGCGCCCGCGGATGCTCGTTGTTGACCTGCAGCACCGCGTCCTCCAGGTGGCCGACGTTGGCGAAATACAGCGGTCCGTCGAAGCGCAGGGCGGCGATGTGCTCGCTCTCGGGCAGGCCGAAGACGCGGGCATCGCGCAGGGCCCCGTCCTCCGGATGCCGCGAGAGGACGACCACCCGCGGGCGCATGGTCCGCAGCAGGTAGAGCAGGATCGCCAGCCCGGCGCCGATCAGGATGCCGTAATCCAGGTGGGGGGCGAAGACCAGGGTGCCGCCGAAGGTCACCAGCGCTGCGATGCCGTCGTCGCGGTGGGTGCGCCAGGTCTGCGCCAGGGCGCGGATGTTCACCAGCCCGGTCACCGCCATGATGATGATCGCCGCCAGGACGGCCTCGGGCAGGTGGTAGAGCAGCGGGGTGAGGAAGAGCAGGGTCAGCCCCACCAGCGCCGCCGTGAAGACCGAGGCCAGGCCGCTGCGCGCCCCGCTGTCGAAGTTGACCGCGCTGCGCGAGAACGAGCCGCTGACCGGAAAGGCCTGGAAGGCGCTGGCAGTGAGGTTGGCCAGGCCCTGGCCGACCAGCTCCTGGTTTGGGTCGAGGCGATCACGGGTCCGCGTGGCCAGCGCCTTGGCGATGGAGATCGCCTCCATGAAGGCGACCAGGGCAATCACCGCCGCCGTGCCCAGCAGGGTAAGCACCAGATCCCAGGTCAGCTCCGGCAGGGCGGGGGCGGGCAGCCCCTCGGGCACCGTGCCCACGACGGCGCCGCCCAGCGCCTCGTAGCCGACCAGATAGCTCACCGGCACGCCGATGGCCACCGCCAGCAGCACGCCCGGGATCCGCGGCAGCCACCGTCGGGCGGCGAGCATCAGGGCCAGAGCGCCCAGGCCCATGGCCAGGGTGGGCGGATGCGTCTCGTCCAGCCGGCCGAGGACGTCGGCGAAGGCCACCAGGAGCCCGGCGTCGCGATCCAGGGAGACGCCCAGCAGGTCGTTGACCTGCGATAGGGCGATGACCAGGGCCGCGGCATTGGTGAAGCCGAGGATGACCGGGTGGGCGAGGAAGTTGACCAGGGTGCCCAGGGAGAAGAGCCCGAGCACCAGCTGGATGGCCCCGACCAGGAACGCCAGGGCGATGGCCAGGGTGATGAA
>PULM01000133.1 GCA_003552345.1 Ectothiorhodospiraceae bacterium
AGGGTGTAGACATAGGGGTTGTTGACCAGTGACAGCCCCCGGTCGCCGAGCTTGTCCGCCGTGTAGGCGACGGCGAACAGCAGCCCGACGTAAAGGGCCGAGACCAGCAGGATGGTCCAGGCCGGCAGCATCCCGCTAGCCCCGCGCGGCTGCCCGGTTGAGCCGGGCCAGGCCGAAGATCAGCCCGGCCCAGACGATGAACAGATAGGCGAAGAGGATCGGCACGCCCAGCACCTTGCCGTCGACCGCGAACAGCGAGAGCACCGGGTAATTGAACAGGGCAGCCCCGAGCAGGGCCAGGGCGATGAGTCGTTCACTGCGCCGTCCCGTCATCTTAGAACTGCGCCTGTTGCTTGCGGACCTCGACCATCTGCTCGGAGGCGTTGATCGCCTCGCGCAGGGTGGTCACGCCCCGCTCCTCAAGCAGCGGCAGCATCTGCGCGAAGATCTCCCCGGTGACCAGGGTGTCGCCCAGCGCGGTGTGCCGCCCACTGATCTCCACCCCCAGCCGGTTGGCGATGGCCTCCAGGGTGTGCTCCGGGGTGTGGTCGTGCAGGAAGACCGACAGCAGCAGGGTGTCGAGCACCGGGTTCTCGAAGCGCAGCCCGCACTGCTCTTCCTTGAGGCGGATGAACTTCATGTCGAAGGCCGCATTGTGGGCGACCAGCACCGACTCGCCGACAAAGGAGCTGAACTGCGGCAGGACCGTGGTGATCCCGGGCTTGTCGGCGACCATCTCGTCGCGGATGCCGTGGAACTTGATCGACGCCTTGGGGATGGGCCGGCCCGGGTTGACCAGCTGCTCGAAGCACTCGCCCTCGAGGATGCGGCCGTTGACCATGCGCACCCCGGCGATGGAGATGATCTCGTCGCCCTCCGAGGGGGCCAGCCCGGTGGTCTCGGTGTCGAAGATGACAAAAGAGAGCTGCCCCAGGGGGCGGTCGAGCAGCTCGCCCTGGTCGGCGGCCTGATCGGCCAGCGAGAAGTCGTAGACCTCCGGGCGCGGCGGCAGCCGCTCGCCGGGTTGCTCCCACTGGCGCCGCGACAGCGGCACCGGGATGCGCAACACGGCGCGGCCCTCGCAGCGGGGCTGGGTCTGGCTCCAGGCGATGCTGTCGTGGCGCTCGAGCACCCCGCGCGGGGTCAGCTGCCCGGTGGCCTCGGGCAGCTCCTCATCGAGCCACGCCTCAAGCCGCTCGGGCGGGACCGGTGCCCCTTGCCAGGAGAGGTCCAGGTAGACCCGCTGATCCCCCATCAGCGGCTCGGCGCGGACCTCGGTGATCCCGAGATCACCGCGCAGGTGGCGCAGCAGATGCTCCAGCACCAGGCCGATGGAGTGGCTTTCGGCGTGCATCCACAGCGGGATGCCGACCACCTCCACCTGGGGCAGGCCCTCCGGGTGGCGGCGGATCACGCTGGCAAAGAGATCGGCGCTGCTGATGTCCGCCATGGTCCACGGGGCCGAGACCAGGCGGTGGGTCTCCCGGGCCATGCGCTCGAAGCGCCGGCTGAGCTCGCGGCTCTCGTGGACCATCATCGCCTCGAACGACTGGCGCTGATCCCGCTCCATGGTCTCGTCGCCCTGGCCCAGGCTCTCGGCGGCGGCGCGCAGGTTGGCCAGCGGCGGCCGCAGCGACTCCACGGCGCTGCGCAGGGCGTGGTCGCGTCGGGCCACCCCCTCGATCTTGCGGGTGATGTCCTCGAGGGTGAGCACGAAGCCCGAGCGCAGCGGGCTGGAGGAGGGCAGCAGGCTCATCCGGCAGTGCAGCAGGGCACCGTCGTCCACCGTCGCGCAGACGAACTCCGCGCGGTTCTCGGCCACCGTGTGGTCGTCGGCGACGGCCAGCCGGTGCTGGAGCATCTCCAGGGTGTGGTCCACCGCCGAGCGGGCCAGCACGTCGTAGATCGAGCGCCCGAGGCCCAGGGCGTCGCTGCGCAGGATCTCCCCGGCGGCCGGGTTGTAGAGCAGGATTCGCCCCTCGGTGTCGCAGACGATCACCCCCTGCTGGATCTCGCGCAGGACGATCTCCAGCCGGGTCTTCTGGTTCTCCGCCCCCTGGGCCCCGGAGCCGAGCGCCTTGGCCACCTCGCGGCGGCTCTCGTAGAGGTTGCTGCCCAGGGTCTGCAGGCTCTCGGGCAGCTCGCCGAGCAGGTGCATGCTCGGGATTTCCAGTTCGTGGGCCGGGTTGGAGCGGGCCATGATCGACGCGCCACGGGCCAGTGCGCCCAGCGGGCGGATGACGGCCGCATCGAGGAGGATCCAGATGGCGACGGTGGCGCCGGCGAGCACGGCGCCGGCCCCTGCGAAGGCGAGCAGCGCATTGGCGCGCTCCGGGCCCTCGGGGACGTGTCCCAGGGTCAGGTAGCCGACGGTGGCCAACGCAGCGGCGATGAGCAGGAGCAGGAACAGTGCCGGTGCCCAGAACTTTAGCCGGCGGCGTGCCATGGCGCTGGCCATCAACGGGCCCCGTTGGCGAGGATGTGCTGGACCGTCTCCACCACTTCCTGGGTCGAGAACGGCTTGGTGATGTAGTCATCCGCGCCCATGGCCAGCCCCTTCTCGCGCTCCACGTCGCGGCCCTTGGCGGTGAGCATGACCACCGGCAGGTGCGCCCACTCGCTGCGCTGGCGGATCTCCTGGCAGACCTCGTAGCCGTCCTTGCGCGGCATCATCACATCCAGCAGCACCAGGTCCGGGATGCGCGCCTCCAGCGCCTCGATGGCCTGTTCGCCGTCCTGGGCGGTGCGCACCTCGAAACCGGCCTGCTTCATCAGGAATTCCAGAGACAGGACGATGTTGTCCTCATCGTCCACGATCAGGATCTCTTGGCTCATCTTCGTGGCCGCCTCCTCTCGGTTATTGTGCCGGGTCGCCATCTTCGGGGGCGTGCTGCACCCCCGGCGAGCGCCCTATTCTAAAGGCCGAAGACGCCTTGTACGCGGTCCTGGAAGCGCTTGACCGCTTTCATGCTGGTTGCCAGGGATTGTCGGGTCAGCTCATCGAGCTCCTCCGGGTCGATGTACTTGTCCGGCACCTCGCCCGCCTGGTGCTGCTCGGTCTGGTGGGTCAGCAGCAGATCGAGCAGTTCCTCATGGGCGGTCAGGACCGAATCGATCATCTCGCTGGTGAGCACGCCCTCCCGACGCAGGCCCTTGAGCCGGGCGACGGTGTTCGTCTCCCGCACGTTGGCGGAAAGGGCGTAGATGCGCGCGCCGTTGGCGATGATGCGCAGGCCCTTGCGCTTGATATCCACGCAACCGTGGCCGTTGTCGCCGCGGCGCGAGCGGATCAGGCGGTTGAACAGCCCCACCGCCGGCTGCCCCTCGGCGTCATCGCCGGTCATAAAGCGCAGCAGCTTGGGTTGCTCCTGCAAGGTGGCGAGGACGAAGTCCCAGAGTTCGGTGACCAGGCTCTGCTCGCCGTAGAGCAGCTCGAAGTCGAGGAAGATGTTGCTCCAGCGCGCCGAGGTGCTGTTCGGGTGCCGGGCGATGTAGCGAAACTGCTGCCGCCAGCGCTCCAGCGCATGGCGATACTCCGGGTTGCGGGCCATGATATCGCCCTTGCACCACTCGTAGCCCAGCTCATCCAGGCGGACATTGACCCGCTCGGCGAAGGTGGCGAACCACTCCGCCTCGGTCTCGTCCAGGGGGCGGGGCTCGCTGCTGCCGCGGGGGTGATCACCGATGATCATGGCGTTGTCCTGATCCGGGTTGATCAGCGCCTCACGGCGGGCCAGCGAGCCGAGTACGAGCAGGGCGTAGGGGCGGGGTGCCTCGCCCCAGCCCTCGGCGTGGAGTTCCTCCAGGACCAGGTCGATGCAGCGGCGCTGCAGCTGCAGGTGGAACTCGCTGAGCAGGTAGGTGGCGCGGCTCGCCTCGCGGTTGTTGTTCCATGCCTCGCGGGCGACGTAGCCCACCTCGCCGGCCAGCTGGCGCAGCTCCCCCATGCTGGTGGCCCGGTTGATCCGCTCGCGCATGACCGTCTGCTGGGCCATGATCGCCTGGAGCATGTTCGACTGCGAGAGCATGCCCACCGGGCGGGTACCGTCCATGACGACCAGGTATTTGACGTTCTCGCGCGCCTGGATCTCCTTGGCCTCGGACAGGGGCGTCTCCGGACCGATGGCGGTGATCCGCTCAGCGGCCTCGACGATCGAGGCGTCGGGGCTGAGCCCCCGGGTGAAGATGGCCCGGCCGATGGTGCGCAGCGTGGCCAGGCCCACCAGCCCGCCGGCCTCGTCGAGGACGCCGATGCTGCCGATCTGGCGCTCGTCCATGAAGCGAAAGGCCTCGGCGAGGCTGCAGTCCGGCTGCTGGAAGGTCAGCGGCGTGGACATGGCGGTGCGGGCCGGCTGGGAGAGGGCGCCGGTGGGGCTGCCGCGGTGTTGCCAGGAGTTGGCACGGATTCGATCGGCGATGATCCGGCTCAGGGTATCGGCCAGCGCCGGGTGCTCGCGCTCCAGGGTGCGCACGTCCTCGAAGGGGACGCCGACGACCAGCGTCGGCCGCGTGGCCCGGGCGGTGAGGGTGTAGGGCTCGTCGTCGAAGTAGCTCGACAGGCCGAGCAGGGTCACCGGCTCACGGGTGGTGACCACGTTGTGTGCGTCGCGCAGCTCGACGCGCCCCTCATAAAGGATGTAGAGCTGATCCCGGTCCGGATCGCCGAGGTGGAAGAGCACCTCGCCGCTGTCCAGGTGGTGGACCCGCCCACGCTCGAGCAGCGCACGCAGAACGGCGTCATCGAGGCTGCTGAAGACCTCGTTCTCGGCCAGGCGGCGGATATCGAGTGTGTCGGTGGAC
>PULM01000167.1 GCA_003552345.1 Ectothiorhodospiraceae bacterium
GCGCATCGCGCGCCGGCTCGAAGCCGTGCAGGTTGCCGAGCAGGAAACGCGCCGTATTGCGCATGCGCCGGTAGGCATCGGCGGTGCGCTGGAGGATGTTGTCGGAGACGGCGATCTCGCCGCTGTAATCCGCCGAGGCCACCCAAAGCCGCAGGATATCGGCACCGAGTCGGTCCATCACATCCTGCGGGGCGACCACGTTGCCGCGGGACTTGGACATCTTGCGCCCCTGCTCATCCACGGTGAAGCCGTGGGTGAGCACACCCCGGTAGGGGGCCGCCTGGCGGATCGCCGCCGAGGAGAGCAGCGAGGACTGGAACCAGCCGCGGTGCTGATCCGAGCCCTCCAGATAGAGGTCCGCCGGCACCTGCAGGCCGTCGCGCTGCTCCAGCACGGTGGCGTGGGTCACCCCGGAGTCGAACCAGACATCCAGGATGTCGGTGACCTTCTCGTACTCGGTGGCCTCGTCCCCGAGCAGCTCCGCCGGGTCCAGATCCCACCACGCCTCGAGCCCCTCGCGCTCCATGCGCGCGGCCACCGCCTCCATGTGCTGCGGGGTCTGCGGGTGCGGCTCGCCACTGCGGCGATGGATGAACACGGCGATGGGCACGCCCCAGTGGCGCTGCCGCGAGATGCACCAGTCCGGCCGGCCGCGAACCATGGCATCGATCCGCGCCTGCCCCCACTCCGGCATCCAGCGCACGCCCTCGATCCCTTCCAGGGCACAGGCGCGCATGCCGTGGCGATCCAGATCGATGAACCACTGCGGGGTGGCGCGGAAGATCACCGGGCTCTTGTGCCGCCAGCAGTGGGGATAGCTGTGCCGGTACTTCTCGTGGTGGAGCAGCGCGCCCCGGGCCTCCAGCACCTCCACCACACGCGGGGTGGCCGTGAAGACGTTCAGACCACCGAAGTGCTCGGTGTCCTCGAAGAAGCAGCCGGCGCCATCCACCGGGTTGGTCACCTCCAGCGCGTAGCGCTGACCGACCTCGAAGTCCTCCTGACCGTGCCCCGGCGCGGTGTGCACGCAGCCGGTCCCGCCGTCGGTGGTCACGTGCTCGCCGAGGACCACCGGCACCTCGCGCTCGAGGAACGGGTGACGCAGGCGCAGCCCCTCCAGGTCCGCGCCGCGGCAGCGGCCCACCACCTCGTGGCGCTCGATGCCGGCCCGGGCCAGGGTGGACTCGGCCAGATCCGCGGCCAGGATGAGTCGCTCGCGGTGATCCAGGGCCACCACCACGTATTCCAGTTCCGGGTGCACCGCCACCGCCCGGTTGGCCGGCAGCGTCCACGGCGTGGTGGTCCAGATCACCACCGAGGCCGTCCCCGCCTGGGCGCCCTCCCCCTCGAGGAGCACGCGCTGCTGCAGGGCCATCTCGTCGGTGACCGCAAAGCGCACATCCACCGCCGGCGAGGTGCGCTCCTCGTACTCCACCTCGGCCTCGGCCAGCGCCGAGCCGCAATCGGCGCACCAGTGCACCGGCTTGAAGCCCTGGGTGACGTGCCCCCCCTCGAAGATCCGCGCCAGGGCCCGCAGGATGCCGGCCTCGGTGGCGTAATCCATGGTCAGGTAGGGCCGCTCCCAATCACCGAGCACGCCCAGGCGCTGGAAGTCGCGCCGCTGCCCATCCACCTGCTCGGCGGCGAAGGCCCGGCAGCGCTCGCGGAACTGCGCGTAACTCAGATCCACCCCGGGCTTGCCGGCCTGCTCCTCGACCTTGTGCTCAATGGGCAGGCCGTGACAGTCCCAGCCGGGGATGTAGGGGGCATCGTAGCCGTCCAGGGTGCGCGCCTTGACGATGATGTCCTTGAGGATCTTGTTGACGGCGTGACCGATGTGGATATCGCCGTTGGCGTAGGGCGGCCCATCGTGGAGGATAAAGCGCTCGCGGCCGGCCCGCGCGCGGCGGATGGCGCCGTAGAGATCCTCCTCCTGCCAGCGCCGCAGGCGCTCGGGCTCGCGCTCGGCCAGGCGCGCCCGCATCGGGAATTCGGTGTGGGGAAGGTTGAGGGTGTGCTTGTACTCGCTCACGTCGCCGCCTCGCCTAGTGGTGTTCTTGACCGAGCACGCGCCGCGCCGCGCGTACATCCTCGCCGATCTGTCGGGCCAGGGCCTCAAGCCCATCGAAGTGCTCCTCGCCGCGGAGCCGCGCCACCGGCTCGACGCTCAGGTGGCGGCCGTAGAGATCGCCGTCAAAGTCGATCAGGTGGGCCTCGAAGACCGTGCGCCGCCCCCCCACGGTGGGCCGGACGCCGACGCTGATCGCCGTCGGCCATGGCGCCTCGGCGACCCCGCGGGCCCAGCCGGCATAGATGCCGTCGAGGGGGATGCGCTCCGGCGACAACCGCAGATTGGCCGTCGGCCAGCCGAGCTGTCGCCCCATGGCATCGCCATGGACCACCCGCCCCTGCACGCAGTAGGGGTGACCCAGGAGCTCGGCCGCCTCCTCGAAGCGCCCCAGGGTAACGGCCTCGCGAATCCGCGTGCTGCTGACACGCTCACCGGAGCGGACCACCGTCTCCATGGGGGCCACCTCGTAGCCGTGCCGGCGGCCGGCACGCTGCAGCAGCCCGAGATCGCCCTGCCGCCGACGGCCGAACCGGAAATCGTCGCCCACCAGGACATAGCCAACCCCCAGGCGCTCGCCGAGCAGTTCACCGGCGAAGGCCTCGGCCTCCACCGCCGCCAGGTGGCGATCAAAGCGCAGGCAGAGGACGGCATCGACGCCGGTCTCCGCGAGCCGGCGCAGCTTCTCGCGCAGACCGGTCAGCCGCGCCGGCGCCCGCTCCGGGGCCAGGCGTTCCATGGGGTGCGGCTCGAAGGTGACCACCACGGCCGGGCAACCGCGCCGCGTCGCCTCCTGACGCAGCCGGTCGATCATGGCCCGGTGCCCGCGGTGGACCCCATCGAAGTTGCCGATGGTGATCGCCGCACCGCGGTGGCGCGCCCGGACATTGTGCAGTCCCCGGATGAGTTCCATGGTCTCCGAGAAAAGGGTCAAGTGTACTAGCCCGGCAACAGGCTCGGCTAGCCGCCCGACGCCGCAGGCCCCTCCGCCGCCGGCGGCTCGCGGAACTGCCGCGGCCGGACCCCCAGCGCATAGAGCGCAGCGAAGTAGACAAGCGCGCCGGCCAGCACCACGGCGGTAAGCCCCGCCACCCGCATCAGCATGCTCGCTTCGAGCCAGCGGTCCAGGTGCAGCGCCGGATAGAGCAGGACCGCCACCATCAGCGCCGTGGCCACCACCACCTGCCCCGCCAGGCGCAGCCAGCCGCTGCCACCCCGGTAGACCCCCCGGCGCACCAGCCCGATGAACAGCAGCGCCGAGTTCACCGTCGCCGAGGCGGCGGTGGCCGCCGCCAGGGCCACGTGGCCATAGGGTGTCTCATGCAACGCCCAGACGGCACTCACCGACAGGACCAGATTGACCGCCACGGCGGCCACCGCACAGTAGACCGGGGTCTTCATGTCCTCCCGGGAGAAGTAGCCCGGCGTCAGCACCTTGACCAGGACGAAGCCGAACAGGCCGAGGCTGTAGGCCGCCAGCGACCAGGAGGCGGCGATCACGTCCTCGGGCCCGAAGGCGCCGTACTGGAACAGCGTGGCCAGGATCGGCCCGGCCAGCACGATCAGCCCCGCAGTGGCCGGCGCCACCACCAGCAGCACCAGGCGCAGCCCCCAGTCCAGCGTGCGCGAGAAGCGCTCCGGCTCGCTGCCGGCGTGCTCCGCCGAGAGTCGGGGCAGGAGCACGGTGCCCAGGGCGATGCCGAACACCCCCAGCGGGAACTCCACCAGGCGATCGGAGAAGTAGAGCCAGCTGACGCTGCCGGTGATCAGGAACGAGGCGAGGATGGTATCCACCAGCAGGTTGACCTGCATCACCGAGGAGCCGATCACCGCCGGCCCCATCAGCCGGGCCACCCGCCGCACCCCGGGATGGCGCAGCGATGGCCGGGGCCAGACCAACAGCCCCTCGCGGTAGAGAAACGGCAGCTGCAGCAGCAGCTGCAGGACACCGGCGACGGCCACGGCCACCGCCAGCGCCATGATCGGCTCCTCGAACCAGGGCGTGGCCCACAGCGCGGCGCCGATCATGGCGGCGTTGAGCAGCACCGGGGCGAAGGCGAAGGAGGCGAACCGGTTGCAGGTGTGCAGGACGGCCCCGGCGCACGCGACCAGGGATATGAATAGAATGTAGGGAAAGGTGACCCGCAGCAGGTCCACGGTCAGCTCGAAGCGCTCGGGGTCGTCGCTGAAACCCGGGGCGAAGACACTGACCACCCCGGGCGCCGCAACCATGCCCAGGGCCGTCACCGCGGCCAGCGCCGCCCCCAGGGTGCCGGCGCTGTAGGCGATCAGGGCGCGGACCTCGCGGTGTGTGCTGTGGGTCCGGTAGTCGGTGAGCACCGGGACGAAGGCCTGGGAGAAGGCCCCCTCGGCGGTGATCCGACGCATGAAGTTCGGGATCTTGAAGGCGACGATGAACGAGTCCGTCTGCGCCCCCGAACCGAACACCCCGGCGATGATCACGTCCCGGGCCAGGCCAAGGATCCGCGACACCAGGGTCAGGGAGCCGAACGTAAAGATGTGGCGGAGCAGACCGGTAACCACGCGGGGGACGCCTCCTCGATACACAGCAAGCCGCGACGGCGCTGATGATACAGCGCCCGGTCAAGGGGATACGACCGGCCGTGGCTGAACCAGGCCA
>PULM01000036.1 GCA_003552345.1 Ectothiorhodospiraceae bacterium
CGTCGTCCTGGCAGGTCAGGTAGCGGTCCACCCACGGCTGATCACCCAGGTTCTGCAGTTGCCAGCCCTTGCGGAAGCGGCTGCCGGCCAGCACCGGCGCCCCGTCCGGGTAGTTGAGGTCGCCGATGAAGCCGCTGCGATCTAGTCCGTTCTCGACGGTCTCCGAGACCCCGGTGGCGTTGGGGTCGTTGCGGAACATCGGCTCGAGCAGGGCCAACGGGTGTACCTCCAGCGCGTTGGCGATGCGCACGATGGTGCTCATGCTCGGATACCGCCCCGGTTGCCAGGCGTCGTAGAGGGCCTGGCGGCTCATGCCCGCCCGCCGGGCCAGTTCGGCCAGCGGGAGCCCGCGTTCCCGGGCGGTCTTGCGGATGTACTGCTCAAGTTCCGTCTGCATGAGCTTGGAGGTTCGTCTTCCGTGGGTCAGCTGTTGGATGTGGTGATTTCTCCCTTACAAGGGTAGTTGGCTCTTTCCCTTTTTTATAGTGGGGAAAACGCTTCAACTGTCTAGTGATTTGGACGACTCGCCTCCTGCGCATGGCCATCGGCCTGCGCGGGGGGATACGATCCGTTTCGAAAGCTGGCCGAAGTCAGGGCAGTGCAGTTTCGGGCACGCAGGCTTCTGCCTGTCGGTTCGGCCCGATACGGGGGGCTGTACTGCCCTGACTTCGGCCAGCTGGGGCAGGGTGGAGCCTGGATCCGCCAGCGTTCTGGAATGGACTTCCGAGGTGGTTTGCGTGCGAGGGATCCCGCTGTGTTCCCTGATCGTCTTCGGTGGGCTGGGTCTTGCCCTGGTTTTCGGTGTCGCCTTCACCGCGGCCGGGACGTATCTCGGCCCAGAGAGCCACGCTGCTGAACCGGCCCGCACGCATCCCGCTCTGCTCGCCGCCGACCCGTCGCTCCCCGGCCTGCTGCGCATGCCCGGGGGCGGGCAAGCACCGGCTGGCACGTCGACCTACCTTGTGGCGCTCATCTCAGCCGGGGCAGGCTTCACCGTGGTGGGCTTGTTCGGCCTGTGGTTGCGCCGGCAACTGGTCACTCCGTTGCAGGAGGCCGCCCGGTCCATCGAGGTCGGGGCGCCGATGCGCCTGCGGGGGATGGCCGGGGCCGTGCGCGAGCTGCGCATGGTCGAGGAACGCTACAACCGCGCCCGAGAGGCCATGGAGCAGCGCATCGAGGCGCTGGACCAGCAGCTGCATACCGACTGGCTGACCGGGGTGAGCAACCGGCGCGGCTTTGAGAAGGCCTTGCTCGTGGAGTTGGAGCGGGCGCGGCGTTCCGGGGTCCCGGTCAGCCTGGTCTTCTTGGATCTCGATGACTTCAAGGCGCTGAATGATGAGCAGGGGCACGAGTCCGGGGATCGGGCCCTGCAGCAGGTGGCCAGAATGCTGCGTCGGCGCGTACGCGAGGCCGATGCGGTGGCGCGCTGGGGCGGCGACGAGTTCGTGATTCTCTGCCGGGACACCGACTTGGCCGGGGGCGAGGCGTTGGCCCATGCGCTCGCCCAGCGCCTTGCGCAGTGGCCGCGGATGCCAGGTGGGTGTCGGGCGAGCATCGGGGTGAGCGCCTGGCAGCCCGGAGAGGGTGTGCGCGAGGTGATTGCCCGCGCCGACGAGGCCATGTACGAGGCCAAGCGCCAGGGTGGTGGGCGCGTCTGCGTCAGGTCAGGTCGTTAAAAAGATCCTGCTCCCTCTGCCGCGGCTGCAGCCCGGAGAGGCTCACACCGAGCAGCCGCACCGCCCGGATGCCGGCCTCCGTCTCCGCCAGCAGTGCGGGGATCAGCGCCTCGATGTCCTTCGCCCCGGCCACCGGTCGGGCCGGTGAGACCCGCCGCGTGATCAACTCGAAGTCCGCATAGCGCAGTTTGAGCGTCACCGTCCGCGCCACCACGCCGTGGCTCTCCATGCTGGTGGCCACCTTGTGGATCAGCGGCTCCAGCCGCTGGTGCAGTTGCGCCGGATCCCGCGTGTCCTCGGCGAAGGTGCGCTCGGCGCCGATGGATTTGCGTGGACGCCGCGCTCGCACAGGCCGGTGATCGATGCCGCGGGCGGCGTCGTGGAGGGTGCCGGCGCGGTTGCCGAGGTGCACGTGCAGGTCGGCCAACTCCCAGTCGAGCAGGTCCCCGACCTGCTCGATGCCCAGCCGCTCGAGCCGCGCTGCAGTGGCCGGCCCGACGCCGTGGAGCCGGCGGATCGGCTGCACGGCGACGTAGCCCGGGCCGTCCGCCGGCGGGACGACGTAGAGGCCGTCGGGTTTGCCCTCGTCGGAGGCCAGCTTGGCCAGCAGTTTGTTGTACGACACCCCCGCCGATGCCGTCAGGCCGGTCTCCTCGCGGATGCGCCGGCGGATCGCCTGCGCCATGTGGGTGGCGGAGCCGTGGAAGCGCGGTGAGCCGGTGACGTCCAGGTACGCCTCGTCCAGCGAGAGGGGCTCGATGGTGGTGGCGAAGTCGGCGAAGATGCCGTGGATCTGCCGCGAGATGGCCCGGTAGTGGTCAAAGCGCGGGCGCAGGAAGATCGCCTCCGGGCACAGCCGCCGGGCCCGGGCCGCCGGCTGCGCCGAGCGGATGCCGAAGGCGCGCGCCTCGTAGCTGGCCGCGGCGACGACCCCGCGGCCTTCCGGTGAGCCGCCCACCACCACCGGCCGGCCGCGCAGCGTGGGGTCGTCCCGCTGTTCCACCGAGGCGTAGAAGGCATCCATGTCGATGTGAATGATCTTGCGCGCGCTCATCGCTGCGACGCTCAGTCCGCCTGGGTCAGCCACTCCACCCCGACCGCGGTCACCAGCCCGGTGATCACGGCCCAGATCGCCAGGCTGGCGATCATCCACTGCGCCGTCTGCCGTCGCCAGGCCCCCAGGGCCAGGGCCATCACCGCGGCCAGGTGGATGCCGGTGAGCACCGGCCCGAGCAGCGCCAGCCCGGGCAGTCCGTAGCGGTCCCAGACCCGGGTGGCCCGGGCGCTCCAGCGTCGGCGCACCGGCCCGCGGCGGCGCTCCCACCAGCGGAATAGGGCGATGATGGCGAACACCGGCAGGGCGTTGCCGATGAACGCGACCACCGTCAGCGGCGTGACCGACAGGCCCATGGCCGCGCCCATGGGGATGACGACCATGAGTTCGACCCACGGCGTGGCGGCGAGCAGGAAGACGATGGAGTACTTGATCAGCAGTTCCATGGGCGGGCCGGTGGATGAATGAACCGCCCATTCTAAGGGAAACGGCTACAGGAAGAACTCCGGCGGCAGGGCCCACGAGGCGGGATCCTCGGAGCGCTCGATGCGGTGGCCGGGGTGGCCGCGGTAGAGGTCCAGGGTGGGCGGTGGCTCGACCGTGCGCTCGGCATTGATGTCGTAGATCACCCGCACCCGGGGTTTGTCGGCAGGCCGGTCGCAGGATTCCAGGACCACGGCGAGCTTCTCGGAGGAAAGGCGTACGAGGGTCCCGGGCGGGTAGATCCCGACACAGCGTACGAACCGCCGGACCAGGTCCTCGTCCAGGCCCTGGCCGGCGTCCTGGGCGATGATGCGCAGCCCTTCGGTGGGCGGGCGGCCCCGGTGGTAGGCACGGATGGCGGTGACGTCGTCGTAGACGTCGATGATCGCGGCCATCCGCGTTTCGATGCTCAGCTGGCGGCCGCTCAGGCCGTGGGGGTAGCCGGAGCCGTCGATGCGCTCGTGGTGCTCCTCGGCCATGCGCACGGCCAGGGGGGTGGCATGGGGCGTCTCGCGCAGCAGCTCGGCGCCGCGCCAGGTGTGCTCCTTGACCCGCTGGTACTCCTCGTCGGTCAGCGGCCCCGGCTTGGAGATGATGCCGTTGGGCAGCAGGACCTTGCCGATGTCGTGCACCATGCCGGCGGAGCCCAGTGCGCGCACGTGCCGCTCGGGCATGCGCAGGTGCCGCGCGAAGGCCATCAGCAGCACCCCGACGTTGACGCTGTGCTGGTAGGTGTAGTGGTCGCGGGAGCGCAGGCGCCCGAAGGCGAGCATCGTGTCGGGGTGTTCGCGCAGGGCCGCGGCAAGCTCTTCGCTGACCGCGTCGATGTCCTGCATGCGCAGGGCCCGGCCGGCGCGGGCATCGCGCAGCAGGTCGCGCACCGCCGAGCGGGCCTCCTGGGTGATCTGTCGTGTCCGCTGCCGCCCGTCGTCGTTTTTGGCCCGGGTGGAGCGCCGCCGGCTCGATTCGGCGGCTTGCTTGGCCTCGCTGGCAGGGGGGGGGCGCTTGCGGTGCGGGTCGATCCGCACCTGCTTCAGGCCCATGGCGCGGATCTTGTCGATGCTCGGCTGGTCGAGTTCGAACTGGTTGTACAGGAACGGGTGCATGGCCCACTGCACGCCCAGATCGACGAGGTACATGCCCGGGCGCAAGTCCTCGACCGGGACCTCGACCGCTTCCTTGGGTGGTGGTCTGTCCAAGACTGCTCCCTCCGCCCGGTTCCGTGCCGGGGGCCGCGACCCTGCGTTTGAATCTCCAGTCGTCAGCGTAACCCATAAGCGATTTCCCGCAACCCGGACAGGGGAGCCGTTGGCATTGCCGCACCGCGCTTATATCCTGATCGGACTCGAGCCCGCCCCGGAGGTCGCATGTTCCTTGAGCGCAACCCGCGTTTCGTCAGCCGGCTGACGCGCGAGACCCTCGCGTTGATCATGGCCGGCGGCCGCGGTGGACGGCTCTCCAGCCTC
>PULM01000228.1 GCA_003552345.1 Ectothiorhodospiraceae bacterium
CAGCGCCAGCGCGAGCGCGTCGGGCTGGTGGTGGATGAGTACGGCGAGATCCTCGGCCTAGCGGCGCTCGACGATATCCTGGAGGAGATCGTCGGCGAGTTCACCACGGATCCGGGCACGCTGACCCGCTCGATCACGC
The DNA here is from genome assembly GCA_003552345.1 of Ectothiorhodospiraceae bacterium. Taxonomy (GTDB): domain Bacteria; phylum Pseudomonadota; class Gammaproteobacteria; order Nitrococcales; family Halorhodospiraceae; genus Halorhodospira. The sequence goes on from PULM01000228.1 coordinate 140, forward strand.
GGCAGGAGGATGGGACGTACCTGGTCGAGGGCAGCGCGACGGTCCGGGAGCTGAATCGGGTGCTGGGTTGGGAGTTGCCCACCAGCGGGCCGAAGACCCTCAACGGGCTGATCCTGGAGCGGCTGGAGTCGATCCCCGAGGCGGGCACGAGTCTGCTCATCGACGGTTATCCGGTGACCATCGTGCAGACCCAGGGCAATCGAGTGAAGACGGCGGAGATCCAGCCTGAGCGCCCGCCCTCGGTCCGGCGCGAGTCGTAGCGCGCCCGCGGCACCCCGCCCGCCGGCGGGTTCGGTGAGGTTGGAGACGGAAGCTGCCGCGGTGTGGGGCCTGCCGCCGCGCATTTGGGCGCGCCGAGCCGCGCAGCCCCGACGGGGGATGAGCGCGAACCTTTACCGGTTCGCGCTCATCAGCGAGGTCTTGTCCGAGCGGCGCGTTAGCGCCGCGAGTTGAGCGAGCGGCCCCGGCGGGGCGAGCAGCGCAGGGGACCCCGCCGCAGGCGGGGCGCGCACATCCGCGCGGCGGCAGGCCCCACACCGCGGCAGCCCCGCACATCTCGGGAGGCCCGCCGGCGGGCGGGGCGACCGCGGATCAGAGGGCAGCGACCTCCTGCCACTCGTCCTCGGTCAGGAGCTTGTTGGCATCGACCAGGATCAGCAGCCCATCCTCGCGGCTGACCACCCCGTAGATGTAGCGCGACGACTCCTCATTGCCAACGTTCGGTGCCGTGTCGATCTGCGCCTCGCGGACGCTGGCCACCTCATCCACGCTGTCGACCAGGATCCCGGCGACGTTCTCCGCCACCTCCATGACAATGATCCGGCTCTGCTTGTCCGACTCCCGCGAACGCATGCCAAAGCGCAGCCGGGTGTCGATCACCGTGACCACCTTGCCGCGCAGATTGATGATACCCAGCACGAACTCCGGGGCACCGGGCACCGGCGCGATCTCCGAGAGCGGCAGAACCTCCTGGACCTGCATCACATTGATGCCGTAGTGCTCATTGCCGAGCTTGAAGGTCACCCACTGAGAGGTCGGCCCCTCGGCGAGCTCGGCGTCTTCCTCATACTGTGCCTGTTCGTAAGCCATGAATCCCCCTCGCTGCGGGTTTAACGGGAGCCGGCGGGGCCATTCTGCCCCCCGGTGGCGAATGCGGCCAGGGTACCGCCGATGCCACCTTCGCGCTCGAGCATATCGGCAAAGGCGTCGGTATCCACCAGGGCACAGAGGTGCTCGCGCACGGTACCGGCCAGCCAGCGCCGCCGACCCTCGGCCGAGCGCCACTGCACCTGCTCGGGCGTGAGCTTGAGCACCGCCCCCACCTCACGGCAGGCGAGGCCCCAGTTGCCATCGCCGACGATGATGATCTTCCCGGCGCGGCGCTCCTCGAGCGGGGGCCGGCGCTCCTCGGGCAGCACCAGCTCGGCGGTGTCCACCACCTGCACGTACTGCCCGCGATGATCGAGCAGCCCATGCATCCACGCCGGTTGTCCGACGGTGGGCTCCACCTCATCGGGCTCCTCCCAGGGCACCACGCGGTGGAGCTTGACCAGCGGCACCGCCAGGCGCAGCGCACCCACATGCAGGGTCAGCGCCTGGAAGAAGGGGCGCGCCCACGCCGGCGTGGGGTCCGCCGGGGGCACCGGCCCGCTACCGCCGCCCTCCGACGCCGGCCTGGGCGGAGGCTGGACCTTCGCCGGCGGCGACTCGGGCTCTGGCTCGGGCTGCGCGGGCGCAACAGTGGGCGGCGGCGCCTGTGGCATGCGCGGGCGCTCGGCCACCGGGCGGCTGGGTGCCTTACGACCCGCGGAGCGATCCGGTTCGGCGGCTGCAGCCGGCGGCGCGGGAGCCGGCTCCGGTTCCGCGGCCGGCGACGCCGGCCGCGGCGAGGAGGGCGCTGATGACGGCGTGGGGCCACTCGAAACCGGCGGCTCGCCCTCCGGTGGTTCGGCGTCCGGGTTGTACTCCTCGACGTCATCGAGAAGCGCCTGGAGGTACTCGCCGAGGGCGTGCTGATGATCCGGCAGACCGTGTCGCGGGTCGTCCTCAGACATGACCGGCCACCTCGGTATCACGCTGATGCTCGCTGCGGTTCAGGTGCTCGAGCAGCTTGCGGAAGGCGAGGCTGCCGCGGCACCAGGGCTGCATAACGGTCAGCGGCAAGCCCTCGCGGCTGGCCTCGCGGAACTGGGTATCCACCGGGATGGCACCGGGCCAGACCCGCTCGCCGTGACGCTGCTGCAACTCCTCCAGGGCCCGGGTCGCGGCCCGGGTCCGCCGGTCGTAGAGGGTCGGCACAATGGTGTACGGCAGGGCACGCGGTCGCGAGCGCTCGATCATCTCCAGGGTATGAACCATCCGCTCCAGCCCCTTGAGGGCCAGAAACTCGGTCTGCACCGGCACGATCAGCCGATCGCAGGCGGCCAGGGCGTTGACCATCAGCACGCCAAGCATCGGCGGGCAGTCGAGCAGGGTGTAGTCGAAACGGTGGGCCATGGCGCTCAGGCCGCGGCGGATCACCAGACCCATGCCCTTGCGACTACCCAGCTGCCGGTCCAGGGTCGCCAGCGAGGTGGATGCCGGCAGCAGGTGCAGCCCCTCCACCGCCGTGGGAACGCTCATCGCGTCGGGGTCGATGGACCGGCCCTGGTGGCGAAAGAGCTCGTAGAGGTTCGGCTCGACCTCCTCCGGGTCGTAGCCGAAGTAGCTGGTCAGCGAGCCGTGGGGGTCGAGATCGACGACCAGGGTCGAAGCACCGCGCTGGGCAAGCAGCCCGGCAAGGCTGGTGACCACCGTGGTCTTGCCAACGCCGCCCTTCTGATTGGCTACCGTCCAGATGCGCATAAGCCTGCGATCCTGCCCGCTAGCGAAGGCGGGCCAGCTCGTCTCCGATCCGATCGAGGGGCAACACCTGGTCACTGAGCCCGGCCCGGGCCACCGCTGCAGGCATCCCGTAGATGACGCTGCTCGCCTCGTCCTGGCTCCATACCCAGCAACCATTGTCCTTGAGCCGCTGAGCCCCCTTGGCGCCATCAGAACCCATGCCCGTGAGCACGATGCCCAGCACCCCGCCCGGGGCCAGGCGGGCGAGCTCACTGAAGGCGATGTCCACGCTCGGCTTGTAGTGGTGGTCGCTGGGGCCTTCGTAGGTGTAGACGCTGAGCGCGCCACTGCGACCGCGCACCCCCAGATGCCGACCGCCGGGGGCGAGCAGGACCTCTCCCGGGCGCAGCAGGTCGTCGTCATCCGCCTCGCTCACGCGCACCTGGCAGAGTTCGTTCAGCCGCTCGGCGAAGGCCGGGGTAAAGGAGGCCGGCATGTGCTGGATCACCAGCACGGGCACCGGGAAGTCCGCCGGCAGCCGGGTCAGCACTCGTTGCAGGGCCACCGGCCCGCCGGTGGAACAGCCGATGACCACCGCTTGCAGATCGGCCAGCCGCGGACCGCCGCGGGTACTGCGCCGGGGCTCGGCCTTGGGCGCGCTGGCCGACTCGGCCGCCGGGGCCGAGGGCTCGGTTGGGGGCTCACCGCCCCGCCTGGTCCGGGGCGACGGTGGGGCCGGGGTACGCCGGGCCTGGGAAGCTTCGCCGTCGGTCGCCGGCGCCGGGGCGCTGGAACGGGCCTGGGAGGCGGCCGCCTGGCCGCCCCGGGCTCCGCCGCCGCGGCGCCCCCCGCCAAGCTCCACCAGCCGCTCACAGAGCTGACGCTGGACCGCCTCCATGTCTCCGGAGAGATCGGCGAAGCGCTTGGGGATGAAGTCGGCGGCGCCGGCCTCGAGGGCCTCGATGGTCGCCCGGGCGCCCTCATGGGTGAGGGAGGAGAACATCAACACCGGGGTGGGCCGGCGCTGCATGATCTCGCGGACCGCCGAGATGCCGTCGAGCTCGGGCATCTCGATGTCCATGGTGATTACATCCGGGCACAGGCGCTGGGCCAGGGAGACGGCCTGACGACCGTCACCGGCCTCGCCGCAGACCTCCAGTCGCGGGTCCTGCTCGACCATGGCGCGGATGCGGCGGCGGAAGAAGCCGGAGTCGTCGACCACCAGAACCCGTATGCTCACCCACTCCTCCTCTGCCAGCGACGCGCGCCCCGCGCCGAGGGCCTACAACCGCTTGCCGTAGGCCTTGATCAGGCTCGGGATATCGACGATCAGCGCGATCTGCCCGTCGCCGGTGATGGTGGAACCGGCCAGCCCCGGCAGGCCGTGGAGCAACGCACCCAGGGGCTTGATGACGACCTCCTCCAGGCCGATGACCTCATCAACCACGAAGCCGACGGCCTGGTTGCCGACGATCACCGTGATCACCTGGCGCTCATCCTCGCCCTCCTCGCCGTTGGCCATCTCGCGCTTGGTGGTCAGCACCGGTTCACCGGCCTGGCTGAGCCAGCGCTCCAGGAAGAACAGCGGCATGGCCTTGTCGCGGACGATGGCCACCAGGCGGTTGTTGACCACGTTGGTGCGCACGTCCTGGAGTTCGAAGATCTCGCG
>PULM01000185.1 GCA_003552345.1 Ectothiorhodospiraceae bacterium
CCATGTCCTTCGCCGATCGCGACGGTTCCATCTGGCTCGATGGTGAGATGCTGCCCTGGCGCGAGGCCCGGGTCCACTGCCTGACCCACACCCTGCACTACGGCATGGGCGTCTTCGAGGGGCTGCGGGCCTACACCACCGATCAGGGGCCGGCGATCTTCCGCCTGCACGAGCACACCCGGCGGCTGTTCAACTCCGCCAAGATCCTCGGCATGGAGATCGCCCACACGCCCGAGACGATCAACCAGGCGTGCATCGATGCGGTCCGCCGCAACGGCCTGTCCAGCGCCTACATCCGGCCCATGTCGTTCTACGGCTCCGAGGGCATGGGACTGCACGCCGACGGCTTGCGCACCCATACCATGGTCGCCGCCTGGGAATGGGGCGCCTACCTCGGCGCCGAAAACCGCGAGCGCGGCATCCGCGTGCAGACCAGCTCGTTCACCCGCCACCACGTGAACATCGCCATGTGCCGCGCCAAGGCCAACGGCAACTACATGAACTCGATGCTTGCCGTGCAGGAGGCCGCCCGGGCCGGCTGCGATGAGGCCCTGCTGCTCGACGTGGACGGGTTCGTCTGCGAGGGCTCCGGCGAGAACTTCTTCATGGTCCGCGACGGCGTGCTCCACACCCCGGCGCTCACCTCGGCGCTGGAGGGCATCACCCGGGACACCATCCTGCGCCTGGCCGCCGAGGAGGGCATCGAGGTGCGCGAGCGGCGGATCACCCGCGACGAGGTCTACATCGCCGACGAGGCCTTCTTCACCGGCACCGCCGCCGAGGTCACACCGATCCGCGAGCTCGACGGCCGCACCATCGGCCCCGGGCACCGCGGCCCGATCACCGAGCGACTGCAGTCGCGGTACTTCGCGGTGGTCGAGGGGCGTGATCCGGCGCACACCGACTGGCTCACCTTCGTCTGAGCCCGGTGACCGTACCGCCATGCCGGAGCAGCCTCATTTCGTCTGGCACCAGACCCGTATCCGCCCCGAGGACCGCGCCGCGGCCCTCGGGCAACGGCCCGTGGCGGTCTGGCTGACCGGCCTCTCCGGCTCCGGCAAGTCGACCCTGGCCAACGCCCTGGAGCACGCCCTGCATGAGCGGGGGCGACACAGCTTCCTGCTCGACGGCGACAACATCCGTCACGGGCTCAATCGGGACCTGGACCTCTCCGCCGCCGGGCGGCAGGAGAACATCCGCCGCATCGGCGAGGTCACCCGCTTGCTGCTCGATGCCGGCCTGATCGTGATCACCGCCTTCATATCGCCTTATCGCGAGGACCGTGCCCGGGTGCGCGAGGCCATCGGCGCCGAACGCTTCCTGGAGGTCCACGTCCGCGCCCCGCTGGCCACCTGCGAGCAGCGCGACCCCAAAGGCCTCTACGCCCGCGCGCGGCGCGGCGAGCTCCAGGGGATGACCGGCATCGACGACCCCTACGAGGCGCCGGACGACCCGGACCTGATCATCGACACCGACCGGGACAGCGTCGAGACCGCCACCGAACACCTCCTGCAGGCCCTCCGGCAGCGCGGGGCGATCTAGTCATGGGCTGGGAGGCGTACCTGACGGCCGTGGTCGTCGTCGCCCTGCTGACCAGCCTGATCACCACCCGCCTGGCACCGGATATGGCCTTCCTCGGGGCGGTGACCGTGCTCCTGGTCAGCGGCGTGATCGGGCCCAGAGAAGCCTTCGAGGGCCTCTCCAACCCGGGCGTACTGACCGTAGCCACCCTCTACGTAGTGGTCGCCGGCATCCGCGAGACCGGCGGGGTGCAGTGGATCAGCACCCGCATGCTGGGCCGGCCGCGTTCGCTGTTCGACGCCCAGCGCCGCCTCACCCTGCCGGTGGCCGGCTTCTCGGCGTTCCTCAACAACACCCCGGTGGTGGCCATGCTCATCCCGGCGGTGGGGGATTGGGCACGCAAGCACAACCTCGCCGAGTCGAAACTCCTCCTGCCGCTGTCCTACGCCGCCATGCTCGGCGGCACCTGCACACTCATCGGCACCAGCACCAACCTGGTGGTCAACGGCGCCCTGGAGCAACGCACCGGCGAGGGGCTGATGCTCTTCGAACTGGCCTGGGTGGGTATACCCGTGCTCATCGCCGGGCTGGCCTTTCTCTTCGCCACCAGCCGCTGGCTGCTGCCCGACCGCCGCCCCGCCGCCGAGACCCTGGAGGACCCGCGGGAGTACACCGTCGAGATGATCGTCGAGGCCGACGGCCCGCTGGTCGGACGGACCATTGAGCGGGCCGGGCTGCGTCATCTGCCGGGGTGCTACCTGATGGAGATCGACCGCAACGGTGAGATCCTGCCCGCCGTCTCGCCGCGGGAGAGCCTGCGCGGGGGCGACCGGCTGGTGTTCGTGGGCGTGGTGGACTCGGTGGTCGAGCTGCAGAAGATCCGCGGGCTGACGCCGGCCACCGACCAGGTCTTCAAGCTCGACGGCCGCCGCTCCGACCGCCGGTTGGTGGAGGTGGTGGTCTCGGAGACCTGCCCGGTGGCCAACCGGACGGTCCGCGACGGCCGCTTCCGGACCCGCTACGACGCCGTGGTCATCGCCGTCGCCCGCAATGGCGAGCGGGTCGACGGCAAGATCGGTGACATCGTCCTGCGCCCCGGCGACACCCTCCTGATCGAGGCCGGCGAGGGCTTCGTCGAGCGCCAGCGCAACGCCCGTGACTTCCTCCTGGTCCGCGCCATCGAGGGCTCCGCCGTGCCCCGCCACGACCGGGCCTGGGTGGCGCTGGGGATCCTCGGCACGATGCTCGGTGTCGTCGGCGTCGGCTGGCTGTCCATGCTCGAGGGCGCCCTGGCCGCCGGCGCGGCGCTGCTGGCCACCCGCTGCCTGACGCTGAACGCCGCCCGGCAGGCCATCGACTGGTCGGTGATCCTGACCATCGCCGCCGCCTTCGGCATCGGCGCTGCCATGGAGCAGACCGGGCTCGCCCACGCCATCGCCGGCGGCCTGCTCAACCTCGCCGGCGACAGCCCGTGGCTGAACCTGGCCATGATCTACCTCGCCACGGCGCTGTTCACCGCAGTGATCACCAACAACGCGGCGGCGGTGCTGATGGTCCCCATCGCCGGCTCGGTGGCCGGGGATCTGGGCGTGAGCGCCCTGCCCTTCGCCGTCGCCATCATGCTCGCCGCCTCGGCAAGCTTCGCCACCCCCATGGGCTACCAGACCAACCTGATGGTCTACGGCCCCGGCGGCTACCACTTTACCGACTACCTGCGCGCCGGCCTGCCGCTGAACCTGGTCACCGGCGCCGTAGCGCTGGCCGTGATCCCGTGGGTGTGGCCCTTCTGAGCCGACCTCACGCCGGCCGCGCTGTCCCAACGCCCGCCGCTCGCTGGTCATATACTGCTCCTATGACCACTCGCAAGATCGACACCGCTTCGGCCCCTTTGCCGGCGGCGGCCCACGAGCAAAGACGGGTCACGCTCTTCTACGACGACCGGGTGCTGCAGCACCACCCGGACGTCGGGGCTGCGTTCCTGCCCGGACGGCTTGATCGCCGGGTGCGCGAGCTCCTCGGCGGCTCGGGCCTGAAGTGGGCCTACCCGGAGCACCCGGGGCGTGTCCGCGCCGTCCTGGACGCGCTGGAACACGCCGCAGTGCCCGGACTCCACTTCCAGGCCGGCCGTGCCGCCACCCTGACCGAACTGGGTCGTGTGCACACCGCCTCTTTTCTGGACACCATCACCGGACTGCGCGGCCAGAACGCATGGGTGGACGTGGATACCACGGCCGTCTCACCGGGCAGCCTCGAGGCCGCCATGGTCGCTGCCGGCACCGCCACCGCTGCCGTCGAGGCAGTGGTACGCGGCGAGACCCGCAGCTCATTCGCCCTCGTCCGCCCGCCCGGGCACCACGCCGAACCGACCCGCGCCCGCGGCTTCTGCCTCTTCAACAACGTCGCGGTCGCCGCAGCGCACGCCCAGGCAGAACTCGGCTGCAACCGCGTACTAATCATCGACTGGGACGCCCACCACGGCAACGGCACCCAGGAGATCTTCTTCGCCGATCCGGATGTCATGCTCTTCGACACCCACCGCTCCGCCCCCTTCTACCCGGGCAGCGGCAACCTCGCCGAGGTGGGCGCAGGGCTGGGCGAAGGCACCATCGTCAACGTCCCGTTGCCGGCGGGCGCCGGTGATGCGGCCCTGATCAGCGCTTTCAACGACATCCTGGTGCCGGCAGCGGACTGGTTCCAGCCGGACCTGGTGCTGGTCTCGGCCGGCTTCGACGCACACCAGTTCGACCTGGCCCTCAACGCCACCTTCGCCGGCTTCGGCGCCCTGACCGGTGTGGTTCAAGGGATCGCCGACCGGCACTGCGAGGGCCGACTGACCTTTGTGCTGGAGGGGGGCTACCACCTGGAAGCCCTCGCCGGCGGCGTCCGGACCGTCCTGGAGGTGCTCGCCGGCGCCCCGCCCCCGATCCCCAGGGAGTGCGGCCTGCAGGAGGTCTCCGAGGCAGCGGCGTTCCACCTGCCGGGCTTCGCGCAGGACTGAATCCGCTCCTGCGCACCGGGTAATTGGCGGGACTCAGAATAGGCTCAATTATGAGGCCGTGGCTTTCAGCCACGGAATTC
>PULM01000127.1 GCA_003552345.1 Ectothiorhodospiraceae bacterium
AAACAGCCGTAGCCGGCCGCCATGCAGTCGCGGAAGATCCGCATACTCCACGGATAGGCCACCGACCGCTGCTCGATGGCGAACACCGTAGGGAGATCCTCGTAGGTCATCGGCCGGGGTTTGCCGATTGAATCCGCCATGGCTGTTTCTTGCTTGTTATGGGCAGCCCCGGAAGCACTACTGCATCCGTGCGATCGCGAAGATCGCCGCCAGGATCACGGCCGTCTGCCCGGCAAGTAGACCGGCCAGCCAACGCAAGACGCTGGAGCGCAGCTGCTCGATCTCCTTTTGCAACCGCAGTTCCGTCTCGCGCAGGTGCGTCTGTGTCGCCAGGTCCTTGACCTCCGGGTAGCGCTCCTCCATACGCTCGAACGCCTCCGCAATCAGACGCGCGCGCGTTTTATCGTCAGGCGCAGAGGCCAGCTGCTCGTAGAGTTCGACAACGGAAGTCATGGCTTCGACGCTAGCACCAGCGAGATCCGACGGCAACGCGGCAGGCCCTGAGCATAGGCCGCTGCCCTATCCCACCTGCTTGGGCACCGAGTCGTTTTCCACCAGCGCACGGATCCGCCTGAGATCCTGCCACACCTTGGCCTTCTCACCGGGGGAGCGCAGCAGGTAGGCCGGGTGGTAGGTCACCCAGACCGGGATCGACTGCTCGCCGTAATGGTGGAGCTGCCCGCGCAGCTTGGCCAGCGGTGCTTTCGTTTCCAGCAACTGCTGTGCTGCCACCCGCCCGAGGGCGACGATGGCCTTCGGCTCCAGGAGCTCGAGCTGCCGGCGCAGGTAGGGGGCGCAGGCGGCCACCTCGTCGGGCCGTGGGTCGCGATTGCCCGGCGGCCGGCACTTGACGATGTTGCCGATGTAGACCCCGCCGCGGTCGCGGCCGCGATCGATGGCGGCGAGCATGGCATCGAGGAGCTTGCCGGCGCGACCGACAAAAGGCTCACCCTGACGGTCCTCCTCCGCGCCAGGCCCCTCGCCGATGATCACCAGATCCGCCTGCCGATCGCCGACCCCGAAGACCGTCTGCGTGCGCCCCTCGCAGAGCTTGCAGGCGTGACACCCGGCCACCCGCGCCGCCAGGGCGTCCCAGTCGAGGCCATCGCAGTCGTTGCTCGGATCGGCCGGCGTCGCGGGGGCGGCGGGCTCGAACGCCGCTGCGGCCGGCTGCGTTTGCGCCCCGCCGGCGGGCACCGAGGCAGCCGGCGCAGCGGCCCCCTCCGGCTCGGCATTCTGCCGGGCACCGCCCTGCGGCGGATGGCCACTGCTCGCCGTCCGGCCCGGCGCGCCACCGGCGGTGCCGGCTGGAGCCGGCATCGTCGCCGGGGCCGGCTCCAGCACGGCCGCGCCGCGGGGGATGTAGCAGTCGACCCCCAGGCGGCGCAGGTACTTCAGCCGCCGCGTATCCACGCCCTAGACGTCCCCGGCCTGCGGGTGGCGACGATCCGGCGCGGCCAGGATCTTGTTCAGGGCATTGATATACGCCTTCGCCGAGGCGATGACGATATCGATATCCGCCCCCTGCCCATTGGCCACCCGGCCGCCGCGCTCCAGGCGGATGGTCACCTCGCCCTGGGAGTCGGTACCCGAGGTGATGTTGTTCACCGAGTAGAGCAGCAACTCCGTGCCCGACTGGACCAGCGAGTCGATGGCCATCAGCGAGGCGTCCACCGAGCCACTGCCCGGGGCCACGGCCTTCTTCTCCTCGCCGTCGATCAGCAGCGAGACCGAGGCCTCCGGCGTCTCACCGGTCTCCGAGCAGACGTGGAGGCTGAGCAGCTTGATCCGCTCGTTCTCCAGCGCCGCGCCGGCCTCGGTGACCAGCGCCTGCAGATCCTCGTCGAAGATCTCGTGCTTCTTGTCGGCCAGCGCCTTGAACCGGGCGAACGCCTCGTTGAGCTGCTCCTCGGAGTCGAGGTGGATGTCCAGCTCCTCGAGCCGCGAGCGGAAGGCGTTGCGGCCGGAGTGCTTGCCCAGGATCATGCGGTTGGTGTGCCAGCCCACATCCTCGGCGCGCATGATCTCGTAGGTCTCGCGGTGTTTGAGCACACCATCCTGGTGGATGCCCGACTCGTGGGCGAAGGCGTTGACGCCAACGATGGCCTTGTTCGGCTGTACGTGGAAGCCGGTGATGTTGGCCACCAGCTTCGAGGTGGGCACGATCTCCCGGGCGTTGATCCGCGTCGTACAGGGGAAGACGTCCTGGCGGGTCTTCACCGCCATGACCACCTCCTCCAGCGCGGCGTTGCCGGCGCGCTCGCCCAGGCCATTGATGGTGCACTCCACCTGCCGCGCCCCGGCCTGCACGGCGGCCAGGGAGTTGGCCACCGCCACGCCCAGATCGTTGTGGCAGTGCACCGAGAACACCGCCTTATCGGAGTTGGGGATGCGCTCGCGCAGGGTGCGAATGAGCCCGCCGAACTGTTCGGGCAGGTTGTAGCCCACGGTGTCCGGGATGTTGATCGTCCGCGCCCCGGCGTCGATCGCCGCCTCGATGATCCGGCAGAGGAAGTCGTGCTCCGAGCGCCCGGCATCCTCCGGCGAGAACTCCACGTCGTCACACAGCTGCCGCGCCAGACCCACCGCATGCACCGCCGCATCGACCACCTGATCCGGGGTCATGTGCAGCTTGTTCTGCATGTGGATCGGCGAGGTGGCGATGAAGGTGTGGATCCGCCCGGCCTCGGCCGGCGCCAGCGCCTCACCGGCCGCATGGATATCAGGATCCCGCGCCCGGGCCAGGGCGCAGACCCGGCTCTCCTTGATGGTCTCGGCCACCGCCCGGACGCTGTCGAAATCGCCCTGGCTCGCCGCCGGGAAGCCGGCCTCGAGGATATCCACCCGCATGCGCTCCAGACCCTTGGCGATGCGCACTTTCTCCTCGCGGGTCATGGAGGCGCCGGGGCTCTGCTCCCCGTCGCGCAACGTGGTATCGAAGATGTAGAGATGGTCGCTTGCACCCATGGCTGCTTAGCCCTGTGTCGGGGCGGCCACTGCCGCCGCGTGGAATCGGTCGATGACGCCGCCGTGGGCGCCGATGCAGAAACGGTGATGGGGAAGGTGCATGTCGGCCGTCAGGCCGACAGTCGATCCCCGCCGCGCAGGCGGGCGGTGCTAAGCAGCCGCACGCCCCCGGCGCCGCTGCAGCGCAGCCAGCGAACATGGGGCGTGGGTTGGGTCGGGCCGATGTTCATGATGCTTTCGAATATATCGTTGCAGCGCCGCCCGGGCAAGCGTTCACGCCCGCCGGTGGCGTCTCCGGCGGCGCAGCCGCGCCACGGTCAGGACCGGCCCCGAGAGCATGTAGGTGAGAAAGCCGAGACAGATGGCCGTCGGTGGGTGCAGGGCCACCAGGGCCATGGCCAGCACCAGCCCGACCACCGATGTAAAGCGCACACGGTAGCGGAAGTCGAGCTCCTTGAAGCTCTCGTAGCGGACGTTGCTGACCATCAGCACCGCGGCCAGCACCACCACCACCCCCACCGGGATGGCCGCCTCCAGGCCGCTGAGCCCCACCCGGTCGCCGAACCAGACCAGACCGACCACCGCCCCGGCCGCCGCCGGACTGGGCAGCCCCTGGAAGTAGCGCTTGTCATCCACCCCGCTTTGGGTGTTGAACCGCGCCAGGCGCAGCGCCGTGCCGGCGACGAAGAGGAAGGCCACCAGCCAGCCGACGTTATCCCAGGGTGTGCCGGCGCCGGTATTGCCCAGCGCCCACAGGAAGGCCACCGCCGCCGGGGCGAGGCCGAAGCTGACCATATCGGCCAGGGAGTCGTACTGCACGCCGAAGTCGCTCTGCGTGCCGGTCAGCCGCGCCACCCGGCCATCCAGGCCGTCGAAGACCATGGCCACCAGCACGGCCACCGCCGCGCGACCAAACTCGCCGTCGATGGCGGAGATCACGGCCAGGAAGCCGAAAAACAGACACCCGGTGGTGAACAGATTCGGCAGCAGGAAGATGCCGCGGCGACGGACCTTTTTATTCATAGGGCTCCGGGCGTCGACGGCGGGCGGGCCCGGGGGGCCCGCCCCACCCGCGGACGCTGGTTCAGTCGCGGTCGACCAGCTTGTTGGCCGCGATCCACGGCATCATCCCGCGCAGCCGCTCGCCGACCTCCTCGATGGGATGCTCGGCGGACAGACGACGGCGGGCGTGCAGGGTCGGCGCACCGGCCTTGTTCTCCAGCACGTACTCCTTGGCGAACTCGCCGTTCTGGATCTCCTCGAGGATCTCGCGCATCGCCTCGCGGGACTCCTCGTTGATCACCCGCGGGCCGCGGGTGAAGTCGCCGTACTCGGCGGTGTTCGAGACCGAGTAGCGCATGTTCGCCAGACCACCCTCGTAGAGCAGGTCGACGATCAGCTTGGTCTCGTGCAGGCACTCAAAGTACGCCATCTCGGGGGCGTAGCCGGCCTCCACCAGGGTCTCGAAGCCGGCCTCGATCAGCGCGGCGATGCCGCCGCAGAGCACGGTCTGCTCGCCGAACAGATCGGTCTCGGTCTCCTCGCGGAAGGAGGTCTCGATGATCCCGGAGCGGCCACCGCCGTTGGCCACGGCGTAGGCCAGGGC
>PULM01000135.1 GCA_003552345.1 Ectothiorhodospiraceae bacterium
CTCGCGCATCGTCTCCGCCCGCGGCCCGATAAAGGTGATACCGGCGCGCTCGCAGGCGTCGACCAACTCAGGGTTCTCCGAGAGCAGCCCGTAACCAGGGTGAACGGCGTCCGCCCCGGCCATCTTCGCGACCCGGATGACCTCGTCGATGGAGAGGTAGGCCTCGACCGGCCCCATGCCCTCGCCAATCAGGTAGGCCTCGTCGGCCTTGAAGCGGTGGAGTCCGAGCTTATCCTCCTGGGCGTAGATCGCGACGGTGCGCTTGCCGAGCTCATTCGCCGCACGCATGATCCGGATCGCGATCTCGCCGCGATTGGCGATCAGGATTTTTTGAAAACGAGCCATGGATTCTCCGCGCAGACAGTGACAATCGCACCAGTCTACACGTGACGAGGCATTCCAGCCCGCCCACCCATGGGGTCTTTAATCCGGGCGCCGTCCTTGAAAAACGGCGCCCAGGCTCGCCACTGGTCAGGGCAATCTCATTGGATGGCCCTACCCCCTCGGGAGCTTGAGCATCCCAAGCCCGGCCAGGCCGGTGAGGAGCAGCGCCAGGCTGCCCGGGGCCGGCACCTCGCCGTTGGGGGATTGAAGGCTGACATTCTCCGACATCAATCCGGAGAGACCGGTAGGGCCGTTGCCATCGTAGTTTGCGAATACGGCCCGGATCGGCATGTCCATCCAATGATCCATGCTCAGGGCGCTTTGGTACTCGACATCCACGAGCCATCGATACGAGCCACCACCCGTGGTGCTGAGCTCGAAGAGATGGTCGTTATCGATACAGATGAAACTCTCGGCGCCCCCGGGATCACCACACCCGGTGTCCCCCGCGTTGTTGAGCGTCGTCAAGCGGATCTGCCAGCTGCCGTCCGTGGCCGGTGCCTCGAAGAGTTCATAGCGCTCGGGCACCCGCCCGGTGTTCGGCTTGAAAGAGATCCCGGCCAGGTACTGCTGACGAGACTTCTCCTCGGCCTGCCAGCCCGAGAAGTCCGCGGTGTAATGGAACCGGTACCCGGCCTCGGAGCGCTCCTCCAGACCCAGTGAGAATTCGGCGCCGTTGTACAGCGTGGATCCAACGAGTATCGGAGCGGTCCATGCCACCGGCGCGCTCGCCAGCAACACGACCCCGGCCAACACGGACCGGGCGTAGGGAAAAAGTTTGGGTGTGATCAAGGGAAGATGCCACGACTCAACCTCCTGTTCGAGAGTGGACGGGGGCAGAAGGCCCCGTCGGTCTCCTTACAGGATTCGGGCCAACCGACGGCATCCCTGGCCTGTTGGCCTGAGGCCGGCACAAACCGGCTGATGGGAAGCGATTTTTTCCGCAGCCGCGCCCCCGCTCTTGGGGTTCGAGCGCCGGGGCGCACACGAATGACGCCGGTTCTGTCAAAGTTACCGACAGGAGACGGGCTCCCCGAGGACGGGGACGACGAGCCCAATCCTCACTCCCGGGGCAGACGACCGCCGTTGAGCTGGCGGAGGATGCGCTGGCCGAGGAACTCCAGCCACAGCGCCCCCCGTTCGGCGTAGGCCAACGCATCCGCCTGCAGGGCGTCCACCCGTCCCCAGTAGCGGACCAGCAGCCGCAGGGTCACCCAGGCGAGGAAGAACCCCAGGCCGTAGCCCAGGACCTGCACCAGAACGCCGGGCGCGCCGCCACCCCCCACGGCGATCAGGATGCTCCCGTAGAGGACGCCCAGCGGCAGGAACAGCCCGACCCCTACGACGGCCTCCAGGCCGGTGCGCAGCGCGTGACGACCGCCGCCGAGGTGCCCACGCAGATCCTTGCCCTCCGGGGCACTGAGACCGAGCAGCGGCCACAGGCCGGCCCGGTGCCCGAGGAAGCGCCCGACCCCCATCGCAAACAGCAGCCCCCACGCCGGCACCGCGGCGACCACCGCCGTCGCCAGCAGCACCAGCGCCAGGACCAGCGGGCCGAGCAGCACCGCCACCGGCGAACCACGCTCCAGACCGTGGCCGGCCCAGATGGCATCCAGGAAGGCCATGCCCACCCAGTGCAGCAGGTAGTAGATCAGCAGGGCGAAGACCACGGCGGCCAGCCCGATCCAGGACTCGCGACTCCAATGCATGGGCACCCCCTGAGTTGGTACTGCCGCACAGCTTACTGATTCCCGGCGCGCCGGTGCCAGAGGCGCGACGTCCCGGCACCGGCACCCCCCGAAAGGCGTGACGGAAGGCCGCGGTGCGCCTAAACTCCAAGGAGAGGAATGCCGGTACTGAGCAAAAGGAGTGCACCATGCACGTGCGGTATTGGATGTTGGCGCTGATCGCTGCGGGCCTCCTGGCTCTGGCGGGTTGCAACGAGTCATCGGGCCCAGAGACCCCGGAAACCGGTGAGGAGGAGGGCTTCGAGCCGGCCGAGGACCCCATGGAGGCTGCCCGGGACGATGAACCGGCGTCAGAGGCCGACCACAATGGCGTTGCCGCCGACGAGCCTGCGCAGGACGCGAACCAGGCAACGGCAGAGCCCGTGGCCAGCCACGGCGAACAGGCCAATGAGGACCACCCCGGACTGGCCATCTATCGCAGCGGCACGGCACCGAGCTGCCGTTCCTGTCATGAGCGCGGTATCGCCGGCGCGCCGGTGACCGGACAGCAGGCGGACTGGGCGGATCGCTCACGGGATATCGACGAACTCCTTGACGCCACCCTGCGGGGTAAAGGCGCCATGCCGGCCTACCGCGGACGGGCCGATGAGCAAGATCTGATCAAGGCCATCGAGTACATGCTCTCAACCCTCGAGGATGCATGAGCCGCGGCGGTGAGGACCGCCGCAGCCGTGCCGTACCCAGCAACCGGTGGAGCCGTCTCTATCACCTGGGGCGGGCCACCGGGGATATGGCCCTTGGGCTAGGCTGGGGTGGGCTGCGCGGGCTGACCAGCAGCGACCAGGGGCAGGGGCGCATCGAGCTCTCGCCCGCCCACGCCCGACGCATCACCGAGCGGTTGGGGCGCATGCGCGGCGCGGTGATGAAGATGGGGCAGCTGATGTCGATGGACGGCACCGACGTCCTCGGCCCCGAGGTGGCAGAGATCATGGGCACACTGCGCCATGAGGCCGACTCCATGCCACTGAGCCAGCTCGACAGCGTCCTTCGACGCGAGTTGGGCAAGGGCTGGCTGAAGCGCTTCCGCGAATTCGATTTCACCCCCATCGCTGCCGCCTCCATCGGCCAGGTCCATCGGGCCGTGGCCGCCGACGGGCGCGATCTGGCGCTCAAGATCCAGTTCCCTGGCGTACGCGAGAGCATCGACAGCGACCTGGATAACCTGGGCTTCGTGTTGCGGCACAGCGGGCTCATGCCACGCGGGCTGCAGCTGGAGAGCCTGCTCGATGAGGCCAGGCGACAGCTGCACCGGGAGGCCGACTACGAGGCGGAAGGCGACGCCCTCGAGGCCTACAACCACGCCCTCGGCGACGACCCGCAGATCATCCTTCCGGGCGTCCACCGGGATCTATCCACGCCCCGGGTCCTGGCCATGGACTACGTCCACGGCGTGCCGGTCGATCAGCTCGCCGACCGAGGCGATGCGGCCGCTGAGCAACGCGATCACGCGGCGGCGCTGCTCAGTCGCCTGGCGTTGCGGGAGCTTTTTGAGTTCCGGCTGGTGCAGACCGACCCGAACTTCAGCAACTTCCTCTACGATACGGAGCGCGGACGGCTGGTACTGCTCGATTTCGGCGCCACACACGCCATCCGCCCCGAGCTGGTGGAAGTCTACCGACGCATGGGCCGGGCGGCGCAGGAAGGGAATCGCACGACCCTGGAGGCGTGCTCAAGGGAACTCGGGTACCTGGATCGCGACGCCTCCGCGGAGCAGGTCGCCGCGCTGCTCGAGCTGCTCGAAATGACCAGTGAGCCGCTGCGCCACCAGGGCCCCTATGACTTCGGGGCCTCGGACCTGTTCGAACGGGTCTACCACCGCGGGCGAACGCTGTTCTTCAGCGACCGCCTGGCGGGGTCACCGGTCTCGGAGACCCTGTTCCTACACCGCAAGTTCATGGGCACCTTCATGCTGTGCCGGCGCCTGCAGGCGAGGGTGGATCTGCGCCAGATTTTCGACCCGTACCTCCGGTCCGCTGCGCCCACCGGCGCGTGATGCCCCCGCCGGGGCGAAGCGCAGCGTCTAGAGCCCCCGATGGACGATATGCCGAAATCCGTCCGGGTCGATGATGCCGGGCACCTTGAAGTTGGTGCCGTCCTTGCAGACGACACTCAGCCGCCCGAAACCGAGGATGCGCCCGAGCCAGCCGTAATACACACCCACGGCCTGGATGTGCTCGCGCTCGAAGACCCGGGAGGTGCGCACGATCAGGCCGGTACCGGCAATCAGCTCGCTCGGCGTCAGCTCCAGCTCAGTGTTGAAGAACACGCTGAGCGAGTGCGCCGCAGTACCGGGCAGCACGATCAAGTAAAGGATGGTGGCCACGACGTACCCGACGGTGCCCAGCGGGGCGAGGGCAAGGATCAGGGTGGCGGTCAGCACCAGGATCGTGGGCAGGAACACCCCCCAGTGCACCTC
>PULM01000132.1 GCA_003552345.1 Ectothiorhodospiraceae bacterium
CCACGTTGCCGGCGGCCAGGTTGGCGACCATCTCCGGCGGCGGCAGCACCCGGATGCTGATGTCCCGATCCGGATCGAGACCGTGCTCGGCCACGTAGTAGCGCAGCAGGAAGTTGTGCATCGAGTACTCGAAGGGGACGGCGAACGTGAACCCCTTCCAGTCCTTGGGATCGCGCTTGTCCTGATGATCATTGCGCAGGGTGATCGCCTGGCCGTTGATGTTCTCCACTGCCGGCATCCGCACCGCCAGGCGGTCGGAGCCCACCCCCATGCTCATGGCCAGGGGCATCGGGGCCAGCATGTGGGCGGCGTTGAAATCGCCAGCCAGGGTGCGGTCGCGGATGACCGCCCACCCCGCAGTCTGCTGCACGGTGACATCGAGCCCGTAGCGTTCGTAGAAGCCCATCGGCTCGGCCATGATGATCGGCGTCGCGCAGGTGATCGGGATGAAACCGACGTCCATGCGCGTCTGCTCCAAAGGACCGATCTCCTCGGCCAGGGCGCCCTTGAGCGCATCGAGGGGAAACCAGGCGGCGATGGCGGCGGCGGCAGTGCCCTTGCCGATCGCCGACATGAAACGCCGACGGGAAAGCTCACGGTGCCCAAAGAGGGCGCGCACGATGGCGCCCTCCACGGCCCGCTCGACCACATCGTCCCGATTCAGCCGCTCCGGGTCGGACCCGGAGCGCTGACCTTGGGAGGCATGCAGGGCGCTGACGCGGCCATCGGTGCAGGAGCTGCAGGTACAACCCGTTCCGTGGGAGAGATCGCTATGGGGGCTGTAGGGGTCACCAAGGCTCTTCATCGCCCGGCCTCCTGTCATGGCTTGCTGCGGAGCCCGGGGGGTTGCAGCGATCGTGCCAGTTTTTTTAATCCTTATAATTTCAACGCATTGACGCAACTACCTACCCTGCCCCTGCGCCACGCGCTCCAATGCAGGGCCCCATCACGCGGCATTGCACCCGGATGGGACGACCCCCGAGCGGCGGAGACGGTAAACTGCGGGGCTCTCCGCCCCGCCGGATGCGCAGGAGGCACCACCGGATGACGCACCAACAGCCGACACCATCGCAGACCGTCCTCGGCGTGGACTGCGCCGTCCAGTCCAAGCAAGTGGGGCTGGCCCTCGGGCACTGGGATGGCCGCGGGCTTCGAGTCGAGCGGGTTGCGCTGGGTTCCGCCTCGCGCAGTGCGGCTCAGATCGCACTGGAGTGGCTCGCCGACCACATCCACGCGCCGCTGCTCGCCCTCGATGCGCCCCTCGGGTGGCCGCAGCCACTCGGTCAGCAGCTGGCGCAGCACCGGGCTGGCGACGCGCTGGGCGCCGACGCCAGCGAACTCTTCAATCGGGTGACGGACCGCTTCGTCCACCGGCAAATCGGCAAGAAACCCCTGGATGTCGGTGCCGACCGCATCGCGCGGACCGCCCACGCCGCCCTGGCGTTCGTCGACGAACTCAGATGCGAGCGCGGCTGGACCCTGCCAATGCGCTGGAGCCCCGGCGAGCTGCAGCAAGGCGACGCCGCTGCCGGCGGCCTCATCGAGGTCTACCCCGCCGCCACCCTGCAGGCCCACGCCATACCCGCCAAAGGCTACAAGGGTCGTGATACCGAGGGCAAAACGGCCCGTGAACGCATCGCCTGCGCCATGGCGCAGATTCTGGGTGGGTCGTTCGAGATCCCGGAACTGGCCACCCGCTCCGACGGCCTGGATGCCGTGCTCTGCCTGCTCGCGGCGCAAGACTTTCTCCTCGGGAAGGCGATGCCCCCAAGCGAGATCGACGAGTCGCTCGAACAGGAAGGGTGGATCTGGGTGCGCACCCCGGTGCGCTGACCACGTTCCGGTGGAAGCCACGGAGTCCGGCGCCGCGAGACGGCCCCGGTCTTACTAGCCCATCAGGGCGGTGATCGCCTCCTCCAGACGGCGCACCGGATGGATCTCCATGCCCGCCACCCCCTGACGCGGAACGTTCTTGGCCGGGACGACTGCCCGCGTGAAACCGTGCTTGGCCGCCTCGGCCAGGCGCTCCTCGCCACCGGGCACGGGGCGCACCTCACCGGCCAGGCCCAGTTCCCCGAAGACCACCGAGTCCCGCGGCAGGGGCCGATTGCGCAGGCTCGAGAGCACCGCCGCCAGCGCCGGCAGGTCGCCCGCCGTCTCCTGGACACGCACGCCGCCGACCACGTTCAGGAAGACATCCTCGCCGGCGGTGCTGATCCCGCCGTGGCGCTGGAGAACCGCCAGCAGCAGCGCCAGGCGGCTGCCGTCCAGGCCCACGGCCACGCGGCGCGGCTGACTCCCGGCGGAGTCGGCCACCAGCGCCTGCACCTCAAGCAGCAGGGGCCGACTCCCCTCCCGGGTCACCAGCACCGCGCTGCCCGGCACATCCTGATCGTGACGGGAGAGGAAGATGGAGGAGGGATTGCGCACCTGGCGCAGGCCGTCCTCGGCCATGGCAAAGACGCCGAGCTCGTTGGCGGCGCCGAAGCGGTTCTTCACCGCCCGCACCACGCGGTAGCGGCTGCCCTGATCGCTCTCGAAGTAGAGCACGGTGTCTACCATGTGCTCGAGCACTCGCGGCCCGGCCAGGTGCCCCTCCTTGGTAACGTGGCCGACCAGGATCACCGCCGTGCCGGTGGTCTTGGCCAGACGCACCAGCTGCGCCGCGCTCTCGCGGACCTGGGAGACCGACCCCGGCGCCGAGCCAAGCGCCGCAGTGTGGAAGGTCTGCACCGAGTCGAGCACCAGGGCCCGGGGGCGGATCCGCTCCGCTGCCGCGACGACCTCCTCGACCGCCGTCTCGGCCATCAGCTTCATGGCGTCATCCGCCACGCCCAGGCGCTGCCCCCGCAGCGCCACCTGCTGGAGCGACTCCTCACCGGTGGCATAGAGCGCCGGGTGCTCGCGGGAGAGGGCCGCCAGCGTCTGCAGCAGCAGGGTTGATTTACCGATCCCCGGCTCGCCGCCGATGAGCACCACCGACCCGGGCACCAGACCGCCGCCGAGGACTCGGTCCAGCTCCGCCACGCCGGTGGCCAACCGCGGCTCCGGCGCGGTCGATACCTCGGCCAGCGTGGTGATCTCCGTGCCCCGGCCCACCCGGCCACCGCCGGATGCGGCCGGCTGTGCGATCTCCTCGAGCGTATTCCAGGCGCCACACTCCGGACACTGACCCGCCCATTGCGGTTGCTCCGCGCCGCAGTCCGAGCAGAGAAAACGCCGACGGCTGCGGGCCATCAGGACGCCCCCGTGCCCACCGGCTCGCGCCGAACCCGGGGCGGCATCCGGCAGAAGAGCTCGTAGGCAATGGTGCCGCAGGCGTCGGCCACCTCCTCGGCGCGCACCGCACCGCCCCAGAGGATCGCGGGATCCCCCTCGGTCACCCCTTCGAGGCCACGCAGGTCCACCGCCAGCAGGTCCATGGAGATCCGCCCCACCAGCTGCGTCCGCCGCCCGGCCACCTCCACCGGCGTGCCACTGGGCGCATGGCGTGGATACCCGTCGCCATACCCCACGGAGATAACCCCCACCGGCATGCTCTCAGGACAGCACCAGGTCGCGCCGTAACCGACCGCATCGCCGGGGCGCAGATGCCGCACCGCTACCACCTGACCGCGAAACGCCATGGCCGGTTGCAGCGCGGGCTGATCCGCCCGGCCATCCACGAAAGGCGATGCGCCGTAGAGCATGATCCCCGGACGCACCCAGTCGTAGTGGCTTGCCGGCCAGCCCAGCACACCGGCCGAATTGGCCGCCGAGCGTGGCCCCGGTAGACCTTCACAGGCGGCTTCAAAGGTGGCCAGCTGCCGCTCGGTGGCCGGGTTGCCCCGGTCATCGGCACACGCCAGGTGGGTCAGGAAGCCGAGGTCGGCCCGCACGCCCGGGGCCTCGGTCAGACGGCGCCAGACCGCCTGGACCTCCTCCGGCGGGAAGCCGAGCCGGTGCATGCCGCTGTCGACCTTCACCCAGACGGTCACCGGCGAGGCCAGCCGAGCCTGCGCCAGCGCCTCCACCTGCCAATGGGTGTGAATGACCAGCTCAAGATCCGCAGCCGCCGCCCGCTCCAGATCCTCAAACCGGAAAGGTCCCTGGAGGAGGACGATACGCTCGCGGAACCCGGCCCCGCGCAGCGCTTCGGCCTCCGTGGCGTCGGTGACGGCAAACGCCTCCGCGTGCCCGCTCAACGCCCGGGCCACATGGGTCAGGCCGTGGCCGTAACCATCGGACTTGATCACGGCCATGACCCGCCGTCCGGGAGCTGCTTGGCGCGCAACCCGGAGATTGGCCTGCAGGGCACTCAGATCCACCGTGGCCCGCGCTGCCCGGCTCACCCCGGGATCCCCCCACCGTAGACGTCCTCGATGTAGTTCTCGAACCGGGTGAACTCGCCCAGGAAGGTGAGCTTGACTGTACCGATCGGCCCCTGGCGCTGCTTGGCGATGATCAGCTCGGCCACGCCCTTGTCCGGGGTATCCTCGTTGTAGACCTCATCCCGGTAGATGAACGCAATCAGGTCCGCATCCTGCTCGATGGCGCCCGA
>PULM01000143.1 GCA_003552345.1 Ectothiorhodospiraceae bacterium
CGTCGCCACGCCGATGCTCGCGGTGGACGCCGAGATCACCTGGCAGGAGCGTCGGTCGCTGCAGAACACCCGCCACCCGGAGTTCGAGCGCTTCGCCCGCGCGGGAGAGGGGCTCAAGGGGGCGCGCGGCCAGCGGGCGCGGCAGTTCTTCTCCTGGTGCCTGGTCGAGAAGGTCTGCCCGCAGGATCCGGGGGCGCTGGAGTCCGAACTGCACGCCTGCGTGCAGTTGCTGAAGCAGCGGGGCCTCGCATGAACGCGATTCCGCAAGTGCTCGGCCGGGATCCGCTCGCGCGCATCGCCAATGCCGGCGGTCCGATGAGCCGCACCCGCACCGAGCGCATCCAGTGCAGCCTGCTCGGCCAGGACGCGGGCTGGATCCGCTGTCCGAGCGTCATCCGCCTCGGGCTCGACTTCGGGCGGCGCGATCCCCTCGCGGCGCTGCGCCGGCTCCTGCGCGCGGAGGGCCTGCCGACGCCGGAGGACCTGCGTGCGCGGATCCTGGTGCCGGAGCGGCCGCTGATCTGCCGGCCGCTGGCGCCTGCCGTCGGGCGGCTGGTCGTGAAGGAGGCCGAGCCGGGCGAGGTGCTGCGCCAGGCCCTGCTGCTGGGCCTGTGCACCGCGCACCGCTTCGATCCCGAGCGCCCGGTGCTGTGGACCCGGACCAGCGTGTCCCGCGCACTCGAGCTGTTCGACCCGGAGGGCTTCTACGCATGACCATCGACGAACCCCTGTTCCGCGGCCTCGTGCAGGAACTGATCGAGGACAACCCGTTCGCGATCCGCGCGGTGCTGAGGATCCTCGGCCTGGAATTCACGGACACGGTGCCGACGCTCGCCGTCACCTGCGCGGAGCGCCCGGTGCTGAAGGTGAACCTCGGCTTCCTGCGCGCGCACTGCGTGACCGAAGACCACGTGAAGGCGGTGATCTGCCACGAGTTCCTGCACGTGCTGCTGCGCCACACCGAGGAGCGGCGGGAACTGACCCCGGCGCGCCACCTGGCCTTCGACGCGGTGATCAACGCGATCATCCACCGCCAGTTCGGGTCCGCCTACTCGTCGATGATGGCCCGCTACTACGCCGACGCGCCCGGCCTGCTGCGCCTGCTGCGACCGATGAGCGACTTCGAGCGCTCCCACTGCAACGCGCGCCGCTTCGATCGCGGCCGGCCGCTGCCGCAGTGGGTGCGCGCCTGGGAGGGTTTGTATGAGGGCCGGTTGGTGGCCGACGACCTGGAGGCGCTGGCGGAGGATCTCGCCCGGGAGGCGTCCGAACCCGGCGCAGGTCGCGGCGCCGGCACACGCACCGACCCGTTCCGACTCGACGGCGAGCCGATCCCGGACCCGGGCGCCGGCCACCTGCTCGGCAATCACGACGAACTCGGCGGCGGCGTCGACGGCGAGCTGGCGGAGGCCCTCGACCAGGCGATGCGCGAGATGAACGGGGAGGGCATCTGGCGCGCCCCGAAATCCCGCGGCGTGGGCGCGCACCCGTACGAGGCGCTGTTCAACGCCGCCGACGAGCCGCTGCGGCGCTGGAAGCGCGAGACGCTCGCGGTGCTGCGCCGGCATCTCGTTCCCGACCGGCAATCGCGCGCCCGCCGGAACGAGCCGCGCGACTACCGCATCCCGGTGCTGTCGGTTTCCGACCGGCGGGCGTTCCTGCGCGCGCTGTGGTCGCCCTACCTGCCCGAGGCGGCATGGGAAGGCACCCAGTCCCTCCCGGAAGGCACCGCGCAGGTCTACCTCGACGTGTCCGGGTCGATGAACGCCGAGATGCCGCTGATCGTCGGCCTGCTCGGGCAGTTGTCCCGGCACATCCGCCGGCCGTTCTGGGCGTTCAGCGACCAGGTGGTGCCGGCGACGATCGTGAACGGCCAGCTCAAGGCCGCCACCTCCGGCGGCACCAGCATGACCTGCGTGATCGAGCACCTCGCGCGCACCCGGCCGGCCGCCGCCGTGGTGGTCACCGACGGCTACATCGAGCCGCTCGGGAAGCAACTCCTGCAACGCGTCGCCGCGACCCGCGTGCACGCGCTCGTCACCCGCGACGGCCACCCCGCCCCGCTTGCCCGCGCGGGCATTGCCTACACCCAGCTCGGGAGACTGCCGTCATGATCCGCGTTTCCGAAATGGTCCTGCCCGGGCATCCGGACAAGTTCTGCGACCAGGTCGCCGACGCGGTGATCGCCGCCTGCGTGGCGGTGGACGCGGACGCCTACGGTCAGGTCGAGGTGTCCACCTGGTCGGACCACGTCTGGCTCTCGGGCGAGATCTGCACCCGCCGGCCGCTGCCGCAGACGCTGGAGTCGCTGGTGGTCGAGGCCGGCCTCGCTGCCGGCTACGGCGCCGACAACTGGATCGACCCGCGCCGCTACCGGGTCACCAGCACCGTCTGCCAGCAGGTCGGCGACCCGACGCGCTGGTCCGCGCGGGTGAACGACCAGAGCATCGTGCTCGGCTGGGCCGGGTACGACCCGCGCACGCACTACCTGCCACCCGAGCACTTCCTCGCCCACGTCTTGCGCGAGGCGCTGACCGACTCCTGCCGGGACGGAGAACTGCAGGGGCAGGGGCCGGACGGCAAGCTGCTGGTCCGCCTGCGCGAGGACAGCGCCGGCTGGACGCTTGAGCAGGTACTGGTCACGCTGCAGCAGCGCGCGGACACGCCGTTCCTCGAACTGTGCGAGGGCGTCGCCGCGACGCTGGCCGCCGCCTATCGGGAGACCCGGGAGAGGGATCCGCGCTGGCGCGCGCCCTGGGCCGAGGTGGACCTGCTGATCAACCCCAACGGCCCGCTGGTCAACGGCGGCAGCGACGGCGACAACGGGCAGACCGGGCGCAAGCTGGTGATGGACTTCTACGGCCCGCGCGTCCCGATCGGCGGCGGCGCGCTGTCCGGCAAGCACCTCTCGCACATCGATCGCATCGGCGCCTACGCCGCGCGCGATGCCGCGGTGCGCGCGGTGCAATCCGGCGCAAGCGAGTGCCTCGTCCGCATCGCCTACGCCCCGAACCGCGAGGTGCCGCTGGACATCGACTACGCGATGGAGGGCTGGGGCAAGCGCCAGCCATCGGCGTTCTTCGCGCATCCGGAGATGGTCGACCGGTACCCTGCCGGCCTGATCACGACGGGCCTCGCGCAGGGTCGTCACTTTTTCGATCCGCGCCTTCCGTGGAACGGCGGCGAAAGGTGAACAGCACCGCGCATAAGCACTTGGGTCCACATGCACATTTCCCAGCACCGGCTTTCCGAGCCCCGCAGAAACGGGTTTGCGGGGATTTTCTCCCGCCCCGGTCGTCACGGCGCTACGCTGAACACCATGGAACCAGGCCCCACGGACGGGCGCCGCCGATTTAAGCACCAACTTGCGGGCGGGATAGAAATGCAGCTAAAGCGGCAGCCACTGGCTCTTCACCCCGGGCCGGCGCATGCCGGAACCAGCCACCGCGGGGTGTTTGAGAGCGGCCATGTCCGATTCCGAAGCGATCGACCTCGACTTCCGTCCCTCAAGCTACTTCCGCCCGCAGCCCCTCGAGGACTACCGGCTTGCGCAGGTGAAGAACTCGCAGGTCCGGGCGCATCTGCGCAGGCTTCTCGCCTCCGAGCGCCACGACGAGGTGGCGCGGATTTTGCGCGAGGAGGGCGTGTCCGACCAGGACTGCCGGGCGCTGGAGCGGATCCACCCGCTCTACATGGGCGGCAACTACCTGCCCAGTCCCAGGCCCGGGGAGGTGGAGATCGCCCGCATCCAGATCTACTCGACAACCGGTGATGTGGCGGCCGTGTACGCGCGCCGGGTGGGGCCGCGTATCCGCTACCGGGTGGTGGACGAATACGCCGGCGAGACCCTCGAAGGCAAGGCGACGCGCGACTCGATGAAGCCACTGACGCTGGATGCGCTGCACGACTTGCTCACCAACGTCTGGGGGCTGCACGGGATCCTGGAAGCGAACTTCGAGGGCGACGTCGAGGGCATGCTCGGGTTCTTCGTGGCCGAGTCCGACTTCTACCCGGACCTGGATGCGCTGTGCCGGCGGCGGGTGCTCGAGGCCTTTCCGGAACGGGAGGAGGAAGACGAGGAGGAAGAGGCAGTGTCGCGGGAGCACGAGAAGCGGTCCGGATGAACGCCCAACGCTGAACCCTGAACTGCCCCGCCTGACTGCCGGGGGGCGACCCCGGCTTGGTATCACCGCCTCTGTACCGCCGCCAACGAGGAGAACCGTCATGGACCGCAGGACCTTCCTGAGAGCTCTCGCAGCATTGGGAGTGAGTCTCCCGATGCCGCTCGACCTGATCGCCGCCTCCGATCCAGAGCTCGATGCTGCCTGGCGGCAGGCCCGCGACGTGTGGGGTCTGTTCGAAGTGGGCGAAGACGGCGTGCTCTCCTTTGCCAACTACGAGAACCTCAACCGCGCGGACGCGTACTGCCTGCCGTGGGCCGCTCAGCTCAGTGTGGAGGAGATCGAGCACTGCCCGCCGCTGCAGTGGAAGGTCTCCGCGCTCTGCCTCGAGGACCTTGAAGCTCGCGA
>PULM01000118.1 GCA_003552345.1 Ectothiorhodospiraceae bacterium
CAGCATCAGGCGGATGCAGTCGCCGTCGATGCCGGTGCCCGATACGGTCATCAGTGGTACCTGCAGTCGGGTGCCGTCGACCACCGGGCTGTGCGTCTCCAGCGTCTGCAGCCGGAAGAACTGCCCGGGGCGGAAGCGCGAGGCGGCCAGCGGCGCACGGACCCAGATCTCGGCCACCGCCGGGCTCGGCTGCTCCACCGAGACCACCCGCGGGGTCAGCCGTGCCGCCAGATTCTCGAGGAAGGCCCTTGCCTTGCGTCCGGGCTGCATGGGCAGTCCGCCCAGGGCGGCCAGCACCTGGGGGTAGCTGCGCCGCGCCGAGGCGATGGCCCGCACCACGCTCCCGGCGTAGACCGGGTGGGTGTCGCCGATGAACGAGACCGTACGCCCGGCGGATTGATAGGAGGTGAAGGGTCCGACCTCCGGGGCCTTGCAGTGTTCGCCGGCGGCGATGGGCTGCAGCCCCTTGCGCCGATAGCCGTAGGGCCGGTAATGGATGCCCTGAAGCTGCAGGCTACCCGGGTGCTCGTGGGCATAGATCGTGTTGGGCACGGTGCCGGCGGCGACGAAGATCGAGCGGGCGGCGAGCTCGGTCTCGCGGCCCGTGGCGTACCAGCGGCCGCCGTCGTGGCGCATGCGCCGGAAGACCGCCGACTGCACGTGGCCGTGCTCGTCCACCCGCACATGCAGGGGCTCGAGCCCCTCGGCATAGTGGATGCCCTCCTCCAGCGCCTTGGTCAGCTCCTCATGGTTGCGCACGTAGGCCGGTGAGGCGGTGAGCCCCTTGCGGTAGGCGATGGTGACCCCGCCCCAGGCCTGGAGCAGGGGGGCGAACTGCGGTGGCTCACCGGCGGCGTGGGCCCGCTCGCGCTCGGCGCGCACGGCCCGCCCGTGGGCCAGGAACTCCTCGAGGATGGCCTGGTCCTCGACCCCGAGCCCGGCCCCGAACCCGGCGCCTTCAGCCTCCAGGGCCTCGTAGTGGGCGAGGACCTTCTCCACCTGGGCGATGTAGTGGGCCTGGACCTCGGTGGCGGTATCGACGGCGGTCAGTCCGCCACCGATGACCACCGCCGGCATGCGCACCTGGAGATTGGCGATGCTCTCGCGCTTGCCGGCGCCGGTCAGCTGCAGGGCCATGAGGAAGTCGTTGGCCTGGCGCATGCCCCGGGCCAGGCTGTTGCCGACATCGAGCACCCGCGGGTAGCCGGCCCCGGTGGCGATGCAGACGTGGTCGAAACCCAGGGTCCAGGCGTCCTCCAGGGTCAGGGTCCCGCCCAGGCGCACCCCGCCGTGGACGGCATAGCGCTCGCGTCGGGCCAGGGTCAGGTAGATGAGCTTGAGGAAGTTCTTGTCCCAGCGGTTGGTGATGCCGTACTCGGCGACGCCACCGAAGCCGTAGAGGGTGCGCGTCTGCAGCGGCTCCCAGACCTGATCCCAGTCGCGGATCGGTCCGTCCAGCCACGCCTGGGGCAGCGGCTCGATCTTCAGGCCGTCGATGGCCACCACGGTGCAGCCGGCCATAGTCAGGTGGTGCGCCATGGTAAAACCCGCCGGCCCCTGGCCGGCGATCAGCACCCGGCGGCCGTTTTCCTCGGCGGGCAGGTATTGCTGGGCGCGCAGCGGGTTCCAGCGGGTGAGCAGGTGGTAGAGCTCCACCCCGTAGGGCAGCCCGAGCACGTCGGTGAGGGTGCGGGTCTCGATCTGCGGGACGTCCACCGGGTCCTGCTTCTGGTAGATGCACGCCTTCATGCAGTCGTTGCAGATGCGATGGCCGGTGGCCGGGATCATGGGGTTGTCGACCATGGCCACGGCCAGGGCGGCCAGCGGGTGGCCGTCGCGGTAGAGGCGGTTCATCTCCGAGATGCGCTCCTCCAGCGGGCAGCCGGTGAGCTGCACCCCGAGGGGGTCCGCCTTGTAGCCGAGCTCAGGATCGCCCTTCTTCTCGGGGAAGCCCCGCGAGCAGAAGTCGCCCTCATGGTCGTGGCAGTAGATGCAGTAATGCGCCTCGGCGCTGACCTGGCGCTGTGGGGCGCGGTCGTCGGTGAGTTCGAAGCCGTCCCGGCTGCGCCAGCGCGCCCGGGGGGCGTGGAAGCGCACCGGCTGGCCCTGCGCCTGCGTGGTCTCGGCCTCGAGCTCCACCAGGTGGGTGTGATCCACCCGCTGCGGCAGCCGGAACGCCGCCCAGCCGCTGACCGCGGCCTGCCCCGGCGGGGTGTGCAGGGCCGCGGCGCACCAGTCCAGCAGCCGCTCACGCTCGGCCTCCGCGTCGCCCTCGGCGGCCCAATGTGCAGCCAGCCGGGCCACGGCCAGCTCGCGGTCGCGGCGGTCGATGCCGCGGGCGTCCAGGGCCTCATCCAGCCATTGATCGAGCTCGGTGAACGAGACCCCGGTGGGCGCCTTGCGCCGGCGGGCCCGCTTCTGGATCCAGTCGCGGCGGAAGGCGAGCACTTCGGCATCCCGGGTCAGGGCGTCACGCACCGCCTGCAGGTCGGCCTCGATCCCGAAGGCCCCGGCCAGGAATGCCTCCAGGTGGGGGGCGGTGGCGATCAGCCAGGCGCCCAGTTCCCGGTCGGAGAGCTGCGGGCGCGCCGGGTCACGGTGTGCCTCGAGCTCGGCCGCCTGTTCCGGTGCGGCCTTACGCAGGTGTTCCAGGAAGCGGCGGTCGAGCTCCAGCAGCCCGGCCCGGCTGGCCAGATCCGCGTAGCTCAGGCCCTCAAGGTGGACGGGGTCCTCGGTCATTCCTCTCGCTCCACGCGCACCCGGTACTCGAGTGTCGCCTCGTCGTCGGCTTCGATCGCCAGATCCCACCGGGCCCAGCGGCCCTCGGTGCGTTCCGGCTCATGGTTGGTCTCCAGCAGCTCCCACTCGCCGGGGAAGCGCTCCTCAAGCTCCACCCGGGTGGCGGTGTCGCCGCGGTTGTGCAGGCGGATCCGCCAGGTGGCCTGAAAGCCGTCGGCTTCCTCCAGCGCGCGGCGCTCGAGCAGGCTGCGCTCACCGGTTACCGTAAAGGCCGGCCCCAGCTCCAGCTCGATGTCGTCGCCGGCGGCGGTGCCCGGGATGCGGCCTTCACCCGTCGGTTCGGCTGCCCCCGGGGGGCCGGTGAGCAGCGTGACCCGGCCCGGGGGCAGATCGCTGCCGGCCTGCCAGCTGGCCACCCGTGTGGCCGCGCTGCGTTGCGGCCGGTCCGGCTCGGCAGAGGCATCGCCACGCAGGCGGTGATAGCGCTCGAAGGCGTCGGGCGTCTCGGCGAAGAGCTGGATCCGATGGCTGCGCCCGGCGAGCAGGTCGTGTCGCTCCGCGGTGCGGAACCGGGGCAGGCCATCGACGCGGTCGGCGCTGCTCGCCTCACTCCGCGCCAGGGTGCGTACAGGTGTCTCGCCGAGGGCGACGCCGATGAAGCTCAGCCGGGCCTGCCGTAGGTCCATGCCGGTCTCATTGTCCACGCGGGCGTAGCCGTCCAGGCGTGGCTCGAGGTCCTCGCCGACGCGCAGCTGGTAGTCGGGGTGCCAGGTCAGCCCCTCGCCGCGATAGGCCAGCGTGGCGGGGTGGGTGCCGCCGCGTTCGCTCTCAAGGGCCAGCTCCAGGGTCGGTTGCCCGTGCAGCTGGGGCGGTCGCTGCGGAAAGGCGAAACGGGTCTCGCCGTCGCGGGGCAGCGGGTGCACCGCCTCGTCGGTGGCGACGATCACCTCGTCGGTGTCGAAGGCAAGCAGTTGGGCCCGTTCCCAGTCGTCGCTGCCCGGCGCCCGATAGCGTATCTCGCTGCCCCGGTGATGACGCAGCAGGGCCTCCTCGTCCAGGTCCCCGGGGGTGAAGGCGGCCCCCGCGATACGCGGCTCGTGCTCGGAGTCGAGGCCGACAGTGCCCGGGTCGAGGGCCTCGGGCAGGTCGGTGAGCACGAGCCGGGCCGGTCCGTCGGGCAGCCCGATCTCGCGGGTCTCGCGGAAGACCGCCGGGCCGCGCAGGTAGACGGTGACCTCCAGGGCCGTGCGATCCTGTCCCTCGCTGCTCACCTCCCGCACCCCATCGGGCAGCGAGCGGGTGCCCAGGGGGGCCGGCTCCAGCTCCGCGGGTGCGGTCTCGGCGCCGTGGGCCGGGGCGGCTACAGTGACAAGCAGCAGGATCAAGAGGGCGGACGGTGAGGCAGGCGTGGCGATGGTGAACCGGCGGATCATCGGTGGTCCTGGTGTGCGTCGCGGGCCAGGGTCGAATGTAGCACGCGGGCGCGGCGCCTTTCTCGGGGCACTCGGGGTGGGGTTGTCGGTGGCCGTTGGGATGCCCGGGCCGGCGGTGGGTGAGGAAACCGCGCTGCCGCCGGTGGTGGCCACCGTAGCCCGGCTGGATGTCGATCCCGACACGTATCCGGCGGCGCTCTCGGTGGTCGGTCGTGAGGCCTACGCCGACCGCCGTCGCCTCGCCCTGGATCAGGGGCTCGACCGCGTCCCCGGGGTGCACACCCAGAACCGGTACAACGCCGCCCAGGACCTGCGTCTTTCGGTGCGGGGCTTCGGCGCCCGCTCGCCCTTCGGG
>PULM01000048.1 GCA_003552345.1 Ectothiorhodospiraceae bacterium
GTACCAAACCGGGGAGCAACGTTTGCCATGAGCGCCGACAGCGAGTTCGACGCGACGGACTACATCCAGCACCACCTCACCAACCTTCGCCTGGACCTGACCGAGGGTACGATCGACTCCGAGGCCACCGGCTTCTGGACGCTCCACATCGACCCCCTGATCATGTCGTTCGGTCTCGGTGCGTTGTTCTGCTACGTCTTCTGGCTGGCCGCCCGCCAGGCCACCCCGGGCGTTCCCGGCGGACTGCAGAACTTCGTCGAGGCGATGATCGAGTTCATCGACAAGACGGTGAAGGAGACCTTCCACGCCAAGAGCAAGGTCATCGCGCCCCTGGCGCTGACGATCTTCTGCTGGGTCTTCCTCTCCAACCTGATGGACCTCGTGCCGATCGACATGGTGCCGAGCATCATGATGGCCGTGGGGGTGGACTACTGGAAGATCCTTCCCAGTGTCGACCTGAACTTCACCTTCGGCCTGTCCCTGAGCGTGCTGGCGCTGATCATCATCTACGGCGTCATGGGGCAGGGCGTCGGCGGTTGGCTGAAGAGCTGGGTGACCCATCCGCTCGGGCCCTGGCTGGCGCCGGCTAACCTGATCCTGAACATCGTGGAGTTCATCGCCAAGCCGGTGTCGCTCTCCCTGCGACTGTTCGGCAACCTCTACGCCGCGGAGCTGGTCTTCATCCTGATCTCTCTGCTGCCGTGGTGGATCCAGTGGGCGCTCGGCACCCCCTGGGCGATCTTCCACATCCTGGTTGTGCCGCTGCAGGCCTTCATCTTCATGATGCTCACCGTGGTCTACCTGGCCATGGCGTATGAAGAACATTAAACTGCCCCACTTTCGCTACTGAGAATCCGGGAGGAATCACATGGAACTCGCAGAGCTCATTGCTAACGTCCAGGGGCTGACCGCCCTGACCGTGGGCATCCTGATCGCCGGTGGCGCCATCGGCACTGGTATCGGCTTCGGCCTCCTTGGCGGCAAGTTCCTCGAGGGTGTGGCCCGCCAGCCCGAGATGGCCCCGATGCTGCAGGTCCGCATGTTCCTGGTCGCTGGCCTGCTCGACGCGGTCGCCATGATCGGCGTGGGTATCGCGCTGTTCTTCACCTTCGCCAACCCGTTCCTGGGTGCTGTCGAGGCCGCCGCCGGCGCGTAACCACACGCCGGCGCTTTTAAGCCGCCAGCTCGATCGGAGGTGAAACCGTGAACTTTGGTGCCACGTTCTGGGGGCCGATGATCAGCTTCGCGCTGTTCGTCTGGTTCACCATGAAATTCGTCTGGCCGCCGATCCAACAGGCGCTTGCCGACCGGCAGAAGCAGATTGCCGACGGCCTCGCCGCCGGTGAACGCGGCAAGGAGGAGCTGGAGAAGGCTCAGGCCGAGGTCGAGGCCATGCTGCGGGATGCCCGCGAGCAGGCCAGCCAGATCATCAACCAGGCCAACAAGCGTCAGGCCGAGATGATCGAGGAGGCGCGGGCCGAGGCCCGTACCGAGGCCGACCGCATCCTGGCCTCCGCCCGCGAGGAGATCGATCAGGAGATCCAGCGGGCCCGCGAGGACCTGCGCAAGCAGGTCTCGACCATCGCCGTGCAGGCGAGCAGCCAGATCCTGAAGCGCGAGGTGGACGCCAAGGCGCACAAGGATCTGATCGACGATCTGGCGACGCAAATCTAGGGAGGCGCCATGGCCGAGCGCAGCACACTGGCCCGACCTTACGCGCGCGCCGTCTTCGAGCTTGCCGGTGACGACGCGACCGAGCGCCAGGCTTGGTCGCGTCGGCTTGCGGCGGTCGCCGACGTCGTGCAGGTGCCGGAGCTCGCCTCACTGCTGACCCACCCGAGGGTCAGCGCCGAGCAGATTGCCGGCATCGTCTGCGAGGCGGCCGGCGACATCGGGCAGACCGGGCAGAACTTCGTCCGGCTGCTGGCGAGCAACCGGCGGCTGCAGTATGCGCCGGAGGTCGCCCGGGTCTACGAGCAGCTGCGTGCCGAGGCCGAGGGCATCGTCGACGTCGAGGTGCTGTCGGCGACCCGGCTTGAAGACGCGCAGCAGGAACGCCTGGCCGAAGCGCTGCGCAAGCGCCTCGGCCGAGAGGTGCGGCTGCAGACGCGGATCGACGAGTCCCTGATTGGCGGGGCCATCATCCGCGCTGGCGACACCACCATAGACGGCTCGGTGAAGGGCAAACTGGCCCGCCTCTCGAGTGCACTGGTTCATTGACGAGGTAGGACGATGCAAGTCAATCCATCGGAGATCAGCGAGCTCATCAAGCGTCGCATTGAGAACTTCGACGCGGCGGCTGAGGCGCGCAACGAAGGCACCGTCGTCAGCGTCGGCGACGGCATCTGCCGCATCCACGGCCTCGCCGACGTCATGTTCGGCGAGATGCTGGAGTTCCCTGACGACACCTTCGGCATGGCCCTGAACCTTGAGCGGGACTCCGTCGGTGCCGTCCTCCTCGGTGACTATCAGCACATCAAGGAGGGGGCGACGGTCAAGTGCACCGGCCGCATCCTTGAGGTCCCCGTGGGCGAAGCGATGCTCGGCCGCGTGGTCGACGCGCTGGGCCGCCCCACCGACGGCAAGGGTCCGATCAAGACCGAGGCCAGCGAGCCGATTGAGAAGGTCGCCCCGGGCGTCATCACCCGCGAGGGCGTCGATCAGCCGGTGCAGACGGGTCTTAAGGCCATCGACGCCATGGTGCCGATCGGCCGCGGCCAGCGTGAGCTGATCATCGGCGACCGTCAGACCGGCAAGACCGCCGTGGCCGTCGACGCCATCATCAACCAGAAAGACAGCGGCATTAAGTGCATCTATGTCGCGGTCGGCCAGAAGAACTCCACCGTGGCCAATGTGGTGCGTAAGCTCGAGGAGCACGGCGCGATGGACAACACCATCGTTGTCAACGACGGCGCCTCCGAGTCGGCCGCCATGCAGTACATCGCCCCGTACGCCGGCTGCGCCATGGGCGAGTACTTCCGCGATCGCGGCGAGGACGCGCTGATCATCTACGACGACCTGACCAAGCAGGCCTGGGCCTATCGTCAGGTCTCGCTGCTGCTGCGCCGGCCGCCGGGTCGTGAGGCGTACCCGGGGGATGTCTTCTACCTCCACTCCCGGCTGCTTGAGCGGGCCTCGCGCATCAACGCCGAGGAGGTCGAGCGGCGCACTAACGGCGAGGTCAAGGGTCGCACCGGCTCGCTGACCGCGCTGCCGATCATCGAGACCCAGGCCGGTGACGTCTCCGCGTTCGTGCCGACCAACGTGATCTCGATCACCGACGGGCAGATCTACCTCGAGACCGACCTGTTCAACTCGGGCGTGCGGCCTGCGGTGAACGCCGGTCTGTCGGTCTCCCGGGTGGGTGGTTCGGCGCAGACGAAGATCATCAAGAAACTCGGCGGTGGCGTGCGTCTGGCGCTCGCTCAGTACCGGGAGCTGGCCGCGTTCTCGCAGTTCGCCTCGGACCTCGACGAGGCGACCCGCCAACAGCTCGAGCGCGGTAAGCGCACCATGGAGCTGATGAAGCAGGGGCAGTACGAGCCGCAGTCCGTCGGCGAGATGGCCTTCGTGCTCTTCGCCGCCAACGAGGGCTACGTCGACGACGTCGACAACGACCAGGTAGTCCGCTTCGAGAAGGCGCTGCTCGATTATCTCCGCGCAGAGCATGCGGAGCTGCTTCAGCGCATCACGGACACGGGCGATTACAACGACGAGATCCACGCCGAGATGCAGAAGGCGCTGGAGGCGTTCAAGAAGAATCGCACGTGGTGAGTACGCGCTGCCGGGGAGCCGCGCGCTCCCCGGCCGGCCCCTTAACGACGCATAGGTGACGGCATGGCCGGGGCGAAAGAAGTAAAGACCAAGATCAAGAGCGTACAGAATACGCAGAAGATCACGGGCGCGATGGAGATGGTCGCCGCCTCGAAGATGCGGCGGGCCCAGGAGCGTATGGAGGCGACACGGCCCTACGCCGAGAAGATCCGGCAGGTTATTGGCCACCTCGGCCACGCCAATCCGGATTACCGGCATCCGTTCCTGGTAGAGCGCGACGAGATCAAGCGGGTCGGGTACATTGTCGTCTCCTCGGACCGCGGCCTCTGCGGCGGTCTGAACGTCAACTTGTTCAAGGCGGCGATCAACGATCTCAAGGCCTGGCAGGAGCAGGGCGTGGGCGCCCAGGTGGTCCCGATCGGCGCCAAAGGCATCGGCTTTTTCGAGCGCACCGGCGTCGAGATCCCCGCAGAGGTCCGGGATATCGGCGATCGCCCCAAGCTTGAGCAGATGATCGGACCGATCAAAGTCCTGCTCGACGCCTACGTCGACGGCACCATCGACCGGGTCAATCTGGTGAGCAACGAGTTCGTCAACACCATGACCCAGCGCCCCCGAGTTCAGCGGCTGATCCCGGTGGAGCCGATCCGCGACGAGGAGATGCTCGAGAACTGGGATTACATCTACGAGCCGGACGCCGCATCGCTGCTTGATGACGTGCTGCGCCGCTACGTCGAGTCCCAGGTCTA
>PULM01000007.1 GCA_003552345.1 Ectothiorhodospiraceae bacterium
CATCCGCCGCCGATGGCGCGGCGGCGGCAAGCGTTCGGCGCATTCCTCCGGTACATTGGTGCGCAAGCCCATAAGCGTCAACACACAAGTCTGATCGCATGCCAAAGAACGCACTATATGCCCAGTCCGGCGGCGTCACAGCGGTCATCAACGCCAGCGCCTGGGGGGTGATCGAGGCGGTGCGCGGCCACCCGGCCCATTTCGGCACCTGCTATGCGGCCCGCAACGGGATCCTCGGCGTGCTCGAGGAGGAGATCATCGACCTCGACGAGGAGGATCCGCTGACCCTCGCCGCGCTGCGGCACACACCGGGGGGTGCGTTCGGCTCGTGCCGCTTCGACCTCGGCGATCTCCACGCGGACCGCGCGCAGTACGAGCGGCTGGTGGAGGTCTTCCACGCCCACGACATCGGCTACTTCTTCTACAACGGCGGCGGCGGCTCCATGGACACCGCCCACAAGGTCGCGCGCATCGGCGATGAACTCGGCTATCCGATCACCGCCGTCGGCGTGCCCAAGACCATCGACAACGATCTGGGGATGACGGACACCAGCCCCGGCTTCGGCTCGGCGGCCAAGTTCATCGCCACCGTGGTCCGCGAGGCGAGCCTGGACGTGGAGTCCGCCCACACCACCTCCACCCGGGTCTTCATCCTCGAGGTGATGGGGCGCCACGCCGGCTGGTTGGCAGCCGCGGCGGCGCTGGCCCAGGAGTACGACGGCCGGCCGCCGATGCTGATCCTCTTCCCCGAGACCCCTTTCGATCTGGGCGACTTCCTCACCCAGCTGCAGATGGCGATCCGCACCCACGGTTACTGCGTGGTGGTCGCCTCGGAGGGGCTGAAGAACCCGGACGGATCGCTGTTCTCGGTGGCCCAGAGCCACGACATCTACGCCTACACCCAGCTCGGCGGTGTGGCACCGCGGCTGGCCGAGATCATCCGCCGCGAGACCGGGCACAAGCTGCACTGGTCGGTGGTGGACTACATCCAGCGGGCGGCCCGGCATCTGGCCTCGCGCACCGATGTCGAGCAGGCCTATGCGGTGGGACGGGCCGCGGTCGAGGGGGTGGTCGCCGGCGAACACGGCTTCATGCCGGTGATCCGTCGCGACTCCGATCAGCCCTATCGCTGGTCCATCGACCGGGTGCCGTTGGCCGAGGTCGCCAGCATCGAGCGCGGGCTGCCGCCCTCGTTCATCTCGCCGGATGGCTACGGCATCACCGCCGCCTGCCGGGACTACATGCGGCCGCTGGTCGAAGGTGAGGACTACCCGCCGTTCGAGCGCGGGTTGCCCTGCTACCCGCGCATCCGCGGTGTGCTCCGTCCCCAGCGCTGCGCGCCGTTCCGTGCCGAGCCGCCGGGTTAGTCGCGGTTGCTCGGCGCGGTGTCGGTGCGCGACTCGATGTGGGTAAGGATGGCCTCGGCGTAGACCCCGGCCGTGTCCTGGGCGGCCTGAACGGCGGCGGCCGCCTGCTCGCCCATTTCGCGGCGGCCTCGCGGGTCGCGGGCCAGCTCGGCGATGGCGTGACGCAGGTCGGTCTCGTCGAAAAAGCGCTGGGCGCCGCCGGCGGCCAGCAGTCGCTCCGACTCCTCGGCGAAGTTGCTCATGTGCGGCCCGAAGAGGATCGGCTTGCCGAGCCGCGCCGGCTCCACCAGGTTCTGGCCGCCGCGGCGGATCAGTGAGCCGCCGATGATCACCGTCTCCGCGCCGGCCATGAAGGCCTCCAGCTCGCCGAGGGTGTCGGCGACATAGATCTCCGCCCACTGCCAGTCCTCGCCGGCTGAACGCAGCGCGACGCGGAAACCGGCCTGTTGCAGCGACTGGCGGATGGCCGGACCGCGTTCCGGGTGGCGCGGGACGATGACCAGCAGCTGCGGTACGTCGCGCTCCTTGCGCGCCTCGGCCCAGCAGTGGGCGATGCGGATCTCCTCATCGTCGTGGGTCGAGGCGGCCACCAGCGCCGGGCGCCGGAAGGCGAAGGGGTCCGGCGGCGGGGTGGCCGGCGGCGCCAGTTTCAGGCTGCCAAGGGTCTGCAGGCGCTCGGTGGGGACCCCGAAGTCGGCGAAGCGCCGCGCATCCAGGTCGCTGCGGGCGAAGACGCGGTCCACGTGGGTGAGTGCCTCGCGCTGGAGTCGCCGGATCAGCGTGGCGCCCTCGACGGTGCGCTCGGAGAGCCGGGCATTGGCCAGCACCAGCGGGATGCCCCGGGCGGCGGTGGCGGCGTAGAGGTTCGGCCAGATCTCGGTCTCCAGGATCACCGCGCCCCGCGGCTGGAAGGCATCCAGGAAACGGCGCACCGCCCCTGGCCAGTCCAGTGGCAGGTAGGCGTGGCGCGTGGCGGCGGGCAGGACCCGGGCGGCGGTCTCGGCGCCGGTGGCGGTGGCCGTGGTGACCAGCAGCGGCATCCCCGGGCGGTGCGCGGCGAGGGCGTGGATCAGCGGCGCGGCGGTGCGCACCTCGCCCACCGACGCGCAGTGCAGCCACAGCGGATGGTCGGCCTCGGCCAGTCCGTAGTGGCCGCGGCGCTCACGGCGCATTCGTGCGCCGCCGCGCTGGCGGCTGCTGCGTGCCAGCCACAGCCAGATCAGCGGGGAGAGGCCGTAGAGCAGAGAGGGATAGACGGGCTTGAGCATCGGTTCAATAACGCGGGGGTTCGCCCTCGGGGCGGGACTTGAAGCGTTTGCGGACCCAGAAGTACTGCTCCGGCTGCTGCCGGATCCAGCGCTCGATCAGCCGGTTGATGCGTGCGGTATCGGCGTCGAGGTCGCCGCTGGGGAAGTCCTCTAGCGGGGCCTCGAAGACCAGCCGATAGCGCCCGCCGGCCATGCGCTGCGGGTAGTAGGGCAGCACGATGCAGCCGGTGCGCTCGGCCAGACGGGCGGTGGCCGGGGTGGTGGCCGCCTGGATGCCGAAAAAGGGTGCGAAGATCCCGCCCCGGCGCGGGGCGATGTTCTCGTCGGGCGCGTACCAGATGATGTCCCCGGCCTTGAGTGCGCGGATCATCCCGCGCATGTCCTGGTTGGAGATCACATCCTCGATGCGCCGCCGCCGGTTGCGCCGGATCAGCGTGGCCACCAGCGGGTTGCGGTCCTCGCGATAGAGCGCCTTGAACGGCGTGACCTGGCGCACCCGGGCGCCGCTGAGCTCCAGGCCGAGCATGTGGCAGGTCAGCAGCAGGACGCCGCGACCGCTGTCGCGGGCGGCCTCCAGGTGTTCCTGGCCGTGGACCTCGAAGAGCTCGGCGATGCGCTCCATGGGCAGCCACCAGCCCATGGCGGTCTCCACTACGCCGATGCCCATCAGCCGGAAGTTCTCCCGGGCGATGGTCTGCCGGCGCTCCGAGGAGAGTTCCGGGAAACTCAGCTCCAGGTTGCGCAGGGCGAGCTGGCGGCGTTCCCGCGCCAGGTGCCAGGCGATTTCGCCGATGGCGGCGCCGACGGCCATGCGGGCCCCCTGCGGCAGGGCCACCACGCCGCGCAGCAGCCCCAGCTGCAACCACACCCCCCAGAAGCGCGGGTGCAGGAAGCGCGGCTGCAGCAGGCGATCGTCGGTCGGGGTGGGCCGGGCGCCACGGCGCCCGGCTCGGTTCGCGCGCGCCGTATCAGTCAAAGCTTGAACGAGTCCCTCTTGGCCAGGCCGCGCAGCGGCGGCACCGCGGTGTCGAAGACGCTCTGCGTGGACCAGGCATTGGGCCCGGTCCGGGTGATGCGCAGGGCCTCCATCATCGGACCGTCGCCGACGATGACAAACAGCCGACCGCCGATGGTCAGCGAGCTGTGAAAGCCCTCGTGGAGTTCGGGCAGCGAGCCGGTGACGGCGATGACGTCGTAGTGCTGCCCGTCGTGCCAGCCCATGGCCGCATCCCCCTGGAGCAGTTCTACGTGCTCACCGGCGCCGGCCGCCGCCAGCCGCTGCTGCGCCTGCCGGTGGAGCTCGGCATTGAGCTCGATGCTGGTGACGTGACCACAG
The DNA here is from genome assembly GCA_003552345.1 of Ectothiorhodospiraceae bacterium. GTDB lineage: Bacteria > Pseudomonadota > Gammaproteobacteria > Nitrococcales > Halorhodospiraceae > Halorhodospira. Next base: position 3,972 of record PULM01000007.1, read on the forward strand.
AGCTTCGCCAGGCAGGCGGTGACGTAGCCGCTGCCGGTGCCGATCTCCAGCGCCTTCTCGCCGGGGGCCGGATCCAGTTCCTGAAGGAGCCGGCCCTCCAGCCGGGGCTCCATCATCACCTCACCGCCGCCCAGCGGCAGCTGCAGGTCGCTGTACGCCATCCCGCGCAGGTGCTCGGGTACGAACGTCTCGCGGGGGATCTCCCCCAGCACCTCCAGCACCCGAGGCTCGAGCACGTTCCACGGGCGGATCTGGCGGCGGATCATGTTCTCGCGTGCCGAATCAGTCACGCTTTGTGTCATTATAATCTCCTCCCCTCATCCCTGGAGCCGATGGGCAGGGCAATCGTAGGGGGTCTGTACGGGCGCGGCAAGCGCTCCTTGCGTCCGCGGCTGGATGCTGGTATAAAAACCGCCTTTTCCGGCGGCTGCCGGCGAGCTGGGATTGAGGAGCGTAGTTATGTCCAAGGTCTGCCAAGTCACCGGCAAGCGTCCGGGTACGGGAAACAACGTTTC
>PULM01000169.1 GCA_003552345.1 Ectothiorhodospiraceae bacterium
AAGGCGCGGGCCTTGGGGTCCGCCGGGGTGAGGCGGTACTCGTTGATGAGCATGGTCTGCTGCTGGATCCACATGCTCCAGGCCTGCTTGCTCACGTTCTCGTAGATCCGCTGGCCCAGCTCGCCGGGGTACGGCGGGCGATCCAGCGCGTCGGCCTCCTGCTGGAGCTTCACGCAGTGCACCTTTCTCGACATGCTGCCCTCTCGGTGGGTGTGAGCGTGGGAATAGTGTACCGATCCGGTCCACGTTGCCGCCAGGGTTCACGGTCCGCGCGGCCCTTCCTCGATCGGATAACCGGCGTCGCGCAGGATGCGCCGGATCGGTGCCGGTAGGCCGGGAAGCGCCTCCTGGCCGGGGCGAAACCAGTCCTGTTGCCGGCCGGGCTCGCCGACGGCCGTTGCTGCGGCGCTCCATTGCAGCCGCATCGGCTGCAGGACCAGCTCGAAGTGGGTGAGGGCGTGGTGGCGCTGCGGGAGCTCTCCGGTCGGTACACAGTGGGCGCCCAGGGCCTGTGCGCGGGTCAGGGGGTCTTGCTCCGGCGGACACTCCGGCAGCGACCACAAACCGCCCCAGATGCCGCTGGCCGGCCGGCGCTCCAGCAAGAGCGTGTCGGCGTGTTCGATCAGCAGCAGGCGCACTGGGCGCCGGGGGCGTTGGCGTGCCGGGCGGGGTGTCGGGTAGGCCTCGGGGGTTCCTGTCGCCCGGGCGGTGCATATCGAGGCCAGGGGGCACAGCAGGCATGCCGGTTCCCGCGGGGTACAGACCAGTGCCCCGAGATCCATCAGCCCCTGATTGAAGCGGCGGCAGTCCTCCTCCGGAACCAGTGCCGCGGAGAGGGCCCAGAGCTCCCGTGCCACCGGGCTGCGCCCGGGCCAGCCCTCGATGCCGGCGATCCGCGCCAGGACCCGTTTGACGTTGCCGTCGAGGATCGGCGCCGGCAGGCCGTGGCCCAGCGAGCGGATGGCACCCGCCGTGGAGGGGCCGATGCCGGGCAGGGCCTGCAGGGCCTCGAGCTCCTCGGGCAGCTCTCCACCCCACTCGATCTGGATACGCTGCGCGGCGGCGTGTAGGTTGCGGGCCCGGGCGTAGTAGCCCAGTCCGGCCCAGAGCCCGAGGACATCGTCGAGCTCCGCGCGGGCCAGATCCGCAACCTGCGGGTAGTGCCCCATGAAGCGCTCGAAGTAGGGCACCACGGTCTCCACCCGGGTCTGTTGCAGCATGACCTCGGAGATCCACACCCGGTAGGGCGTGGCCGGCCGTTGCCAGGGCAGGTCGTTGCGCCCGTGTTGCCGCTGCCAGGCGACCAATTGCTCGCGGAGTGCCCGCCGGCGCTCTGCGCTGGCCCACCCGCCCATCGTCAGCGCAGACGCCGCAGCAGGCTCTCCGTCTCCTGCCGGATGCGCTCCTCGGCTCGGTCCGTCTGCTCCTTGAGTTCCTGCTCGATGCGCTCCTGGAAGCCTTCACGGACCTTCTGCTCCGCCTCGTCCAGGCGCTGCTGCGCCTCGCGCAGGCGCCGGATCTCCTGCTCGGTCAGGGCCGCCCGCAGGTCGAAGCGGATGCGCGGGCTGAACAGGTCACCGCTGAACTCCAGGGGCACGGTCACGTCCTTGAGCTCGCGGATCGGTCGGCCGTCGGCGTCCTCCAGGTTGTCGATCACCGAAAGGCGCACACGATAGTCGATGGTCTCCTCGAGCAGGTTGGCGTGACCGGCGCCGCGGGCGCGCAGGATCGGCGATTCGGCCCGCAGGTTGTCGTTGTGGATCTCGCCATCGCGCAGTTCGAAGCCCGCCGACAGGGAGCCGAAGTCCGTCCGCGCTTCGTCCTCCGGGGGTTCCGGGCGGGGCTGGGCGCGGACCCGGGCGACGCCCTCGCGGAACATGTGCGGGATGTTGAGCCCGAGCACCGAGCCCTCGCTCACATCCAGCTCGGCATCGCCGCGGAAGTCCTCGATCAGCTGGTAGAGATTCTCCCCGCCACCCTCGCCCTGCAGGGCGAAGCTGCCTCGTCCGTGGAGCCAGTCACGCTCCAGTAGATCCTCAAGCAGCGGGGCAAATTGCACGCCGTCCAGGCGGTGGTCGAGCTCGAAGTAGGGGTAGTCGCCGCGGGCATCCAGGAAGGTGTCGGCGTGGTAGTCGCCCTCGTAGAGTCGGGCCTGCAGATCGGCGATGCCCACGCGCCCGTCATCGCCGCTCAGATCGCCGCGGATCTCCTCCATCACCAGACCGGAGAGGGTCAGTTCGCCGACCTCCAGCCCGCCGTCGAGGACCAGTGTGCGCAGGGGCTCGAGCGGCAGGTCCAGGGCGATCGCCTCGAGATCGGGCAGACCGGGGTCGGGTGCGGTGGGCTCGTCCACGGCGCGCCGCTCTTCGGCAGGCAGATAGCGATCCAGATTGATCTCATCCACGCTCAGGTTGAGGGCCAGCTCCGGGCCGCTCCAGTTCTCGATCCCACCGTCGAGTTCGATGCGCGACTGGTCCAGATCCACGCCGAGTTCCGGCAACAGCAGCCGCTCGCCCTCCAGGTCGATGCGCCCGGCGCCGGCCACGCGGGTCAGGGCGGTGGCGTCCGCCGGCGTCGGGAAGTCGATGTCCAGCCGGCTCAACGCGGTGCGCAGGTTGAATGCCGGCAGCTCCCAGTCGATGCCGCCGTGGGCCCCGTCGTCGTCGATCTCCAGATCCGCCGCTGCCTGCAGGGTAATCCCCGCAGCGGTCACCTCCAGCTCCGGCCAGTCCACGCGCAGCGGCTCGCCAAGGCCGATGCCGCCGTGGCCGGTGACCCCCAGTCGCTGGTGGCGGCCGGGCACCTCGGCCCCGCGGGCCTCGAGCAGCATCTCGAGCCCATCCAGGTCGAGCTGCTCCAGGGCCTCGTCCAGGGTGGCCTGCAGGCGCAGTTGCCCATCGATTCTGGGCAGATCGTCCCCATGGCCGAGCCAGCTGGCCTGCACGGCCACTGGCTGGCCAACACGCAGCGCCTCGACGTCCAGGTCGAAGCGCTCGACCTCCTTGCGATCCTCGATGCTGCGATCTTCCCAGACCAACTGGCCGCGCCGGACCTGAAGGCCGCCGAAGGCGGCGTCCCGCAGCATCGGCGGTAGTTCGCCGGTCGGCGCCTCGTCGTCCGGCTCCGCGGGCACCGCGTCCTCGTCGGCGAAGCGATCGACCAGATCCTGCCAATTGGCCTCGCCGTCTTCGTCGATCATCAGGCGGGCGACGGGGGCCTCGATGGTGATCAGGCGTGTCTCGAGCTGGCCCCAGAGCAGGGGCAGCAGTCGGACCGCGGCATCGACGCCCTCCACCTCGAGGAACGGGTCCTCGTGGAAGCCGTCTCGGTCGGCGAGGGTGACACGGCCGATCTCCAGCCCCAGCCAGGGGAGGAAGGAGAGGCGGATGTCCCCCTCAATGGTCAGTTCGCGACCGGTCTGCTCTTGCACGGCCGCCGCGATGTCGTCGCGGTAGTCGTTGGGGTCGAAGATCACGCTGATCAGTGTCGCCGCGGCCAGCAGCAGGGCGAACAGGCCGATCACTGCGTAGAGGAACCACTTGAGCATCCGGGGCATAAAACCGAGTCCTGCGTTGTCCGTATCCGATGGGCGGCCATTCTAGCGCGCCGCACCACCCCGTTTGTCCCTCAGGATACGTCGCCTGCTATCGTACGGGTAAGGCCGTCGCGGAGTCTGTCATGCGCTTTTACCTCTACGTGGTCGTCGCGTTGATGATCCTCATGCTTGTGTGGACGTTCTTCCTGTGGGATCCGGATGAGATGATCCCGGCACCCACCGAGCGCGAGGCGCCGGCGGAACCGGACGAGCAGCCGGAGTAAGCGATATGGCGGGGCATGCCGGCGACGCGTTTCGGCCCCTGGCCTTGGCGGTGCTTACCGTCTCAGACAGCCGAGGATGGCAAGAGGACACCTCGGGCGCCGTCCTCGCCGAGCGGCTGCAGGCGGCTGGCCACACCCTGGCCGGGCGAGAGATCGTCGCCGACGATCGCTACCGGATCCGCGCCCGGGTCTCGGCCTGGATCGCCGATGACGGTGTTGACGGCGTGCTCATCAATGGGGGGACCGGGCTGACCGCCCGCGACGTCACACCCGAGGCGATCCGTCCGCTTTTCGACCGTGAGATCCCCGGCTTCGGTGAGCTCTTTCGCCAGCGCTCCTTCGAGGAGATCGGCAACGCCACCCTGCAGTCGCGGGCCGTGGCGGGCGTGGCCAACGCCACACTCATCTTCGCCCTGCCGGGTTCCACCGGGGGGTGTTGCACCGCCTGGGATCAAGTCCTGGTCGATCAGCTGGATGCCCGCACGCGGCCGTGCAGCTTCGCCACCCTGTTGCCCCGCATGGGCGGCGACGCACCCTTGGCGTAGGGCAAGAAATTCGGTACGCTACACCTCTAACCGCCCGTAGCTCAGCCGGATAGAGCGTCGGCCTCCGGAGCCGAAGGTCGCAGGTTCGAATCCTGCCGGGCGGGCCA
>PULM01000050.1 GCA_003552345.1 Ectothiorhodospiraceae bacterium
CCATGCTGGCGCGCCGCCAGGGCCACGGCGTAGGTACCGATCTTGTTGGCCACATCACCATTGGCGGCAATGCGATCGGCACCGACAATCGCCCAGTGCACCTGGCCGGTGCGCATCAGCGCCGCCGCGGCGCCATCGGCCAGCAGCTCCACCGGGATGCCGTCGGCGGCCAGCTCCCAGGCGGTCAGCCGCGCACCCTGCAGCCACGGGCGGGTCTCGTCGGCGAAGACGCGCTCGATTCGGCCATCGGCCCAGGCGGTGCGGATCACCCCCAACGCCGTGCCCAGACCGCCGGTGGCCAGCGAACCCGTGTTGCAGTGAGTCAGCACCCCGCTGCCGGGCTGGATCAGCCCGGCGCCGGAGCGACCCATGCGCTGATTGGCGGCGACATCCTCGGCATGGATGGCGTGGGCCTCGGCGAGCAGGGCCGGGGCAGGGTCCTGATCCTCGGGCAGACCGGCGGCATACGCCTCCATGCGCGCCAGGGACCAGGCGAGGTTGACCGCCGTCGGGCGCGAGCGGCGCAGGGCATCCAGATCCTCGGCCATGCCGACCTGCCAGCCAGTGCCATGGACCTGCCAGGCGGCGGCACCGGCCAGCGCCGCACCGTAGCCGGCGGCCACACCAATCGCCGGGGCGCCGCGCACCACCATGTCGGTGATCGCCTGGGCGACGGCCGCAGCGTCGGTGCAGCAGACGTACTGTTCCTGATCGGGCAGCAGGCGCTGATCGAGCAGATAAAGCCCTTCGTCGCGCCACTCGAGCGCCCGTACCGTGTCGTGGGAGGCGGTATTCAAGTCGTGCTACCCTCGCTGCAGGAAAAACGGAGCGTATTATGGAACGTGTCGACACTCTGATCCACGCCCGCTGGGTCATTCCGGTCGAGCCGAGTGGCCGCGTCCTTGAGGACCACGGGGTCGCCATCCGCGACGGGCGCATCGTGGCGATCGCCGATAACGACGAGCTGCGCCGCAGCTACCAGGCCGACACCCAGCGCGAACTGGGCGAACACGTCCTCATCCCCGGGCTGATCAACGCCCACACGCACACCGCCATGACGCTGTTGCGCGGCATGGCCGATGACCTGCCGCTGATGACCTGGCTCACCGAGCACATCTGGCCCGCGGAGCAGCGCTGGGTCAGCGAGGCCTTCGTGCGCGACGGCAGCACCCTGGCCATGGGCGAGATGCTCCGCGGCGGGGTGACCTGCTTCAACGACATGTCCTTCTACCCCGAGGTGACCGGCGAGGCGGCCCGCCAGGTGGGCATGCGCGCGCTGCTCGGGATGATCGTCATCGGCGTGCCCAGCGGCTACGCCCAGAGCCTGGACGAATATCTGGAGAAGGGCCTCGCCCTGCATGAGCAGTTCCGCGAGGACCCGCTGGTGCGCACCCTGTTCGCGCCGCACTCGCCTTATACCGTCGACGACGGGTTCCTTGGGCGCATCGGCGAGCACGCCGAGCGACTGGATGTGCCCGTGCACATCCACGTCCAGGAGACCGCCGACGAGGTGCAGCAGAGCCTGCGCGAGACCGGCAAACGCCCCCTGCAGCGCCTCGAGGAGATCGGCCTGGTCTCACCGCGGCTGCTCGCCGTGCACGCCACACAGCTCGAGCAGACCGAGATCGAACGCCTGGCCGCCGCCGGCGCCCACGTCCTGCACTGCCCGGAGGCCAACCTGAAACTGGCCAGCGGCTTTTGCCCGGCAGCCGCGCTGACCCGCGCCGGTGTCAACGTCGCTTTGGGTACGGACGGGGTAGCCAGCAACAACGACCTCGACCTGATCGGCGAGATGCGCACCGCCGCACTGCTGGCCAAGGCCGTCTCCGGCGACGCCGCCGCCCTGCCCGCCGAGCAGGCGCTGGCGATGGTCACCATCAACGCCGCACGCGCCTTCGGCCTGGAGGAGGAGATCGGCTCCATCGAGCCCGGCAAGGCGGCGGATCTGACCGCCATCTCGCTGGCCGATCTCAACCAGCATCCGATCTACAACCCGCTCTCGCAGCTGGTCTACGCCGCCAACCGCCAGCACATCACCGACGTCTGGGTCGCCGGCGAACCCCGCGTGCGCGATGGGCAGCTGACCACCCTGGATACCGCCGAGACCATCGCCCGGGCCGAGCAGTGGCGCGAGCGCATCGCCGCGGAGCGGGCGCAGTGAGGGACGCGAGGACGGAGGACAGCCCATGAACCCGGCCCAACCGGGCAGTGAGCGCAACGAGGATGCCCGCGAGACGGCGCAGTTCGATGCCACCGGGGACTGGTGGGAGCCGGACGGCAGTCAGCGGGCGCTGCACGACATCAACCCGGTGCGCCTGGAGTGGCTCGAGGCGCGACTGGGCGGGCTCGCCGGCAAGCGCATTCTTGATGTCGGCGCCGGCGGCGGCCTGCTGGCCGAGGCCATGGCGCGCCGCGGCGCCCAGGTGCTCGGCATCGACACGGCCCGCCAGGCGCTGCAGACCGCCAAGCTCCACGCCCTGGAGGCGGAGATCACCAACGTCGACTACCGCCAGTGCACGGTCGAGGAACTGGCCGAGGAGGCGCAGCGCGGGGAGATCGAGCCCTTCGACGCCGTGGTCTGCATGGAGATGATCGAGCACACCCCGCGCCCGGAGTCCGTGGTGGGCGCCATCGCCACGCTGCTGCGCGACGGTGGCGATGCCTGCTTCTCGACCATCACCCGCACCCTGCGCTCCTACGCACTGGCCATCGTCGGCGCCGAATACATCCTCGGCCTGCTGCCCCGGGGCACGCACCAGCATGAGCGCTTCGTGCGCCCCTCGGAGCTGACCCGCTGGGGCCGCAGCCACGGGCTGACCCTGGAAGAGGTCATGGGCCTGGGCTACAACCCCTTCGCCCGCACGGCGTGGCTGAAGCAGGACACCTCGGTGAACTACTTCGCCCACCTGCGCAAGATATGAGCGCACAGCGCGGCGTCCTCTTCGACCTCGACGGCACCCTGGTCGACACCGCCCCGGATCTGGTCGCCTGCGTGCAGGAGCTGCTGCGCGAGGCCGGGCGGCCGGAAGCCCCCCGGGCCGCGCTGCAGAGCACGGTCTCCCACGGCGCACGGATCATGGTCAGCCACGCCTTCTCGGTCCCCCCGAGCGACCCGCATGCGGTGTCCCTCGAACAGGACCTGGTGCGCCGTTACCAGGCTCGCATCGCCGATGAGAGCCGGCTCTTCCCGGGCATGCCCGAGCTACTCGACACCCTCGAGGCGCGGGGCATCCCCTGGGGGATCGTGACTAACAAGCCGACCCACCTCACCGAGCCCCTGCTCGAGCGCCTGGCACTGCACGCCCGCGCCGGGGCGGTGGTCTGCGGCGACACCCTGTCCCGGGCCAAGCCGTACCCCGACCCGATCCGCCACGCCGCCGCCACGCTGGGCTGCGCCCCCGAGGCGTGCTGGAGCCTGGGGGACGCCCGCCGGGACATCGACGCGGCGGTGGCCGCCGGGGCCCGCGGCCTGGTGGCCCTGTTCGGCTACCTGCATGCCGGCGACCGCCCCGCCCAGTGGGGCGCCCACGGGCTGATCCGCCAACCCGCGGAGTTGCTAGGTTGGTTGGATCAAGAGCCGGGCACGAGACTGGACGCCTCCACCGTCTGACGTCACGCCATGCCCGCAGCCCATCTGCCCGACGAACTCCTGGCCCGGATCGCCCCGCCGGGCTCGAGCCTAGACTTCGCTCTGCGCCGGGCGCCGGCCCAGCGTCGCCCGGCACTGGAGGCGGTCGCGGCGTTCACCGGCGAGATCCGCCGCATCCCCGCGGAGGTTCAGGAGGCCGAGGTCGGCCGCGCCAAGTTGCAGTGGTGGCGGGCCGAGCTCGCGCGGATCCTCGACGGCGGGGGTGAGCACCCGCTGGCCCCCGCGTTGGCTTCGGCGGTCCGCGCGCACCAGCTCGCCGGCGCGGAGCTACGCGCTGTGCTCGATGAGGCGGACCGAACCCTCGATGGCGACCGACCCGACACCTTCGCCGAACAACACCGCCTGGCCGAGCAGCACGGTGCCGCCCCGCTGCGACTGGCCGCGCGGGTCCTGGTCGGCGACGATTCGGCCAACCGATACGCGACGACCCTCGGCGGGGCCGTTAGCCTGACCCGAAGCCTGCGTCTGCAGGGATTGGCCGCCCGTCACGGGGACAGCGATCTGCCCCGGGAGTCTCTGCGCCAGGCCGGGGTTCCGGCGCAGGGACCACTGCTGCAGTCCGACGGCACGGGGTTGCCGTCGCTGATCCGGGCTCTGGAGGCTCAGGCCGAGGCCATTACGCCGCTGTTCGCCGCGGCGACCCGCGAGGCTCCGGCGGGCCGTCGGGCGATGCGTGCGCTGCGCTCGGTGACGGTCTACGGCGCGCTGCACCAGGAGTTGCTCGCTGAGATTCGTCGCCGGGGGGCGGCGGAGGTGGTCCGTGGTCGGGTGACGTTAACGCCGCTGCGCAAGGTGTGGGTCGCCTGGCGGG
>PULM01000181.1 GCA_003552345.1 Ectothiorhodospiraceae bacterium
GAGGGGGCGGCCCGGGACGACGAGGTGGCGGCGATGCTCGGCGCCATCGAACGCGACCACGTGCTGGCGGTGCTCACCGCCCTGGCCGATGGCGACGGCGCCGCGCTGGTGACCGCCGCCCGGCAGATGGCCGAGGTGGCGGCGGATTTCGATGACGCCCTGGCCGATCTGGTGGCCACGGTGCACAGCCTCGCCCTGGCGCAGCAGGTGCCCTCGGCCATCGGCGACGACGAGCCCGAGCGCGACCGGCTGCTGGCGCTGGCCGAACGCATCGATGCGGAGGACCTGCAGCTCTACTACCAGATCGGCGTCAACGCCCGTCGTGATCTGCCCTACGCCCCGGATCCGGCCACCGGCTTCGAGATGGCGCTGCTGCGTATGCACGCCTTCCGCCCTGCGGAGACGGCGCCGCGGGTCAGCGCGCCGGTGGGCGGCGGCGCAGCGTCGGCCGGCGGCGGGGCCGAGTCGGGTGCGGGCCAACGGGGCGAGGCGAAGCCGGCCGAGGGCAAGGAGGCGGCAGCGGGCAGTGCGCCGGGCGCGGATCCGGCGCCGACATCGGCCCGGGAGCCGGCGCCCGCTGCCGGCGAGGACCCCGCCCCGGGGCCGGCGGCGGAGGGTCCGGCGGCGGCGCACTGGGTGCAGGTGGTGGCCGATCTCAGTGGTCCGCTGCGCATGCTCGCCGCCCATTGCGAGTGGGTCGGCCGCGAAGGGGAGCGTGTTATCCTGCGCCTGGACGAGAGTCACGAATACCTGAACAACCCCGAGCGGCGCGAGCGGCTGCAGACGGCGCTCGGCGAGGTGTTCGGTGAGGCCATCACCCTGCAGGTCGACATCGGCCCGACCCGGTGGACCCCGGCGATGGCCGAACGGCAGCAGGCCCGGGAGCGCCAGGCCGAGGCCGAGCAGGCCCTGGCCGAGGACCCGGGGGTGCAGGGACTGTGCGAGGCCTTCGATGGCCAGCTCCACGGCGTGCGGCCGGCTGGTGGCGAAGGCAACCATCCTTAGAGAAAGGCATCGAGGTAGAAGGCGATGAAGGGCGGACTCGGCAACATCATGAAGCAGGCCCAGAAGCTGCAGGAGGACATGCAGAAGGCCCAGGAGGAGATCGCCGCCATGGAGGTCAGCGGCGAGGCCGGGGCGGGCATGGTCAAGGTGACCATGACCGGGCGCAACGAGGTGCGCAAGGTCGAGATCGACCCCTCGCTGTTTGAGGACGACCGCGAGATGGTCGAGGACCTGGTAGCGGCGGCGGTCAACGACGCCGTGCAGAAGGTTCAGCGCGAGAGCCAGGAGCGCATGTCCGGCATGGCCGAGGGCATGGGCCTGCCCCCGGGGATGAAGCTGCCGTTCTGAGCGGCGGCGGATGAGCGTCTACTCACCGCGGCTGCGCGCGCTGGTCGAGGGGCTGCGCCGGCTGCCCGGCGTGGGTCCGCGATCGGCACAGCGCATGGCGCTGCATCTGCTTCAGCGCGACCGCGACGGCGCCCGGCGGCTGGCCGAAGCCCTGCAACAGGCGGTGGACGGGGTGGGCCACTGCCCCGAGTGCGGCCTGCTCACCGAAGAAGAGCGCTGCGGGCTGTGTGCCAACCCGCAGCGCCGGCGCGGGCTGCTGTGTGTGGTCGAGAGCAGCGCCGACGTCTTCGCCCTGGAGCAGGCGACCGATTTTGAGGGCCTCTACTTCGTCCTCGGCGGGGCGCTCTCGCCGCTGGATGGCATCGGTCCGGAGGAACTCGGGCTGGACCGGCTGCAGCAGCGGCTGGATGCCGGCGAAGTGGAGGAGATCATCCTCGCCACCAACCCCACCATCGAGGGCGAGGCCACCGCCCACTACGTCCAGAGCCTGGCCGCCGAGCGCGGGGTGCGGATCACCCGGATCGCCCACGGCGTGCCCATGGGCGGAGCGCTGGAGCAGGTGGACCAGGGGACGCTCTCCCACGCCTTCATGGGCCGGCGGGATTACGAGGGCTGAACATCGGCCGGAGAAGGAGAGACCGATGACCGACTGTATCTTCTGCAAGATCGTCGCCGGCGAGCTGCCGGCGGAGATCGTCCACAGCGGCGAGCAGGTGATCGCCTTTCGCGATCTCCACCCCCAGGCGCCGACCCACATCCTGATCATCCCGCGTCGCCATGTGCCGACGCTGCACGATCTGACCGTCGATGATGGCGAACTGCTCAACGAGATGTTCACCGTCGCCCGCACCCTGGCCGAGCAGGAGGGGCTGGGCGAGCGCGGCTATCGGACCGTTTTCAACTGCAAGGACGAGGGTGGGCAGGAGATCCACCATCTGCACCTGCACCTGATCGGTGGCCGGCAGATGACCTGGCCGCCGGGCTGAGCCGCCGGCGCCGCGATCACAGCTCGGCCAGGCGCTGGCCGCCCAGGGCGCAGAGCCGCCGCATGGCCCTGAAGCTGGTCTCATCCAGGGCGTTGTCGATGCGATGGCGGTCGGCGTAGATCATGCCCTGGGGCTGCCCGTGGGCGAAGACGGCGGCGAGAAAGGCCGAGCGCCCGTCGGCCAGCGCGTGCAGGGCCGCCGGTACCCGGTGCTGGACGCGCTGGTAACGCTGCGGGGTCAGCCACACCGCCGAGGGCTTGGCCATCAGCTCCTGGAGCAGGGAGGGGCGGGAGAGGTCCACCCGGAAGCGGTGGAAGTTCGGGTCGCCGGCGGCGCCGAGCACGTACTGGCCCGCCAGCGTTTCCCCGTCCGGGAGCATCTGCGCGTAGAGCACGCGGCTCAGTCCCAGGCCATCGTAGAGACCGGTGAGCACCAGGTTGAGGATGCAGTCGCGGGGCGAGACGCGGCCCCGGCGGCGGCGCATCTGCGCCTCGGAGCGCGCGTAATCGCGGTTCTCCAGCTCGTGGCGCACCCGTTGGAAGACCTCGCGACGCGGCGCCAGGCAGACGCCGCCCTTGGCGGTGCCATCGGAGAGGTAGGGGTTGTCGGAGGTCTCGCTGATCGGCGCGCGGGCCGGCGGTTGCTGGGCCTCGGGATCGTCTTCGTCTTCCTCCCCGGCGGGCAGCAGCGGGGCGAAGGTCACCGGCTTCCAGGGCAGCAGCTCGGCCGCCTCGGCGGCACCGGCGGAGATCTCCGCCCGGGTGGCCTCGTCGTCGAGTTCGAGCAGCTCCGAGAGCGCCTCGAGCAGCGGGGGCATCTCCGGGTGGCGCCAGCCCTGGCGGGCCAGGGCGGCCAGACGGGAGGCCAGGCCCACCGCCCAGCTGCGCGGCGAGCGGGTGTCGGCGGCCAGGGCCTCGCTGGATTCGGCCACCAGCGCGGGCAGCTGCCACTTCTGGGCCAGGGCCAGGTTGAGTTCCCCCAGCGAGAAGCCCAGGGCGACGTACTCGGCCTCCGAGGCGTAGGCGGGCTCCGGGGCCATCTCGTGGATGGTGCGCATCACCCGGCCTTCATCCCGGCTCCACATGACCAGCTCCGCACTGTGGCGGAGCATCGCGGCGGTGTAGACCTCGTTGGGCAGCAGGTCGGCCAGTTGCCACGCCCAGCGTCGGGCCTGGCAGGCGGCGTGGATGGCCCGCTCGCAGGTGAACAGGTAGCCGCGGTAATTGGCCCGGGTCAGGGCGGCTTCGGCGCGGGGCAGGCCATCGGCCACGGCGCGCACGTTGCGCACCCCGCGCAGGAGCACCGCCTCTTCCATGCTGTGCACGCCGGAGTCCAGATGGCGTGAGGCGTGGGTCGTGACGTCGCGGATCAGCCCCAGGACCAGCGCCGGATCCACGTAGATCTGGGCGGCCAGGTCGCGGGGCGGTAGTTCGTAGTCGAGGGCGTGGCGGGGCAGGCGCGGCAGCTGTGGCTCGCCGATGGCCGCCACCCAGTCCTCCAGGCGCTGGCGCGGGGGGCTTTCCGTGAGCTTGTCCATGGGGCCATTGTAGGGGGCGTGGAGCGGTCCGGGAATGGAAAGGCGCTGCCCCGGCAGGGGTGATCGGTTAGACTGGCGCCCACGGATCCTCAAGCCAGCAGCCACAGGGGGGCAGGCAGGCACACATGCTGGTCATCATTGGCGCTGCCATCGCATTCTTCTCGGTGATCGTCGGATACGCCGCCCACGGTGGGCCGCTGGCCATCCTCTGGCAGCCGTACGAGTTCCTGATCATCTTCGGTGCGGCCATCGGCGGCTTCCTGATCGCCAACCCGCTGAAGATCATCAAGCGGGCCCTGAGCACCATCCCCAAGATCCCAGGTGGCTCGCCCTACGGGCGTGAGCACTACATGGATCTGCTCGCGCTGCTCTACGAGATCTTCCAGCGCGCCCAGCGCGATGGGCTGCTCTCCATCGAAGACGACGTGGACAACCCCCACGAGAGCGAGCTGTTCAAGTCGTACCCGCGCATCCTCAACGACCACGTCGCCCTGGAGTTCCTCTGCGATTACCTCCGTCTCATGGTGGGGGGCAACA
>PULM01000149.1 GCA_003552345.1 Ectothiorhodospiraceae bacterium
CGATCGAGGGACGCGACCTGCTGATCGTCGACGACATCCTCGATGAGGGGCATACCCTGGCCGGGATCATCGAGGCCTTCCGCAGCGGCGGTGCCCGCTCGGTGCGCACCGCGGTGCTGGTCGACAAGCGCCACGACCGCAAGTTCGAGGGCCTGCAGGCGGACTACGTCGGGCTGGAGGTGGATGACCGCTACGTCTTCGGTGCCGGGATGGACTGCCGGGGCGTGGGCCGCAACGCCGACGGTATCTACGCCATCGATCCGGGTACCGAGCGCGCCGCCCGATCACAACAGCAAGCGGATACGGAGGAGCGTTGATGAGTGTAGGCATTATCGGCGGGACCGGCCTGACCTCGCTGGAAGGGCTGGAGATCACCCGCCGCGAGGTGGTCCGGACGCCCTACGGCGAGCCCTCGGCGCCGCTGGTCCACGGCACCTTCCGCGGCCACGACATCACCTTCCTGGCACGGCATGGCCACAGCCACAACATCCCGCCGCACCAGGTCAATTACCGCGCCAACATCTGGGCCCTGCGCCACGTCGGGGTGGACCGGGTGATCGCGGTGGCCGCGGTGGGCGGACTGGGGGATGAGTACGGGCCGCGGCAGGTGGCGATCCCCGATCAGATCATCGACTACACCCATTCGCGCATCTCCACGTTCTACCATCAGGATCTGGAGCACGTTACCCACATCGACTTCACCTACCCGTACGATGCCACCGTCCGCGAGTGGCTGCTCGGCGCCGCCCGGGAGGCCGGCGTGGATGCGATCGATGGCGGGACCTACGGTGCGACGCAGGGCCCCCGGCTGGAGACGGCGGCGGAGATCCGGCGGATGCGCCGGGATGGCTGCGATCTGGTGGGGATGACCGGGATGCCGGAGGCGGCATTGGCGCGCGAGGCCGAGCTGCGCTACGCCCACTGCGCCGTGGTGGCCAACTGGGCTGCCGGCATGGGCGACGGGGCGGAGCTGTCCATGGACGAGATCCGCGGGCACCTGCTGCACGGCATGGAGTCGGTGCGTCGGATCATCGGGGCCCTGAACTAGCCCGGGAGCCGCTGCTTTTGGCCGCTCCGCCGGACCCGGCCCGGCGGAGCGGGGATTACCCGCGGGACCGTTCTCAGGCGTCCGGGGGCTCGTCGGTGGGGTGGATGAGGATCAGCACCCCCATTGCCGGATGATCCAGGTAGTGGAGCTCGCCGCTGCGCATCCGGCGGTGTTCACTCATGCGGTGGAGCGGGGCGCGGATCTGCTCATCGGCATCGAAATCGCGACCCACGGCCCGCCAGTGCAGGCGCAGGTCGATCACCGCGTGGAGGAAGCGCTCGCGGTAGACGCGGATCAGCCCGAAGGCCGGCGGCTCGTATTGCGGGTCGCGCAGCGCCGGGCCGTGCGCTTCGGCCTCGGTGGGCGGCTGCCAATGGTAGGGCACCGGGACGGCCACCGCACGGTCCCGGCCCAATCCGGGTTGCAGCCAGGCCAGGTGGTAGAGGGGCTGGTAGGCGTCCGAGCGGGTGAGCGCCCCCCAGTGGGCGGTGAGACGGCGGCGCTCGTCGGGCAGGCAGAGCAGCCGGGTCTCTTCGGCATCCAGCTCCTCGGTTTCGATCTCCGCTGACGCCGGGTCGTCCTCGATGCCCAACTCGTCCGGACCCGCAGCGGCGTCGCATCCGGCCGGGATCTGCCAGAGCGGATAGTGGGGGAGGCCGGCCCGAGTCGGCCAGCGTTCGGCGTGGCGACCGCCCTGTTCCCACTGCCGGAAGACGATCACCTCCACCTCGTACCATTCGTCGGCCTCGGTGGCCTGGGCCGGCACGGCTGTACCGGCGCCCACGGCACAGGCGAGCAGGATCCCGGCACTCAGCAAGGTCGCCGGGAGGCCGTGGCGCGCGCCACGCTGTGCAGTGCTCGCTTGGCTCATCCTGCCACCTCCTCGTTGGCCTGCAGCCGTTCCAGCAGCCGCTCGATGGCCTCGAAGCGGGGCGACTCATCGGTGAGGTCGGCACGTAGGTGCAGTCGCTGCTGGCCGTCGAGGCGATACTTGTCCGGCTCCTGCTGGACCATCTGAACCAGCCGTGCCGGATCGATCTGCGGCTGCGGGCCGAACTGGATGGTCCCGCCGGAGGGGCCGGCCTCGACCTTGCGGATGCCCAGCGCCTCGGCCCGCAGCTTGAGCGCCGCGGTCCGGAACAGGTTGCGCGCGGCATCGGGCAACAGGCCGAAGCGGTCGATCATCTCCACCTGCAGCTCGTCGAGCTCGGCGTCGGTGCGGGCGCTGCTGATCCGCTTGTACTGCACCAGACGGGTGTGAACGTCGGGCAGGTAGTCCGCCGGCAGCAGGGCGGAGAGACGCAGATCCACCTCTACGCCGCTTTCCAGCTCGGCCTCGGGTGCTGGATCCCGGCCGGCCTTCAGGTCCTTGACCGCCCGCTCGAGCAGCTGGCTGTAGAGCGTGAAACCGACCTCCTGGATCTGTCCGCTCTGCTCATCGCCGAGCAGCTCGCCGGCGCCGCGGATCTCCAGGTCGTGGGAGGCCAGGGCGAAGCCCACCCCGAGATCCTCGAGCTGCGAGATGGCCTCCAGCCGCTTGAGCGCATCGGCGGTCATGGCGTTGGGCGGCGGCGCCAGCAGATAGGCGTAGGCGCGGTGGTGGGAGCGCCCGACGCGGCCGCGGAGCTGATGCAGCTGCGCGAGCCCGAAACGGTCGGCGCGGTGGATGATGATGGTGTTGGCGGTGGGGATGTCGATCCCCGATTCGATGATCGTCGAGCAGACCAGGATATCGAAGCGCTGGTGGTAGAAGTCGAGCATCACCTGCTCGAGCTCGCGCTCACGCATCTGCCCGTGGGCCACGGCGATCCGGGCCTCCGGCATCAGCTCGCGCAGCTGATTGGCGGTACGCTCAATGCTCTTGACGTCGTTGTAGAGGAAGTAGACCTGCCCGCCGCGCTGGATTTCGCGCTGGCACGCCTCGCGGATGAGCCCCTCGTTCCACTCGTGGACAAAGGTCTTGACCGCCAGGCGGCGCTCCGGCGGGGTGGCGATGATCGACAGATCGCGGATCCCGGCCAGGGACATGTTCAGCGTGCGCGGGATCGGGGTGGCGGTCAGGGTCAGGACGTCGACCTCGGCGCGCAGGCGCTTGAGCCGCTCCTTCTGGCGGACGCCGAAGCGCTGCTCCTCGTCAATGATGACCAGGCCCAGGTTCTTGAACTGGACCTCGCTGCCGAGCAGTTTGTGGGTGCCGATGACCACGTCGGCCTCGCCGTTGGCGATGCGAGCGAGCGCCTGTTCGTGGCCCTTTTTGCCGGTAAAACGCGACAGCGATTCGATGCGCACGGGCCAGTCGGCGAAACGGTCGGCGAAGTTCTGGTAGTGCTGCTGGGCCAGCAGCGTGGTCGGCACCAGCATGGCCACCTGGCGTCCGGCCTGCACCCCGGCGAAGGCGGCCCGCATGGCCACCTCGGTCTTGCCGAAGCCGACATCGCCGCAGACCACCCGGTCCATGGGCTGGTCCGAGCGCAGGGCGTCGAGAACGGCCTGGATGGCCGCCTGCTGATCCGGCGTCTCCTCGAAGGGGAAGGCGGCGGCGAAGGCCTCGTAGGCCTCATCGTCGAACAGGCAGGCGTCGCCGGCGCGGGCCTGGCGTCGGGCGTAGAGGTCGAGCAACTCGGCGGCCACGTCGCGGGCACGCTTGGCGGCGCGTCGCCGCGCCTTGTCCCACTGATCGCTGCCCAGGCGGTGCTGCGGTGCTTCATCGGCATCCGCCCCGGTGTAGCGCGAGATGCGATCCAGCGCCGAGACCGGGACGTAGAGCTTGTCACCGCCGGCGTACTCCAGGGTGAGGACCTCCGTGGTGACGTCCCCGACGCTCAGGCTCTGCAGGCCGACATAGCGGCCGACCCCGTGGTCCTCGTGGACCACCGGGGCGCCCTCGTGCAGGTCGGAGAGGTCGCGGATCACCGCCGCCGGGTCGGTGGAGGCGCTGGAGCGCCGGCGCCGGCTCTGCCGGGCCCGTTCGCCGTAGAGCGCGCTCTCCGGGACCAGGGCGATGCCGTCGATCTGTGCCCCGGACTCGAGCGGGGCGACGGTGATGGCCGTCTCGGCGTCGCCATCGAGGAATTCGCGCCAGCCGCGCACCGGCTTGGCCTCGATACCTGTACGGGTCAGCCGCTCCTGCAGGCCCTGCCGGCGGCCGGCGCTCTCGGCGGTGAACAGGACCCGCCCCTCGTGTCCGGTGTGGAACTGCTCAAGCCGCTCCAGCGGCCGCTCGGCCTGGGGCCGCGCGGCGAGCTCGGGCAGGGCGAGGACGTCGGCCTCGGCACCGCGACCGGGTTCGGTGTGCAGGACGACCTGCGGGCAGCGGTTGAG
>PULM01000018.1 GCA_003552345.1 Ectothiorhodospiraceae bacterium
AGCAGGGCATGATCTCGCGGGTAATCGAGTCCCGCCCCGAAGAGCTGCGCGTCTACCTCGAGGAGGCCGCCGGGATCTCCGTCTACAAGGAGCGCCGGCGCGAGACCGAGCGCCGCATCCGCGATACCCGCGAGAACCTGGAACGCCTGGAGGATGTCCGCGACGAGGTCCACAAACAGCTTGAGAAGCTGCGCCGCCAGGCCGAGACCGCCGAGCGCTACCGCACCTACAAGGCCGAGGAGCGGCGCCTGCGCGGCGAGCTCTCGCTGCTGCGCCTGCGCGATTTCGACCAGCGCATCGGCGAGCGCGACGCCAGCATCCGCGAGCAGGAGAACCAGCGCGAGGCGGCGGTGGCCGAACAGCGCCGCGCCGAGCGCGAGATCGAGACCCTGCGCGAGTCGGCCCGGGAGCGCCACGAGGCGCTGAACACCATCCAGGGCCGCTACTACGAGATCGGTGCCGAGATCGCCTCGGTGGACGAGCGCATCCAGAGCGCCCGTGACCTGCGCCGCCGACGCCAGGAGGAGCTCGAGGAGGCCCGCCGCGCCCTGGAGGAGCTCGACGCCACCGTCACCGCCGACCAGGAGCAGCGCGCGGTCCTCGAGGAACGGGTCGAGGAGCTGGAGCCCGCCCTTGAGGCGGCCAGCGAAGAGGAGCAGGTGGCCGAATCCGCCCAGGAGGACGCCCGCGGGCGCCTGGATGCCTGGCGCGACGAGGCCGATTCGGTGCGCGGCGAGCAGACCTCGGCGCAGCGCCGCGAGGAGGTGGAGCGCACCCGTCACGACGCCGCCGCCCGCCGGGTCCGCGAGCTCGACGAGCGGATCGAGGCCGTCGACGACGAGCGCGAGTCGGTGGATCTGCACGCCCTGGAGAGCGCCATCGCCGAGCTGGAGGCGGAGGAGGAGCAGCTCGCCGCCGAGCTCGATGACCTGCAGCAGCGCCGCGATGCCGCTGCCGAGGAGCTGGAGACGCGCACCGCCGAACGCGACGAGGTGGCCCGGGAGTTGGAGGCGGCGCGCGAGGCCGTCTCCGGCACGCGGGCCCGGCTCACCTCCCTGGAAACCCTGCAGGAGTCGGCCCTGGGCCGGCGCGGGGACGATCGCCACGCCTGGCTCGAACGCCGGGGCTGGGCGCGGGCGCCGCGTCTGGCCGAGACCGTGCGCGTGGATGCCGGCTGGCAGCGGGCGGTGGAGGCGATCCTCGGAGACGCCCTGCAGGCCGTCTGCATCGAACCGGCATCGCTGCCCAGCGAGGGGGCCCCGGACGGCGGGCCGCTGACCCTGGTCGGCGAGGCGCAGTCGCTGCCGGCACCGGCCGAGGATCGCCTGGCGGCGCATGTCCACGGCAGCGAGGCGGCCCGCGAACTCCTCGCCGGGATCCGCTGCGCCCCGGACGCCGCCACCGCCGAGGCCCTGCGCCCCGAGCTGGCCGCCGGCGAGACGGTGGTCACCCCCGACGGGGTGTGGATGGGTGCCAACTGGGTGCGCCTGCCCGGGCAGGAGGACGCTGAGAGCGGCGTGCTCGAGCGCGAGCAGGAGATCCAGGCCCTGCGCGAGGAGGTGGAGAGCGCCGAGGCCCGGGTCCAAGAGGCCGAGGGCCGGCTGGCCGACGCCCGCGGCGGGGCCGCCGAGGCCGAGCGCCGGCGCGATGAGCTGGCTGCCGAGCTTGGTCCGCTGCACCGGCGCCACGCCGACCTGCAGGCGCGGCTGGAGCACCGCCGCGAGTCCCTGGACCGGGCCCGGGCGCGGCGTGAGGAGCTTGCCGGCGAGCGGGCGCGGCTGGTTGAGCAGCGCGATGCGGCCAGCGAGGAGCAGGAGGAGGCCGCCGCCGCTGCCGAGGAGGCCGCCGCCGCTGCCGCCACGGCCGCCGAGCGCGCCGCCGAGGTCGAGGCGCGGCAGCAGGATCAGCGCGAGCAGCTGGAGCGCGCCGGCGAGCGCCTGCGCGAGGCCCGCGAGCGGCGCTACGATCTCTCCGGCAAGCTCGAGAGTGCCCGCACCGCCCTCGAGTCCGTGCGCGAGCAGCTGCGCCGGGCCGAGGAGCAGCGCCAGCGTCATGCCCGCCGCCGCGATGAGCTGGAGGCCGCCGTCGCCGAGGACGAGGACCCGGTGGCCGAGCTGACCGAGAAGCGCGAGACCCTCCTGGCACGCCGCTCCGAGGCCGAGGCCGAGCTGGCCGAGGCGCGCACCCAGGCCGAGCACCTGGATCACCAGTTGCGCGAGCAGGAGCAGGCGCGCAGCGAGGCCGAGCAGCGCGCCGAGCGCCTGCGCGAGGGGCTCGAGGCGCTGCGCCTGGAGACCGGCGAGCTGCGCGTGCACCGCAGCCACGAGGCCGACGCCCTGGCCGAACTCGGCGAGTCGGAGGCCGAGGTGGCCGAGCGCCTGGCCGAAGACGCCACCGTGGCCGCCTGGGAGCAGGCGCTGGAGCAGACCACCGAACGCATCCGCCGGCTCGGTTCGGTGAACCTGGCGGCCATCGATGAGTGCCAGCAGCTGGAGGAGCGCCGCGGCTACCTCGACGAGCAGTACGCCGATCTCAACGAGGCCCTGGAGACCCTGGAGGCGGCGATTCGCCGCATCGACCGCGAGACCCGGGCGCGTTTCCGTGAGACCTTCGACCAGGTCAACGAGGGCCTGGGGCGCTTCTTCCCGCGGCTGTTCGGTGGCGGGCGCGCCTACCTGGAACTGACCGACGACGACCTGTTGTCCACCGGGGTGGTGGTCATGGCGCAGCCGCCGGGCAAGCGGGTGTCGAGCATCCACCTGCTCTCCGGTGGCGAGAAGGCGTTGACGGCGGTGGCGCTGGTCTTTGCCATCTTCAACCTCAACCCGGCGCCGTTCTGCCTCCTCGACGAGGTGGACGCCCCGCTGGACGAGGCCAATGTGGGCCGGTTCTGCGACCTGGTCGAGGAGATGTCCGAGAAGGTCCAGTTCGTGCTGATCACCCATAACCGGACCACCATGGAGCGCGCCTCGCACCTGCTCGGGGTGACCATGAACGAGCCCGGCGTCTCGCGGCTGGTGGCGGTGGACGTGGACGAGGCGCTGGATATCGCCGAGGCCGGATAACGGAGAGAGACCCATGGACGCGATGCGTTGGACGATCCTGGGCGTAGGCGTGCTGGTGCTGCTGGCCATCTACGCCTTCGGCCGCTGGCGGGACCGGCGGCGCCGGCGCGCTGAACAGGAGCCGGAGGCCGCTGCCCCCGGCAGCGCCTTCGGGCAGGGTGGCACGCCGGGTGTTCCCGGCGGCGCGGAGGCGGGCGGGCTGCGTGCCGATTCGACGCAGCCGTCGGTGATCGACGACGACGTCCTCAGCCCCGGGCGCGCGGAACGGCCGGTGATCGACGACGACGAGCTGCGCGGCATCGACGACCTCCTCGCCGAACAGGAGGCCCCCGATCCGTTCGACCTGGGCCTGGAGCTGGATGAACGGTCGACGGCCGCGCCCACCAAGGGCCAGGATTCGGGCGGCGGGCGGCCCTGGTGGCAGGACGATGACGCCGCCGCGGATGGCGATGGCACCGCATCGCAGACCCACCGGCGCTCCGCCGCCGCCGAGGCAGAGCGCGCCGGCCTGGCGCCGGCGGACCCGATGCCATCGAGCGCAGCGCCCGAGGCGCCGGCCGATCCCGAACCCGCCGCGCCGCAGCCCGACGCCCGCGCCGCGGATGCGGCCCCGGATGGGGAAGGTGCCCCGTCGGCCGATGCGGCCCCGGCGCAGGAGGCCGCGGGGGAGGCGCCCCGGTCCGGGACGGCCGCCGGCCCCGCCGCTCAGGCGTCGGGCCGTGGTGCCGCGGCCGACGAGCCGCCGCCGCTGAAGCTCTCCCCGGCCTCCCAGGTGGAGATCGCCGCCTACCGCAGCGGCGACGTGGAGGAGGCCGAGAAGATCCTGATGGTGTTCGTCGCCGCGCGGGACCCGGAGCGGTTCCAGGGGCCGGCGATCGAGCAGGCGCTGCGTCGGGTGCGCATGGTCCCGGGCGAGCGCCGCATCTGGCATCGCCGCGGGCAGAGCGAGACCGGGGGCGTGACCCTGTTCAGCGTGGCGAGCATGGTGGAGCCGGGGTATCTGGATCCGGAGCAGACCCTGCCGGAGCTGGAGCCCCCGGGGCTGATCTTCTTCATGCAGCTGCCCCTGCCCGTGGACGGCGAGCAGGTGCTGGACGCCATGCTGGCCACGGCCTACCAGGTCTCGGTGGAGCTCGGCGGCGAGCTGCTCGACAGCACCCGCTCGACCATGACGCAGCAGATCGCCGAACACATGCGCGAGCAGCTGCGTGAGCACCGGCGTCGGCTGCACATTGCCGTGCATAAGCGCCAATAAGACCCACCCGATAAGGAGCGAGCGTGGCTGAACCGACGCCGTCCCG
>PULM01000099.1 GCA_003552345.1 Ectothiorhodospiraceae bacterium
CGGGTCTGCAGGTGGCTGGCCAGCCACTGCTTGCGCGCCACCAGGGGCTCCTGATCGGGCACGAACAGCGTCCCCAGCCCCGGCTCGGCCTCGGCCAGGCGCTGGAGCACCCGCGGCTCCCGACCGCTGGCGACCACCGTATGGGTTCCGGAGCGCGCCGCCCGCTCGGCCCCACGCACCTTGGTCAGCATGCCACCGCGGCCCAGGTCGCCGGCGGCACTGCCGCACAGGCGCTCGAGTTCCGGGTCGCCGGCGCGGACCTCGTCGAGGAGCACGGCGTCGGGGTGAACCCGCGGATCGCGGTCCATCAGCCCGGGCTGGTCGGTGAGGACCACCAGCGCCTCGGCCTCCACCAGATTGGCCACCAGGGCCGCCAGGGTGTCGTTGTCACCGAAGCGGATCTCGTCGGTCACCACGGTGTCGTTCTCGTTGACCACCGGCACCACCCCCAGGCGCAGCATCTCGCGCAGTGCGCTGCGCGCATTGAGATAGCGGCGCCGGTCGGAGAGATCATCATGGGTCAGCAGCACCTGCGCGGTCTGCAGAGCGTGCCGGTCCAGCCCCTCGGACCAAGCGTGGACCAGTCCGCTCTGCCCCACCCCGGCCGCCGCCTGGAGCTGATAGACCGCCCGCGGCCGGGTCCGCCAACCCAGGCGCTGCATCCCCTCGGCCACCGCCCCGGAGGAGACCAGGGTCACCTGGCGGCCGGCCTTGCGCAACGCCGCCACCTGATCTGCCCAGGCACTGATCTGATCGCGTGCCAGGCCGCGCCCGTCATCGGTGATCAGGGCGCTACCAACCTTGACCACCCAACGCTGCGCCTGGCGCAGCGTCTCACGTCGATTCACCATCATCCTCCCTGCGTCGCGCCTCCAGCTCCCTCATGATATCCGCACACAGGCGTTCCACCCCCTCGCCGGTGAGCCCGGAGATGCCGTAAGCCGGGCCGGACCAGTCCAGCCCCCGGGCGATCTCCGCCACCCGCTCCTCGCGCACCTCTTCGGGCAGGGCATCGAGGCGATTGACCACCAGCCAGCGTGGCTTGTTCGCCAGCTCGGGGCTGAAGGCCTCGAGCTCGGCCAGCAGCGTTCGCGCCTCGGCCACCGGATCGCCACCGCGCTCCTCCTCGGCCACCCCATCGACCAGGTGCAGAAGCAGCCCGGTCCGGCTCAGGTGCTTGAGGAAACGCACGCCGAGTCCGGCCCCCTCGGCCGCGCCCTCGATGATGCCGGGGATATCGGCGACCACGAACGAGCGCTGCGCCTCGAAGCGGACCACGCCCAGCTGCGGATAGAGGGTGGTGAAGGGATAATCGGCCACCTTCGGACGGGCGGCGGAGATGGTGCGGATCAGGGTCGATTTGCCCACATTGGGCATGCCGAGCAGCCCCACGTCGGCGAGCAGCTGCAGCTCCAGGCGCAGTTCCCGGGACTCCCCCGGGGTGCCGTCGGTGGACTGACGCGGGGCACGATTGGTCGAGCTCTTAAAGTGCAGGTTGCCCAGTCCGCCCCGCCCCCCGGCGGCCACCAACAGCCGCTCGCCGTGGCGCGTGATATCGCCGATGACCTCGTCGGTCTCCTCATCGACGATCAGGGTGCCCACCGGCACCGGCAGGATGCGGTCGACCCCGGAGCGCCCGGTGCACTGCCGGCCCGCACCGGCCTCACCGCTCTCGGCACTGAAGAAGCGGTCGTGACGGTAATCGACCAGGGTGTTCAGGCCTTCGTCGCCCTCGAGGTAGACACTGCCGCCGCGGCCGCCATCGCCGCCGTCCGGACCCCCCCGGGGCACATATTTCTCGCGCCGGAAGTGGACACAGCCGTCGCCGCCGTCTCCGGCGCGGACGACAAAGGTGACTTCATCGACGAATCGCATGCTGGGCCTCTGCGCTGTGGCGCGTCCGTATACAAAAAAGCCCCGCTCCATGGCGGGGCTTTACGGGTCCGGAATGGGTCGCTGCCCTTAGACCGCTTCGATTCGCACCCGGCGGCGCTGGGCCGGCCCCTTGCGCTCGAAGACGACCCGACCGTCGCGCTTGGCGAACAGGGTGTAATCCTTGCCCACCCCGACGTGCTCACCGGCGTGGAAGTGGGTGCCGCGCTGGCGCACGATGATGCTGCCCGCAGAGACCGCCTCACCGCCGTAGCGCTTGACGCCCAGACGCTTTGACTGAGAGTCGCGACCGTTCTTGGTACTACCGCCCGCCTTCTTGTGTGCCATGCCTGATGCCCTCCGTCAGCCGGCGTTGATGCCGGTGATCTTGACCTGGGTGTACGGCTGCCGATGACCGTGGTGGCGACGGTAGCCCTGCCGCCGCTTGAACTTGGTCACCTCGACCTTGCGATGCCGATCCTGCTCAAGGACCTCGGCCTTGACGCTGCCGCCTTCAACCTGCGGCGTGCCGATCTTGACCTCGCTCCCCTCGCCGACCATGAGGACCTCGTCGAACTGCACGGTCTCGCCGACCTCGGCCGGGAGCTTCTCGACTCGCAGCACGTCTCCTTCCGAGACCCGGTACTGCTTTCCGCCGCTTCGGATCACCGCGTACATCGGCGTCTTGCTCCTGTCTACTCTGATGGCTACGGGCCGCCGCCCGACTCGACACGATCACCCCACCTGCCCCGGGGCCGCTTCCGGGCCTGCGAACATCTGGGGAGAGGCGGGCGTGGTGACTGCGGTCGGTCCGCGGCGCCTTGGATTGTTTGGTCGGGGTGGCAGGATTTGAACCTGCGGCCCCTGCCTCCCGAAGGCAGTGCTCTACCAAACTGAGCTACACCCCGAATTTGTAACCCGCTACGCTGTCCGGGATACCGAATTGCGCGCCAAGTGTACCAGCGCGTCTCGCCAGGGACTACCCGGAACCGCGGAGGTGAGCTGCTCGACGGCCTGCTCGACCTCAACCTCAGCGAGGCGCCTAGTATATTCAGCCGACCCGGTCTTTTCAATCGCCCGTCCGACGGCCTCCATCCGATCCAGCCCACCGGCCTCGATGGCCCG
Source organism: Ectothiorhodospiraceae bacterium (assembly GCA_003552345.1). Lineage (GTDB taxonomy): Bacteria > Pseudomonadota > Gammaproteobacteria > Nitrococcales > Halorhodospiraceae > Halorhodospira. The sequence continues at coordinate 2,998 of PULM01000099.1, forward strand.
GCGGATCAGCTCGCGGTCGGCCTCTTCGCCCTCGCGCATGGCGTGGATCAGCGGCATGGTGGTCTTGCCCTCGGCCAGGTCGTCGCCGATGTTCTTGCCGATCTCGGCGGCATCGCCGCTATAGTCCAGGGCGTCATCCACCAGCTGATAGGCCGTGCCCAGATGGCGACCGTAGGCCGCCAGCGCCTGGCACCCGGCCTCATCCAGCCCGGCGAGCACCGCGCCGTTCTCACAGCCGGCCTCGAAGAGCGTCGCCGTCTTGCGATAGATCACCTGGCGGTAGTCCGCCTCGGTGAGATCCGGCTCGTGGACGTTCATCAGCTGCATCACCTCGCCCCGAGCGATGGTATTGGTCGCCCGGGCCAGGATGCGCAGGATGGCCATCGAGTCGAGCTCGACCATCATCTCGAAGGCCCGGGTGTAGAGGAAATCGCCGACCAGCACGCTGGCCTCGTTCCCCCAGATGGTGTGCGCCGTCTGCTTGCCGCGGCGCATGTCCGAGCCATCGACCACGTCGTCGTGGAGCAGGGTGGCGGTGTGGATGAACTCGATGATCGCCGCCAGCTGGATGTGATCGCTGCCCTGATAGCCACAGGCCCGCGCCGCCAGCAGCACCACCATCGGGCGCACGCGCTTGCCACCGCTGTTGACGATGTGATGAGCGAGCTGGTTGATCAGCACCACGTCGGAGGAGAGCCGATCGCCGATCAGGCGGTTGACCTCCGCCATGTCGCCGGCGGCAAGCTCGCGGATTTCATCAAGGTTCATGGGCAGGATCTGCGCTCCAGGTCAGCCCCGCGGATGCTAGGCAGGGGGGCCACGGGTGTCAAGCGCGGCCGCCGCCGGCCCGACGGCCGCTGCGCCAGATCGAGAGCAGCAGCAGCCCGGCCAGCACCGGGGCCGCATAGACCACCACCAGGGCAACGGTCGCACCGAGCTGAGGCAGCGGATCGGGGATCGGCGGGGCGCCGAGCAGGCTGTAGGCAGTGACCCGATCGAGCCAGTGGCTGATCTCCGCCGCACTCAGCGCCTGCTCGCCCCAGCCGGCCGGCGGCAGCCCGTAGCGACCGCCGACGAACGCGTAGACCAGCGCCGGGGCAGCCCAGGCCATCCAGGCCAGGAACGTGCGCACCGCGGTCACCCGGGCCACCGCCGGACGCTGCCGGGCGACGTGAATGGCGAGGACACCGATCAGGGCAAAGCCGGACCACACCGGCCACCAGGCGGGCCAGGCGGCGGCGATCGGCGCCGAGACCATGGGGCCGAGCGCGATGGTGACCACAGCGAGAAGACCGACCACGACCAGAACGGGGAGCATCCCGCGATGCATGCACGCCTCCTTGGGCCCCGC
>PULM01000189.1 GCA_003552345.1 Ectothiorhodospiraceae bacterium
ACTGCGAGTAAGGGTGCTGGATGAGGCAGACGTTGTAGTAGCGCGGGTCGTCGGAGACCTCATCGCCGATCCACGGCGGGCGCTCGAACGCCTCGTCGGCGTCGCCGAGCTCGATCTCGGCCACCACCAGACCGGCGTTGTCCCCCTCGAAGACATCGACCTCCCAGGTGTGCCCGGCCCAGGGCACCTCGTAGCGCACCTTCTCGATCTGGGGCCGCTCGCAGAGTTCGGCGAGCATCTCCTCGGCATCCGGCAGCGGAATCGGGTACTCGTACTCGCGGCGCTCCACCCCCAGGGTCGCGCTCTTGATGTTCAGCCACGCCTGCTCGCCAGCGACGCGCACCCGGATCGAGGCCCGTTGCGCCCCGATGAGATAACCCTGGCGCATGCGCTGCCCGGCGTCGGCATGTTCACGCCAATCATCGTTGATAAGCAAAAACTTGCGCTCGATTTCTTGCGCCACTTCATCCTCCACGTGAACCCCAAGACTGGCGTTACCATACAAGGCACGGGCGGCGGCGTCACAACGGCGCCCCTCGCCGACTTTCGCCGGAGTCATTACACTATCGGCCCTTTCCGATACGGAGGGTATGAACCTGATGCCGAAACTCGTCCTACTGCGCCACGGCCAGAGCATCTGGAACCTGGAGAACCGCTTTACCGGCTGGTACGACGTCGATCTCAGCGACCAGGGGGTCCAGGAGGCGCGCGAAGCCGGTGTCGCCCTGCGCGAGGCCGGGATTGCCCCGGAGGTTGCGTACACGTCGGTGCTCAAGCGGGCGATCCGCACGCTCTGGCTCAGCCTGGCCGAGCTCGATCGCATGTGGATCCCCGAGATCAAGGACTGGCGCCTGAACGAGCGCCACTACGGCGCGCTGACCGGCCTGAACAAGGCGGAAACCGCCGAGCAGTATGGGGACGAGCAGGTCCATATCTGGCGCCGCAGCTACGACACCCCGCCCCCGGCACTGGAGGCCGACGATGAGCGCCACCCGCGCCACGATCCGCGCTACACCGGGCTGGAGCCGCAGCAGCTGCCGGGCACCGAGTCGCTCAAGCTGACCCTCGAGCGGGTCCTGCCCTGCTGGGAAGAGGAGATCGCGCCGGCGCTGCGCCGCCACGATTGCGTGCTGATCGCCGCCCACGGCAATAGCCTGCGCGCGCTGGTCAAGCACCTCGACGGACTGGCGGACGATGAGATCATGAAGGTCGAGATCCCCACCGGACGGCCGCTGGTCTACGAACTGGGGGACGATCTGGGCGTGCAGCGCAGCTACTACGTCCAGGACTGACCGCTGCCTTCGGGGAGCCTGACGATGGGCGACGGATCCAGCCGCGAGGATCAGGCCAGCTCGCCCCTGCCCCACCTGAGCGCGGGCGGGGAGGCGCACATCGTCGATATCGGCGACAAGGCGGCCACCCGTCGGGTGGCCGTCGCCGAGGGCTGGATCGCCCTGTCAGAGGCGGCCTTCTCGGCCCTGGAAGCCGGCAATCTGAAAAAGGGCGACGCCCTGGCCACGGCCCGCATCGCCGGGTTGATGGCTGCCAAGCGCACGGCGGAACTCGTCCCCCTGTGTCACCCGGTCCCGCTGAGCCACGCCGAGGTCACCTTGACCCCGGAGGCGCAGAGCCACCGTGTCCACTGCCGCGCCCGGGCGGAGACCACCGCTGCGACCGGGGTGGAGATGGAGGCGCTGACCGCGGTGCAGACGGCCCTGCTGACCGTCTACGACATGTGCAAGGCCCTCGACCGCGGCATGGAGATCGGCGGCGTCCGCCTCGTGCACAAACGCGGCGGACGCTCCGGGGCATGGGGCGAGGATCCGGGTTAGGCGCCCAGGGCGTCGACCTTGGCCGCGAGAATGAAGTCGTTCTCGTGCAACCCGTTGATCTTGTGAGTCTGGATCCGCACCTCGGCGTAACCGTAGCCGAGGAGGATATCCGGATGGTGATCCTCCGCCTCGGCCACCTCGGTGACCCGATTGACGAAGGCCAGGGCATCGATGAAGTTGCGGAACTTGAAACGCCGGTAGATCATCCGGGCATCGGCATCCAGCGACCACTCGGGGACCTGGGCCAGCATCCCCTCCGCCTGTTCGCGCTCCATCGGCGCGACGCCACCCTGGCACGGTACACAGGTCTTCTCGGTCAGGCTCATCGCTCCCACCTCCACGGTTGATGGGGATCGGTCCCCTCCAGTCTAGGTCCGTGCCCGGGCATCGGGACACCGGACACGCCCCGCGGGATTTGTGTCACGGGACCAGGAGCGCGCGGAAGTCGTTGACGTTGGTCAGCGTCGGCCCGGTGTGCAGCAGCCCCCCGACCGCCTCAAAGAAGCCGTAGCTGTCGTTCTCCGCCAGGTGTGCCCAGGCATCCACCCCCTGGGTGCGGGCCCGGGCCAGGGTGGCCGGATCGACCAAGGCGCCGGCATTGTCCTCACTGCCATCGATGCCGTCGGTATCCGCGCTGAGCAGGTGGAACCCGGGGATGCCGTCGGCGGCCAGCGCCGCTGCCAGGGCCAGTTCGGTATTGCGCCCGCCGCGGCCCGCGCCGCGCACCGTTACCGATGTCTCGCCCCCGGAGAGCAGCACACAGGGCGGCGGCACCGGCGCGCCCCAGCGCCGACAGGAGCGGCCCATGCCGATCAGCACCCGGGCCACCTCGCGGGCCTCGCCCTCGAGCGTGTCGCCCAGGACCAGCGGCGTCACCCCATCCGCCCGCGCCGCCTGCGCGGCCGCCTGCAGCGCCGCCTGCGCCCCGGCGACCACCTGGCAGCTGACACCGCGCAGGCGCGGGTCATCCGGCTTCGGGGGCGGCTGCACCTGTTCCAGGGCGGCGGCCACCGACGGCTCGCAGGGCACCTGGTAGCGCTCGAGGACACGGCGCGCATCCTCCGGCGTCGATGTGTCCGGGCTGGTGGGTCCGGAGGCGATGGTCGCCGGATCGTCCCCGGGCACATCGGAGATGAGCAGAGTGACCACCCGTGCCGGATGGGCGTGCACCGCCAGGCGTCCACCCTTGACCCGCGAGAGGTGACGACGGACGGTGTTGATGGCATCGATCGGCGCGCCGCTGCGCAGCAGCGCACGGGTGGTGGCCTGCTTCTCGGCCAGGGTCAGCGGCGGCGCGGGGGCACTGAGCAGGGCCGAGCCCCCGCCGGAGAGCAGCACCAGCACCTGATCGTCGGGCCCCAGCCCCTCGAGCCGGTCGAGCAGCTCCTCGGTGGCCGCAACACCCGCCTCATCGGGCACCGGGTGGCCGGCCTCGCGCACCTCGATACAGCGCGTGGCCGTGGCATGCCCGTAGGGCACGATGACCAAGCCGGTCAGCGGCCCGGCATAGTTGGCTTCCACGGCCGCCGCCATGGAGGCGGCGGCCTTGCCCGCCCCCACCACGACGCTCCGCCCCGCCCCGGGCTCCGGCAACACAGGGGGCAGACAGCGTGCCGGGTCCACCGCCGCCAACGCGGCGTTAAACCAGCGCTCCAGCAAAACCCTCGGCGCGCGGCGTTCCGTGCCCATGGCTCCCTCCGCTTGCTGCCAATGCTCTCCGGGGCATCTTTGCATACGTGATCGGCAAATGCTCTAATGCCGGCTCAGACGGAAGCGGGGGTGCCCGTCCGGCCGCGTGGCCGACGGGCTGAGAGAGTCCCTTGGAACCTGATCCGGTTCGTACCGGCGAAGGGAGCTTCCGGGTGGTTCGCGCCAACCTACACCTCTGCGCACCCTCCACCCGCCCCGCTCCGTCCCCGACCGACACACGACAAGGGAGATGGAGCCGTGTCCGACATGGAATCCGCAACCACCCGTCCGCCGACCCCGGACCCCGCCCGCGACACCCGCGACTGCCCGCTCAGCCAGGCAGCCCGCGAACGCGCCCGCGCCGCCGCCGGTCCGTTCCCGGCCTCGCACCGGGTCCATGTGCCGGGCAGCCGGGCGGATCTGCAGGTGTCCATGCGCGAGATTGTCCAGAGTCCCACCAAGACCTCGGAGGGGCTACGCCACAACGCCCCGCTGCGGGTCTACGACACCGGTGGTCCGTACACCGACCCCGACGCGGAGCTCGACCCGGCGCGGGGGATTCACCCGGTCCGTGCCCCGTGGATCGCGGAACGGGGTGAGGACGCCCCGACCCAGCTGGAGCATGCGCGCGCGGGCGTGATCACCCCCGAGATGGAGTACGTCGCCCTGCGCGAGGGACTGTCCGCGGAGTTCGTGCGCGATGAGATCGCCCGCGGCCGGGCCGTCATCCCCGCCAACCACCGCCACCCCGAGGCGGAGCCCATGGCCATCGGGCGCGGTTTCAAGGTCAAGGTCAACGCCAACA
>PULM01000121.1 GCA_003552345.1 Ectothiorhodospiraceae bacterium
CGCAAACGGGGGATCAAACCATGGCCATCAAGGTTGCCGTGCCGAAGGAGACCCGGCCCGGCGAGCGGCGTGTCGCGCTCGTCCCTGGGGTCCTGAAGCAGTTCGGCAAACTCGGCGTCGAACTGCTCCTGGAGTCGGGGGCCGGTGAGGGCGCCGGGTTCGATGATGCCGAGTACGAAGCCGGCGGTGTCCGCATCGTCCAGTCCCGAGACGAGCTGCTCAAGGAGGCGGACGTCCTGCTCAGCGTGCAGCCGCTGAGCGTCAAGGAGACCGGTCAGCTCAAGGAGGGGGCGGTGCTCGTCAGCTTCCTCACGCCCCACGAAGGCGATGAGCGGATCCAGACGCTGTGCAAGCGCAAGGTCTCCTCTTTCGCCATGGAACTTGTGCCGCGGATCACCCGCGCCCAGTCCATCGATGCCCTCTCGTCCCAGGCGGCCGCCGCCGGCTACAAGGCCGCGCTGATCGCTGCCGAGCGCTCGCCGCGCTTCTTCCCCATGCTCACCACCGCCGCCGGTACCATCCGCCCGGCCAAGGCCGTGGTGGTCGGCGCCGGTGTGGCCGGACTGCAGGCGATCGCCACCTGCCGCCGCCTCGGCGCCCAGGTCGAGGGCTACGACGTGCGCCCCGAGACCAAGGAGCAGGTCGAGTCGCTCGGTGCCAAGTTCATCGACACCGGGGTCTCGGCGGTTGGCGAGGGCGGCTATGCCCGTGAGCTCACGGCCGAGGAGCAGCAGCAGCAGGCCGAGGTGCTGGCCAACCATGTGGCCAATGCCCACGTGGTGGTGACCACGGCAGCGATCCCCGGCCGCCCGGCGCCGAAGATCATCGACAAGGCGACCGTCGAGCGTATGGGCGGCGGCACGGTGATCGTCGACATGGCTGCCGAAACCGGTGGCAACTGCGAGGTCACCAAGGCCGGCAAGGACGTCAACCACAACGGGGTTCTGGTGGTCGGGCCGAAGAACCTGCCCGCCAGCGTCGCTGTGCACACCAGCGAGATGTACAGCAAGAACCTGTACAACCTGCTCACGCTGATGATCCAGGAAGGTGAGCTGACCCTGAACTGGGACGATCAGGTCATCGCGGATACCTGTCTGACCCACGACGGCCAGGTCCGCCACGGGGCCACCCGGGAGCGCCTGGAAGGAGGTAAGTCATGATCGAGGTCGGCGGGCTCGTCGCACTCTACGTCTTCATGCTCGCAGCGGTGGCCGGTTACGAGGTCATCACCCGGGTGCCGGTCATCCTGCATACGCCGCTGATGTCCGGCTCGAACTTCATCCACGGCATCGTCGTCGTCGGCGCCATGGTCGCCCTCGGTGTCGCCGAGACGCCGCTGGAGCAGGCCATCGGCTTCATCGCCGTGCTGCTCGGCGCCGCCAACGCCGTCGGCGGCTACGTCGTCACCGAGCGGATGCTCGATATGTTCAAGAGCAGCAAGAAGGAGGACGGCTGAACATGAGTGTCGTAGTCCAACTCAGTTACTTCGTCGCCTCCATCCTGTTCATCTTCGGCCTCAAGGCCATGAGCTCGCCGGTGACGGCGCGCAAGGGCGTGATGTGGGCCGGTGTCGGCATGGTCGTGGCCACGGTGGCCACCTTCGCCCACCCGAGCGTGGGGATGGAGAACATCTCTCTGATCCTGATCGCCATCGTCCTCGGCGGCGCCTTCGCCTGGTACACGGCGCTCAAGGTGCAGATGACCGAGATGCCGCAGATGGTGGCGGTCTACAACGGCCTCGGTGGCGGTTCCGCCGGTGCCATCGCCGCGGTCTCGCTGCTCCAGGGCGCGCGGGCGGACGAGGGGTCGGTGGCCGCGGCCATGGGCTCCGACGCGGCCGCACTCGGCCTGCTCGGTGCGGTGATCGGCTCGGTGGCCTTCTCCGGCTCCATGATCGCCTGGGCCAAGCTGGATGACCGCCTGAAGAAGTCGACCCTGGTCGAGAACCACCAGTGGTGGAACGTGGCCCTGGCCGCGGCGACCCTGCTGCTGGCGATCTGGGTGTTCAACACCGGCTCCGGCTTCCCGATCCTGCTGTTCTTCATCGCCGCACTGGCGCTGGGCATCTTCATCACCGTGCCCATCGGCGGTGCCGACATGCCCGTGGTCATCTCCCTGTTCAACGCCCTGACCGGCCTGGCCGTAGGCTTCAAGGGCTACGTCCTGGGCAACCTGGCGCTGATCATCGCCGGTACCGTGGTGGGTGCCGCCGGCATGCTGCTGACCCTGCTCATGGCCAAGGCCATGAACCGTTCGCTGATGAACATCCTGTTCAGCGGCTTCGGTGCCGCCCCGGCCGCCGCCGAGTCGGAGTCCGAGGGCGAGATGAAGGAGGTCGGCCCCGCCGACGGCGCCTACATGATGGGGTACGCCGACCGGGTGATCATCGTCCCGGGCTACGGTCTGGCCGTGGCGCAGGCCCAGCATAAGCTCTGGGAGATGGTCGAGCTGCTGCAAAAGCACGATGTCGACGTGAAGTTCGCCATCCACCCGGTGGCCGGCCGTATGCCGGGCCACATGAACGTGCTCCTCGCCGAGGCCGGCGTGCCTTACGACATGATCTACGACATGGACGAGATCAACGAGGAGTTCGAGGACACCGACGTGGTGCTGATCATCGGCGCCAATGACGTGGTCAACCCGGCCGCCCGGGAGGATGAGGGCAGCGCCATCTACGGCATGCCGATCCTTAACGTGGACTACGCCGACCAGGTCCTCGTGGTCAAGCGTGGTCGTGGGGCCGGTTTCTCCGGTGTGGAGAACAAGCTCTTCTTCCGCGACAATACCCGCATGGTCTTCGGCGACGCCCAGAAGGTCGTCTCCGAGATGGTCCAGACCGTCAAGGGTATGTAAGCCGGCCGCGGCCGGCCTGCTGGAGGCAACGGGTTTGTCGGATGATGCCGAGCGGCTTTGGCGCTTCGCCGAGGATATCTACGCCAGGCCTGGCGTCGAAGCCGCCTGCCTCAAGCTGCAGGCCCGCTACGGGCTGTCCATCTCGCTCCTGCTGGCCGCCGTCTGGAGCGGCCTGCAGGGGCGCGGACGGCTCGGTGTCTCTAGTGCCGAGGGGGCCATCCGCCGGGGCCAGGAGTGGGATCGAGAGGTCATCGACCCGCTCCGGGCCCTGCGGCGCCACCTCAAGCTGCATCCGCCCCGGGACCTGGCGGATGACAATCATGAGCTTCGCAAGCAACTGATCGCCGCCGAGCTTCGCGCCGAGGCGATCGAACAGAAGCTGTTCCTGCACGACCTGCCTGCGGACCTTCCCGCCGCTGCACCGGGCGAGCGCTGGCGCGATGCCGCCTGGAACGCCGGTGTGGTGGTGCGACGCAAGTGTCCGCCCTGCGACCCGGAAGCGGTCTCGGCCATCGCCAGGATCCTCTGCGAGGCGTGCGAAGGGCTCGGGAACGAAACCGCAACCGAGGAGGTCCGACGGGTATGGCCCTGATCAATCTCCCGCGCGCCGCCCTCCCGGTGGCGGGCGGTCTCCTGCTGGCCGCCGGCTGTGCGGCCCCCAATCATCTGCTCATCGAGAAGGCCGAGACGGAGGAGCTGGAGCAGCGCTTCGACGGCGTGGACGATCGCCTCGAAGACCTCGCCGAGGCCCACGAGCAGTCCAGCCAGATTGCCCGCGAGGCGCAGCTGGCGCGCATCGCCGGCGCCATGGAGGCGCAGACGGCGAACCGCTGGCTGGTGCCGCTGCGTCCGGTGCAGATGGGCGACTGCGATTGCCCGGACGAGCCGAACTGCCCGGATGACCAGCTGCGCGCCGATCAGGAACTCAGCGCCGACGGCATGCTGGTCTTCGGCGAGATCGAGCCGCTGCAGCTCGATCCCCCGGGGCTGCTGTTCGACGCCCGCATCGACACCGGCGCCACCACCTCCTCGGTGGATGCCCGCGAAATCGAGGAGTTCGAGCGCGACGGCGACCCCTGGGTCCGTTTCGAGATGGTGAACCCGGAGGAGGATGAGGGGCGCATTGCCATCGAGCGGCCGAAGGTGCGCAGCGCCAGCATTGCCCAGGCCTCCGGCGAAGAGTCACGGCCGGTGGTCGAGCTTCAGGTCACCATCGGCGAGTATTCCGAGGCCGCCGAGTTCACCCTCACCGACCGCAGCCACCTGACCTACCCGGTGCTGATCGGCCGCGACGTGCTGCGCGACGTGGCCGTGGTGGACGTGGGGCTGGAGCGCGCCACCGAACCCGTCACCCCGGATGACGAGGACCTCGATGCCATCGACGCCGACGACCACGTCGAGGAGATCGTCGAGGACGACGAGGATGCCGAAGACAACGGGGACGATGACGATAACGACGAGGAAGAGGACGATAACGACACGGATGACGCCGAAGAGGAGGGGGACGACGATGACGAGAACGGGGATGACTAGTTGGGGCCAGTGGCCTGCCTCGGCGTGACGGCACCGGGGTGCTGAGGTGACGGCCCGTCGCGTCTTCTTCGCGCTGGTGGCGTTGCTGATGGTCGTTGGGGCTGCCACGGCGGCCTGGCGCTACATCGACACCGGTGTGCCCTTCTTTCCCGGGGCCCAGAAACCGGTCTGGCTGGTCGAGGCGCGGATCGACTTCGAGGCCCAGGGCGACTCCGTGCTGGTCAGCTTCAACGTCCCCGACCGTCCACCGGGCTTCGAGCTCTCGCTCGAGCACACCGCCTCCCCCGGTTACGGCTTCTCCACCGTCGAACAGGATGGCGTGGTCCGCGGCGAGTGGACCATCGCGGAGGCCGACGGCGAGCAGACCCTCTACTACAAGGTCCACGCCACCCCGGACGGCTCCGATCACCGCGACCGGACGGTGGCCGAGCCACCGGGCGAGCCCCCCTCACCCAGCTGGTCCGGGGCCGAGGAGACCGCCGCCGAGCAGATCCTTGCGCGTGCCCAAGAGACCTCCGCCAGCCCGCAGAGCCTGGCGCGCCAGCTGATCTACGCCTTCGGCACCGGTCGCGATGGTGCCGCCGACCTGCTCCTCGACAATTACGACCGCGCCGTGGTGATCGAGCGGCTGCTCCACGATGCTGGCGTCCCGGCACGGACCTCGTTGGCCCTGGAGCTGGAGGATGGCCGACGCAACCAGACGCCGGTGCAGATGGTGGAGATCTTCGTTGACGACCATTGGCTGCCCTTTACCCCGGTGACCGGGCAGCAGGGGATCGACGAGGACGTCCTGCTCTGGCACCGCGGCGGGGCGTCGCTGATCGATCTCTTCGGTGGCCAGAACGCCCGCGTGGCCTTCTCCATGAACCGTCAGAGCGTGCCCGCCGAGCAGCTGGCGCAGATGGAGGAGGGCGCCGGGCTGATGAACGTGCTCAGCGTCCACCAGCTGCCCATCGAGCAGCAGACCGCCTTCAGCCTGCTCCTGCTGCTTCCGCTGGGCGCGCTGGTGACCGTCTTCCTGCGCATTATCGTCGGCATCCGCACCTCGGGGACGTTCATGCCGGTGCTCATCGCCCTGGCCTTCCTGCAGACAGAGTTGGTCGCCGGGCTGATCAGCTTCGTCGGCATCGTCGCCCTCGGCCTGCTGCTGCGCGGCTACCTCTCGCGGCTCAACCTGTTGCTGGTGGCCCGGATTGCCACCGTGATCGTGATCGTGGTCTTCATGATCGGCCTGATGAGCCTGCTCGGTTATCAGCTCGGCTTCGCCACCGGCATGACCCTGGCCTTCTTCCCGATCATCATCATCGCCTGGACCATCGAGCGCATGTCGATCCTCTGGGAGGAGGAGGGCCCCCGCGAGGTCCTCACCCAGGGCACGGGCAGCCTGGTGGTGGCGCTGGCCGCGTATCTGCTCATGAGTCGCCCGTTGGCCGAGCACTTGACCTTCAACTTCCCGGAGCTGAATCTGGTCGTGGTGGCCCTGATCATGCTGATGGGGCAGTACACCGGCTACCGACTGGTCGAGCTCAAGCGCTTTAGCACCTTCCGGGAGGCATCGGGATGATCCTCCGCCACTGGCGCACGGCCCGGCGCCTGCGGCAGGCGGGGATCCTCGGGATGAACCGGCGCAATGTGCACTACATCGGCCGGTATAACGATCGCCGGCTCTACCCGCTGGTCGACGACAAGCTGCGCACCAAGCTGCTGGCCGAGGAGCACGGGGTCGGCACCCCGTCGCTGCGCTTCACCATCCGCCATCAGCACGAGGTGAGCGACCTGGGCCGGCGCCTGGAGGAGGTGGACGAGTTCGTCATCAAGCCGGCCAAGGGGGCCGGCGGCAAGGGGATCCTGGTGGTGACCGGTCGCCGGGGCGATCGTTTCCTCAGCAGCGGCGAGCGTGAGCTCACGCTCGCCGACCTGCAGCGCCACGTCTCCAACACCCTGGCCGGTCTGCACTCGCTGGCCGGGATGCCGGATACCGCGGTGTTCGAGGACCGCATCCGCCTCGATCCGCGCTTCGAGTCCCTCTCCTACGAGGGCATCCCGGACATCCGCGTCCTGGTCTTTCTCGGCTATCCGGTGATGGCCATGCTGCGCCTGTCCACCAAGGACTCCCACGGCAAGGCCAATCTCCACCAGGGCGCGGTCGGCGTGGGCCTGGATATCGCCACCGGCCGCTGTGCCCACGCGGTGCAGTACGACCAGCGGGTCTACCACCATCCGGATACCGGTGTTGCGCTGGATGACATCGATATCCCCGACTGGCGCTCGCTGCTGGAGCTGGCCGCGCGGTGCCAGGAGATGAGTGGCATCGGCTACCTGGGGGCGGACCTGGTGCTGGATCGGGATCGGGGCCCGCAGCTGCTGGAGCTCAACGCCCGCCCCGGGCTGTCGGTACAGATCGCCAACGGTTGCGGGCTGCTGCCGCGCCTGGAGGCCGTCGAGGCCCTGGAGCGTCGGCACGACACACCCGAGGCGCGCGTCGGCTGGGCCATGGAGCAGTTCGCCGCCGGCACGTGAGCGGTCCGCCTATGGCCCGGAGGGGGCCGGCCCTCGTACGATGCGTGCTCGTGTCCAACGGGGGGTGACCGACCTATGGCTGTTGTCGAGATCCTGATCGCCATCCTGGTGCTCTGCCTGCTGGTCCTGGCCAGCTCGGTCCTGCGCGCCTATACGCTCTGGGCGCGGCGGTTGTTCCTGCCGGCGTCGATCATCGCCGGCGCCGCGGCGCTGTTCCTCGGCCCCGAGATCCTGGGCCGGTTCATCGAAAGCCCCTTCGAGGAGGGGGCGGGCTTGTTCCCGGACTACGTCTACGAAACCTGGTCGGCCATCCCGGGGCTGCTGATCAGCGTGGTCTTCGCCGCGCTCTTTCTCGGTAAGCCGCTGCCCGGGCTGCGTGAGATCTGGCTGCGTGCCGGCCCGCAGGTGGTGGTCGGGCAGACCATGGCCTGGGGGCAGTACGTGGTGGGCATCCTGCTGGCGCTGCTCGTGCTGACGCCGGTCTTCGGCCTGAGCCCGATGGCCGGGGCGTTGATCGAGATCGGTTTTGAGGGCGGTCACGGGACCGCCGCCGGCATGGCCGGCACCTTCGAGGACCTTGGTTTCGCCGCCGGCGCCGACCTGGCCCTGGGGCTGGCCACCGTGGGCCTGGTTGGCGGTGTGGTAGTGGGCACCATCCTGATCAACCTGGCGGTGCGCCGCGGGATCATCGACAACCCGGAGAACGGTCAGGGGCCCGGCGGTGACCAGGACCGCTTCAGCGAGCGCGAGCTCTACGTGCTGCGCCGCGACCGGCACCAGGAGAGCCAGACTACGGACCCGCTCACCGTGCATCTGGGGCTGGTCGCCCTGGCGGTGGTGGTCGGCTGGGGGATGCTCTCGGCGCTGCAGTGGCTGGAGGCGGTCACCTGGGCGCGCGATGGCGGTGTGGAGATCCTCCAGCACGTGCCGCTGTTCCCCATGGCCATGCTCGGTGGCGTGTTGCTGCAGGTGCTGATCACCCGGGCCGGCTACGCCGATTACGTCTCGGAGCGGACCATGTCGCGGATCTCCGGCACGGCGCTGGATTTCACCATTGTCGCCGCCCTGGCCACGCTGTCGCTGACCGCCTTGGGCGAGCATCTGGTCCCCTTTCTGCTGCTGGCCGCTACGGGCATCGCCTGGTCGCTGTTCGTGCTGGTGGTGATCGCCCCGCGGGTGATCCCCTTCGACTGGTTTGAGCGCGGGGTCGGCGACTTCGGCCAGTCCATGGGCGTGACGGTCACCGGCGTGCTGCTCATGCGCATGGCTGACCCCAACAACCGCTCCGGCGCCCTGGAGAGCTTCGGCTACAAGCAGCTGCTCTTCGAGCCCATTGTCGGTGGCGGGCTGTTCACCGCCGCGTCCCTCCCGCTGATCTATCAGTTCGGCCCGGTGCCGGTGCTGATCCTGGCAGCGGTGGTCACCGCCGCGTGGCTGGCCCTGGGCTTCCTCTACTTCGGCCGTATGGTGCCGGAGGGCGGACGCGGACGCCTGCGCCCGTCGGCGCGGCGCTGAGCATGGGCGAACCCATGGGTCGATGGGGCGCGTCAGCGGGCCATCAGGCGCTGGTAGGCGTCATTGATCCGTTGCAGGGTCGCGGTATCGCCGCCCCGGTCCGGGTGGTGGCGCATGGCCAGACGGCGGTAACGGCGGCGGATCTCGGCTCGTCGGGCACCGGGCGGAAGGCCGAGCTCGGCCAGGTCTTCGGCCCGATCCCCTTCGCCCAGGGCTCGGCACAGTCCATCGGCGATGAGCCGCTCGACGGCGGCGTTGTCCATGCCCTCCAGGTTCTGCGGGTCGAGGTAGAAGGCGGCCAGGGGGTCGGCCTCGATGAGGGTGCCGTCGCCGTGCGTTGGACCCGCAAGGGGGTAGAGGCGGATGCACAGGCAGTGGATCTCCAGCCCCAGACCGGCCTCGGCCAACGCCGGACGCAGATGGTAAAGGGCGTGGAAGAGCAGGAAGTGGGCGCGGTAGAGCGCTGCCGGCTCGCCGCGCGCCTCCCGGTCAAAGAGCGGGTGCCCGGCCGCCTCCAGTCGATCCATGAGCGCCATCTCGGTGATCCCCTGAGGATGGGTATGGAGAAGCGGCTCGATGGCGGCCTGCAGCTCGGCGATGGCGGGATCCGGCTCCATGGCTGACGACTCTAGCGCGCCCCCGCAAGCCGGTCACCCCCGGGGTGATGGGACGCCGGTCCTGCGGGTGGCCGTGCCGCGGCCCTTGCAGGAGGCCCTCGACTATCGCCCACCCCCCGGCGCCTGGCCGGAAGAGGCCGTGGGTTGTCGGGTCGAGGTGCCGCTGGGGCGCGGCAGCGCCGTGGGTCTGGTGGTGGGCGTGAGTGATCGCTCGGAGGTCCCGCCGGGGCGGCTGCGGGCGGCCCGCGCCTGGGTGGATGAGCGGCCGCTGCTCGATGCCGAACTGCTGGCCACCCTCACCTGGGCGGCACGCTACTACCGTTACCCGCTGGGTACGGCCCTGGCCACCGCGCTGCCCGGCGCCCTGCGCCAGGGCCGACCGGCGCGCCGAGCGGTGGCCTGGTGGCGTCTGGATGAGCGCCTGCACGAGGACGAGGGGCCGGTGCGCCGGGCGCCGCGCCAGGCGGAGCTGCGCCGCCGCCTGCTGGAGGCCGGCGGTGCCGCGCCCTGTGCCACCCTGGTCACGGAGCAGCCCGCCTGGCAGCGGGCCGGGCGCCTCATGGAGCGCTCCGGCCTGCTCCATCGTGAGTACCACCCGGCCGAGTGCAGGGGGGCGACGGGCCCGGCGCCCCGCCCGGGGCCAGAGCTCGACGCCGATCAGCAGCGCGCCCTGGCCGCGATGCTGGATACCCAGGGGTACGCCGCCTTTCTGCTCGAGGGGGTGACCGGCAGCGGCAAGACCGAGGTCTATCTGCAGGCCGCCGCGCGGGCCCTGGCGGCCGGGCGCCAGGTGCTGATCCTGGTCCCGGAGATCGGTCTGGCCCCGCAGTTTCTCGAGCGCCTGCGCGAGCGTCTGCCCGGCCCGGTGGTGGTCCTCCACTCCGGACTGTCGGAAGCCGATCGCGCCGAGGCGTGGCTGGCGGCCCGGGACGGCGATGCGGCGGTGGTCCTCGGCACCCGCTCGGCCGTCTTCACCCCCCTCCCGCGCCCGGGGGTGATCGTCGTCGACGAG
The DNA here is from genome assembly GCA_003552345.1 of Ectothiorhodospiraceae bacterium. GTDB lineage: Bacteria > Pseudomonadota > Gammaproteobacteria > Nitrococcales > Halorhodospiraceae > Halorhodospira. The sequence goes on from PULM01000121.1 coordinate 10,051, forward strand.
GAGCACGACCCCTCGCTGGCGCAACAGGACGGGTTTCGCTACTCGGCAAGGGATCTGGCGGTGCTGCGCGGGCGCAGCCTGGACGTCCCGGTGGTCCTGGGTTCGGCGACGCCGTCGCTGGAGTCCCTGCACAACGCCCGGGCCGGTCGTTACGTCCACCTGCGCCTGCCGCATCGGGCCGGTGCCGCCCGGGCGCCGAGCATCCAGCTGGTCGACATCCGCAGCCGTCGGCTTGTGGGGGGGATCTCGGCACCGCTCCAGGAGGCGCTGCGCCGGCACCTGGATGCCGGTGCACAGGCCCTGCTGTTCCTCAACCGCCGCGGCTATGCCCCGGTGCTCACCTGCCACGCCTGCGGCTGGGTGGCCGGATGCCACCGTTGCGATGCGCGCTTGACCTATCACCGCAGCCGGGGGCAGGTGCGCTGTCACCACTGTGGCTACACCGCGCGCCTGCCGGCGCACTGCCCGGAATGCGGCGATGCCGATCTACGCCCCCTGGGGCCGGGGACCGAGCGCCTCGAAGAGGCGCTGGCCGAGCTCTTCCCCGGCGTGGGGCAGCTGCGCATCGACCGGGATACCACCCGGCGCCGTGGCGAGCTCGAGGCCCATCTGGCGGCGGCGCACCGGGGCGACGCCCAGCTGCTGATCGGCACGCAAATGCTGGCCAAGGGGCACCACCTGCCGGCGGTGACCCTGGTGGCGGTGATCGATGTGGATCAGGGGCTGTTCGGGGCGGACTTCCGGGCCACCGAGCGGTTGGCGCAGCTGGTGGTGCAGGTGGCCGGCCGTGCCGGGCGCGGCGAGCAGCCCGGTGAGGTGCTGCTGCAGCCCCGGCATCCGGAGCACCCGCTGCTGCGTCTGTTGCTCGAGCGCGGCTACCCGGCCTTCGCCGAGGCCCACCTGGCTGAGCGCCGCGCCGCCGGGCTGCCGCCGTATGCGGCGCTGGCGCTGCTGCGCGCCGAGTCGGTCCACGCCGACGCCCCGTACCTCTTCCTCGAGGCGGCGGCGCAGTCCGGGCAGCGCCGTCTGCCCCGGGCCGGGGGGGTGGAGCTGCTCGGCCCGGTGCCGGCCCCCATGGAGCGGCGCGAGGGTCGGCACCGGGCGCAGCTGATGGTCCGGGCCGAGCGGCGGGCCGATCTGCAGCGCTTTCTGGTGGAGTGGAGCGGCGAGCTCGGCGCCCTTGAAGGGGCACGGCAGGTCCGCTGGTCGCTGGATGTGGATCCGGTGGAGATGGTCTGAGTCCGGTGCAGCCGGACGGGGAGGGGTGTCGCGTGTTTGTCATCAGCAAGTTGGCGGGGGCCCTCCTGATGCCCCTGAGCCTCCTGGTACTGGCTGGCCTGGCCGGGGGGATCCTCCTCTTTACGCGCTATTGGCGCTGGGGCCGCGGGCTGTTGATCGTCACCGTCACGGCGCTCTACCTAGCCAGTTGGGAGCCCACCGCCAGCCGGCTGCTAGCGCCGCTGGAGCAGCGCCACCCGGCGCTGCTCGATCCCGCCGGCCTTGCTGAGGAGCAGGAGCCCCCGGTGACCGATATCGTGGTCCTCGGCCACGGGCATCGGCTCGACCCGCGCTTGCCGGTGACCGCCCAGGCCAACGCCGATGGGGTGGCCCGCGTCCTCGAGGGCGTCCGCCTGCAGCGCCATTTCCCGGACAGCACCCTGTGGCTGACCGGCGGCGCGGTGCGTGGCGACACCCCCAACTCCGCGGTGCTCCGCCGCCTGATGGACGAGGTCGGCCTGGGCGCCGGGGCGATCGAGGGCCTGACCGGGCCACGCAACACCGCCGAGGAGGCGCGGGCCATGGCCGAGCGCCTGGACGACGAGGCCGGGGCGATCATCCTGGTCACCGAGGCCTCCCACATGCCGCGGGCCATGGGCCTGTTCCGCGGCGAGGGGCTAGAGCCGATCCCGGCCCCGACCCGGCATCGTGTCCGCGCGCGCGAGCCCGGCGCCGGGGCCCACCCGGGCCACGGGATGCGTCCCTCGGCGCATGCCCTGCACATGACCGAGCGGGCCTTCCACGAGTACTTGGGGATCGCCTGGGGGCGACTGCGTGGGGAGATCCCGGCTGCCCGGGAGTGATGGCTCAGGCGCGTTCGACCTGGTGCTGCGAGACGGTGAGCGTGGTGTGTTGCCCGGCCACGTCGAGCAGGATCATCACGCGCTCCTCGCCGCGCGAGGCGCGGAAGATCCCCTCGTAGGACTGGAAAGGGCCGTCGAGGATGCGCACCCGCTCGCCGGGCTGCAGGGGCTCGGGGGCCAGATCACAGTGGCCGTCGTCGATGCGCTGACGGATGGTCTCTACCAGACTGTCCGGTACACGGGCCGGCCAGGTGCCGAAGCGGACCAGGCCGCTGACCCCGGTGGTGGAGCGGATCGGGCTCCAGTCCTCGACCCCGGCGGCCAGGCGGATGAACAGGTAGCGGGGGAACATCGGTTCGACGACGGTCTGGTAGCGCCGCTGGCGCCGGCGCCGAAACCGCGCCATGGGCAGAAAACAGCGAAAGCCCTGGTGATCCAGATTCCACCAGGCCCGTTCCTCCTGCCGCGGTTTGCTATAGACGAGATACCAGGCGTCCGAGCGCCCGAGATCATCCGGGTCATCCAAATGCATGGTCTGTCCTCCGCCCCCTGTCCGTCCGGCTGTCCGGGGACGCGGGCTATTTCCACTCCCGGTGGGCGCCGATCTCGACGGCTAGCCGGTCGTCATCCCGGAGGACGTAGGTGGCACCGCAATAGGGACAGATCATGCTGCCGGTCTCGTGGACGGGCAGGTAGACCCGCGGGGGGGAGTTCCACAGATACATGCCGGGCAGTGGGCAGCAGACCGGCAGGTCCTTGGCGGTGACCTCGTAACGGTTCGCCGCGTTCGGCTGTACCAGGTCCGTGCGTTGGTGAGTCTGGGGGTCCGGCACCGTGCCCTCCCGATTGGCTGCTGACCGCGTTGCCGATTGTAACCGACGCGAGCACCACGTAGGCTATGCCTCATACTCCACCCGGGTCCGGCTCGTGAGTCAAGAGACACCCCCCCCGAATCGCATCCAGTTGCTCCGCACCCAGCTCTGGGCGTGGGCCGGAGAGGCTGGCTATCGTGAAGCGGTGCGCGTCGGCGCGCCCCGCTCGCGCGAGGCGGTGCCGGTGATCGATCTGGTGCACGAGGAATCCTCGGTGGCCCTGGTCACCCTGCTCGGCCTCCTCGAGCAGGATCGGTTCGAGGCCCCGGTGTTGCTCATCGAGCGGGGGCTGGATCGGGCGGGGACGCCGTTCCTGCACCACGAGAATGCCACTGCGGCCCTGGGTGCAGCCTGTACCGCGCTGCGTGGAGCCGCCGCGGCCGGGGCCGGCCCTGATCTGCTCGAGGACCTGCTCGGTGTGTGGCTGATCGGTGCCGTGGCCGACTTCCCGGAGGCCCATGAGGGCTATCTGCGGGATCTGGCGCGGGGTATGGGGCCGGCGATGATCCCCCAGGGCTGGGCCGGCAACCTGCTGCACGCCAGCCCTGCCGCCCGAGACGCGCGTGAGAGCCTGGTGGTGAACCTGATCCACGAGGCGGTGGTCGAGCGGGCACCCGGGGCCACGCTGCGCACGGTGGGGTATGCCCTGAAGGTGCTCGACACCGCCGGCGCGGCGGAGCATGCCGCCGCCTGGCGGCGGGCACTGGCCTTTGTGGTCGGGGCCGAACTCTACCACCACCCCGCCGGCCGGCTGCATTCGGAGTTCCACGCCCACCTCGAGTCGCCGGCGAGCCGTCACCGCCGCGCCGTGCTGTTCATCCAGCAGGAGGCCATCCCGGCCTATCACTCCGTCGGCGACTGATCGCCGACGCGGCCGCGCGTCAGCGCCCCTCTTCCTCGTGGCGATCCTCCAGGTCCTGGAGCTGGACGTGCAGGGCCCCGACCGAGATCTGCAACTCCCGCAGGGAGAGCGCCAGCGAGGCGAGCATCAGGATCAGGCTGATGGTGAACAGCGCCTTGCCCAGCAACATCGACCCGGCAAACAGCACCAGCATGCACAGCACGCAGAAGAACAGGCTGGCGACGCCGGCGACCTGCATGTTGCGGATGAGCAGCACGCGCTTGCGTAGATTCTCGATCTGGGTGCGCAGGCAGATGTCGTGGGTGGAGCGGTATTTCGACTCCAGGTCCCGGATCAGCGAGGCCAGCCCCATGAATCGGTTGGTGTAGGCAAGCAGCAGCAGTGAGATGGCGGGGAAGAGCAGCGCCGGCGTCGACAGGGTCAGCTCGGCGGTCGGCTCGGGGGTCTGGAACATCCTCGGGCCCTCCGGTCGGGGTGACTGAGTCCCCATGATACGGGCCGGCGCCAGGGCTGCCACCTCCAGGGGCCGGCTTCTGTCGGCTCCGGCGCCGCGGCTATAATCGCCGCCCGACCCACCGACAGGATGCGTGCCAGATTATGACCCCGCCGCTGCCCGGTTTCCGTGATGTCCGCGTCGTCGTCGCCGGCGACCTGATGCTCGACCGCTACTGGCACGGGTCCACCCAGCGTATCTCGCCGGAGGCCCCGGTGCCGGTGGTGCGCGTCGACGGCGCCGAGGAGCGCCCCGGGGGGGCGGCCAACGTGGCGCTCAACGTCGCCGCCCTTGGCGGTGGCGCGCGGGTGGTCGGACCCACCGGCAGTGATGAGGCGGCCGATCGGCTGGCGCAACTGCTCGAGGCCGCCGGCGTCGGTCAGCGCTTCCACCGCCTGCCCGGGGCCGATACCATCACCAAGCTGCGCGTGATCAGTCGGCATCAGCAGCTGATCCGCCTCGATTTTGAGCGCGGCTTCCCCGGTTTCGACCGCAGCGCCATGCTGGCGCTGCTCGACCCGGAGCTGGCCGATGCGTCGGTGCTCGTCCTCTCCGACTACGCCAAGGGGGCCCTGCCCGATCCGGGTGGGCTGATCGATGCCGCCCGCCGGGCGGGGCGGCCGGTGCTGGTCGACCCGAAGGGTACGGACTACCACCGCTACCGCGGTGCCACCCTGCTCACCCCCAACCTGGCGGAATTCGAGGCGGTGGTGGGGCCGTGCGCCGACGCTGACGAGATCGCCCGACGCGGGGCGGAGCTGGCTGCGGAGCTGGGGCTGGAGGCCATGCTGGTGACCCGCGGGGAGGCGGGGATGACCCTGGCCCCGCGGACGGGGGACGCGGTGCATCTGCCGACCCGGGCCAGGGAGGTCTTCGACGTCACCGGCGCCGGCGATACCGTGATCGCCACTCTGGCCGCCGCCCTGGGCGCCGGGGTGAGCCTTGCCGATGCGGCGGCGCTGGCCAATGTGGCCGCCGGCGTGGTGGTGGGCAAGCTGGGGACCGCCACGGTCTCCCCGGCGGAGCTCGAGGCGGCGCTTGGTGGCGGTGCCCCGGCACCCGGGTCCGGGGTCGTGGACGAGGCGGGGCTGCTCGCCGCCGTTCACCAGGCCCGGGCGGCCGGCGAGCGGATCGTCATGACCAATGGCTGTTTCGACCTGCTCCATGCCGGCCATGTCGACTACCTGCAGCGGGCCCGCCAACGGGGGGAGCGGCTGGTGGTGGCGGTCAACGATGACGCCTCGGTGGCCCGGCTCAAGGGTCCGGAGCGGCCAGTGACCCCGCTGGCCCAGCGCATGGCGGTGCTGGCCGCCCTCGATGCGGTGGACTGGGTGGTGCCGTTCAGCGAGGACACACCGGCGCGACTGATCGAGGCGGTACTGCCGGAGCGGCTGGTCAAGGGCGGGGACTACCGGCCCGAGGAGATCGCCGGGCACGACGCCGTGGGCGCCGCCGGCGGCGCCGTGGAGGTGTTGCCCCTGCTCGCCGGCGCCTCGACCACCGAGCTGATCGCCCGCATCCGCGCCCGCGGCTAGGCGCCCGCCGTCTCCGCGCGGCGCGCCACGCCGTGCTGGGCCAGGGCCGCATCCAGCCGCCCGGCCACGTCGGCCACGGTGATCCAGTCCATCGCCTCCGGGTTGCGCACCCGCCGTCCCCAGCGTACGGACTCCACCGGTTGACCGATCTCCGCCTTGAGGGCCTCCGGGTAGCGGTTGGCGACGTGTTCAAGGTTCAGGTAGGGGCCGGTGCGCTGGGGGTTGGAGGTGGCGTAGAGCCCCACCACGGGCACCCCGCAGGCGTTGGCCAGGTGGAGCGGGCCGGAGTCCGGGCCGACGAACACGCTGGCCCGGCGCACGGCGGCGAGCAGCCCCTTGAGCGACGTCCGGCCGACCAGATCGGCCACCGGTGCACTGGTGGCGGCGGCGATGGCCGCGGCGAACTCCCGCTCCAGTGCGGTGGGGCCGCCGGTGAGCACCAGGGCCAGGCCGTACTCCTGATACGCGTACTCCGCCACCGCCGCATACTGGCTGGCCGACCAGTTGCGGTAGTTGCGCGCGCGGATCGAGCTGCACGGGCTGATCGCCAGGAAGGGGCGATCGGGCAGGTGGTCGGCCACCTCCGCCTCGGCCGCTGCCGGGACCGGCAGGTCCCAGCGCAGGGTGCGCGCCTCCAGCCCCGCTGCCTGCAGGAACTGGAAGAACCCATCGAGCACGTGGACCCGCGACGGTCCGGGGATCGCTCGGTGGGTGAACCACCGCTGGCCGTTGCGCGCACGGGGGCGGTCGAAACCGATCCGGGTGTCGGCGCGGACGGCCGTCGACAGGAGGTTGGCCCGCCAGGAGGCCTGCATGTGCAGCAGCAGGTCGAAGTGCCGGTCCGCCAGTTGCTCACGCAGCTTCCGCACGGCGCCGAAGAGCCCGTCGCCCTTGTCGACGACGATGAACTCCACCCCCGGCAGGTCCCCGACCAGGCCGTACTCGGTCTTACCGACGATCCAGGTCACCGTCGTCTCCGGCCAGTGCTCGCGGAGGGTGTGCACCACCGGGACGACGTGGCTGCAGTCGCCGATGGCGGAGAGGCGCAACAGACAGATGGAACGCGGCGGTGTAGACGGGTCGTGGGGCATCGCTGAGCTTACTCCTCGAGCGCTTGCTGCCAGCCCTGTTCCAGGGCGGTCAGATGGCTTTGTGGCACCGGCGCCACGTCGTCGTCGCGGGCGATCTTGGCCAGGCTGCGCCGCAGGCGCGCGAGGTTGCGCTGCGGCCAGCGGCCGGCGTGTCGGCGCAGTCGCGCCCGGTCGAGATCGATGACGTGAATGGTGCCATCGTCGGTGAGCAGGATGTTGTGGGCGTTGAGATCGGCGTGATCCAGGCCACGCCGGTGCAGCCGGCCGATGCAATGGCCCACGGTGCGCCAGCGTTCGGGCGGCAGCGGTCCGTGGCGGAGCGTCTCGGGGAGGGTGGCCGCGGGCAGCCGCTCGAGGAGGATCTCGGCGCGGTAGCACGGTCCGGCCATGCGCACGCGGGCGGCCAGGGGCGCGGGGACCGGGAAGCCCTCGCCGTGGAGGCGGGCGAGCAGCCGCCACTCGCGCCAGGGGCGCGTGGCCTCCAGGCGACCCCGGGCGTAGCAGTCGCCAAGCAGTGGACCGAAGAGCCCGCCCCGGCGGTAGGGTCGGAGTACGGCCGGGATCCCGCCGACATCGAGGAAGCAGGCGGTGCCGCGGCCGCCGCCGGGGCGTCCGCTGAGCCGACCGGCGCGCGCCAGGGCCTCCGGTTCGAAGAGCGCGGCATCCGGCACCGGCAGGCGGTCGGCATCGTAGAGGATGTACTGGGGGCCTTGGCGCGTCTGTTGCGGGTCCATGGCCGCCTACTCTGCCATACCGAGGCCCACACCGGTGGTGGTAAAGTGCCGTCATGGCACACTGGAGAATACCG
>PULM01000100.1 GCA_003552345.1 Ectothiorhodospiraceae bacterium
CAAGCCGCTCCAGCGGCCGCTCGGCCTGGGGCCGCGCGGCGAGCTCGGGCAGGGCGAGGACGTCGGCCTCGGCACCGCGACCGGGTTCGGTGTGCAGGACGACCTGCGGGCAGCGGTTGAGTCCGGCGCGCAGCTCGTCGCCGTCCAGAAAGACCCGTCGTGGCGGCAGCGGGGGGCGGTCGATATCGCCGGTGCGCTGCTCGTGGCGATCCTGAACCTGCTGCCAGAAGCCCTCCGCCGTGGCATCGGCCCCCTCCAGACGGATGGTGAGGGTGCCCTCCGGCAGGTAGTCGAAGAGCGTCCCGGTCTCCTCGAAGAACAGCGGCAGGTAGTACTCGATCCCGCCGGGGATGCGGCCCTCGCTGACCGAGCGGTAGAGGAGGCTGCGCGCCGGGTCCCCCTCGAACTCGGCGCGGAAGGCCTGCCGGAAGCGGGTGATGGCATCCTCATCGGTGGGAAACTCCCGCCCGGGCAGCAGTTCGATGGCCTCCACCTTCTCGGTGGTGCGCTGCGTCTCGGGGTCAAAGCGGCGCAGGCTCTCGACCTCATCGTCGAACAGGTCGATGCGATAGGGCGTCTCCCCGCCCATCGGGAAGAGATCGAGCAGGGAGCCGCGCACGGCGAACTCGCCATGCTCCCCCACCTCGGGGACGCAACGGTAGCCGGCAGACTCGAGCCGGCGGCGCATGGTCTCGATCTCCAGCCGATCCCCGGGGCGCAGCATCAGCGATCGCCCCTCAAGCCAACCCCGCGGCGGCAGCCGGTGCATGAGGGTCGCCACGGGGACCACCAGCACCCCCTGGTCCATCGCCGGCAGGCGATAGAGCCCGAGCAGGCGCTCGGAGATGATGTCCTGGTGCGGCGAGAAGACGTCGTAGGGCAGCGTCTCCCAGTCCGGGAATCCGAGCACCGCTGTCTCGGAGCCCAGGAAGAACCCGAGGGCCTCCTGCAGGGCAGCGGCCTGCTGCGGGGTGCCGGTGACGGCCATGACCGGGCCGGCGTGTCTGCGCACCGCCTCGGCGATGGCCAGCGGTTGGGCCGCGCCGAGCAGCCCGGACCAGTCCCGCCGCTCGGCTGAACGTTGGGGTAGGGGAAGATCGCCGAGCAACACGCCGTTAACCGCTCCGTCCCCAGCCAAACAGCCAGGTCTCAGGGTCGGGGATGGGCTCGCGCGCGTTGAGCTGGCGCATGCCGTAGATGCAGCGCACGAGCAGCCAGATGGTCAGAAAGACACCGAGCAGGAAGCCCAGGCCATAGAGCGGCATGGTGATGATGGCCACCGCGAAGATAAGCAGACCGATCCAGAACGTGTTGATCTGGAACTGGTAGTGGCTCTGGACCCAGGCGGGGGACTCGCGGCGCTGCATATAGGCGACGAGCACGCCGACCACCGCCGTCAGGCCGATGAACAGGCTGCCCAGGTGAAGAATGTAGACCGCCCACGGGGCAAAGCCGGGGGGCGTGTCGGCGGGCTGCTGCTGACCGGGTTCCATCTCTTGCATCGGTTCGCCTCAAGCTAGCGGATACCAGACGCCGAGCATGTTACCAGCCCGGCGCAGCGGCGTCCCCCGCGCCGCCCGGGGGCTAGTCGAGGTAGCGTTGCGTGAGGCCGTCGTAGGCGTCGATGCGCCGGTCCCGAAAGAACGGCCACATGCGCCGGACTTCCTCGGTGCGCTGCCCATCTACGGGGGTGACCAGGACCGTCTCCTCCTCGCCGGCCCGGGCGAGGATCTCGCCCTGCGGACCACAGACAAAGCTGCGTCCCCAGAAGCGGGCCGCCGGCTCGCTGCCCACCCGATTGCACGCGGCCACGGGCAGCCCGTTGGCGATGGCGTGGCCGCGCTGGATGGTCTCCCACGCCTCCACCTGGCGGGCCTGCTCCTCGGCCGGCTCCTCCGGCGCGAAACCGATGGCCGTGGGGTAGAGCAGGATCTCGGCACCGGCGAGCGCCATAAGCCGGGCCGCCTCGGGGAACCACTGATCCCAGCAGACCAGGACCCCCAGCCGCCCGGCCGAAGTGTCGATGGGGGTGAAGCCGCTGTCGCCCGGGGTGAAGTAGAACTTCTCGTAGTACCCCGGATCATCGGGGATGTGCATCTTGCGATAGGTCCCGGCCAGGGACCCGTCGCGCTCGAGCACCACCGCCGTGTTGTGGTACAGCCCAGCAGCCCGGCGTTCGAAAAGCGATCCCACCACCACCACACCGTGCTGCGCCGCGGCCCGCCCGAGGCTTTCGGTGCCCGGGCCCGGGATCGGCTCGGCGGCATCGAAGTGGGCCGGATGCTCCTCGTAGCAGGGGTAGGGGCCGCAGTGCAGTTCCTGGAGGAGAACCAGGTCGGCACCCGCCTCGGCCGCACGGGCGATCCCCGCCACGGAGCGCTCCAGATTCTCCTGCCGGTCCGCGCTGCAAGGATGCTGGACCAGGCCGAGCGTGCGCTGTCGCGTCATGCCTCGTGAACCCTCCGTCGCTCGTCGGCCTCTGCACCCGGGCCGTCGATGATCACCCCTTCGGGCAGCTGCATGGTGGCGCAGTGGACACTCCCGCCCTGGCGGATGAGCTCCCGGGCGGGGATCCGGACGATCTCCCGACCCGGGCAGGCCTGGGCCAGGCGCGCGCAGGCCACGGCGTCGGCGGGGTCGTCGTAGACCGGCACCAGCACGGCGCCGTTGATGAAGACGAAATTGGCGTAGGTCGCCGGCAGACGGTTGCCGTGCTCATCGTAGATCGGCGCCGGGATGGGCAGCTCGATCAGGCGGTACGGGTCGCCCTGGAGCGTTCGCGCCGCCTGCAGCTCGGCGCGCAGTGCCTGCAGGGATCGGTAATGCGGGTCGTCCGGGTCCTCGCAGATCGCGTGGGCGATGGTGTAGCGATCGACGAAACGGGCGAGCATATCGACGTGGCCATCGGTGTCGTCACCGCAGAGCCAGCCGGATTCCAGCCAGAGCACGCGGCGCACGCCGAGGCGCGCCTGCAGCTGTGCCTCGACTTCCTCACGGGCACAGCCGCTGTTGCGGTTCGGGTTGAGCAGGCAGCTCGAGGTGGTCAGCAGCGTGCCGGCGCCATCGCTGTCGATGCTGCCCCCCTCGAGGATCCACTCGATGCGACGGTAGGACTCCCCGCCGATCACCCCCTCCTCGGTAAGCCGCCGGGGCAGCCGGTCGTCGTCCGCGGCGGGGTAGCGATCCCCCCAGCCGTTGAAGCGGAAGTCGAGCAGCTGGGCCCGTCCGCCGGCTCGCAGAACGGTGATCGGGCCGTGATCGCGGGCCCAGACGTCGTTGGAGGGGGCTTCGCTGAAGATCAGACGCTGAGCCGAGGCACCGGCCGAGCGCAGGCGATTGCGGATCCGGGCGCTGGTGCGGCTATCCGGAGAGACGATGAGCACCGGCTGGTACTGCGCCGCGGCGGCCGCCAGGCGCTCGAAACAGGCCTCGACGGCGGGCAGGTCGGCCCCCCAGTCTCCGCCGGAGTGCGGCCAGGTCAGCATCAACGCGGCTTGCCGCTCCCACTCGGCGGGCAGACGCGGTTGCTGGCAGTCGGGGGGAACGGGCGCGGACATGGAGATGGTCGGATCCCGAGAAGGCGAGACGGACTATACCCGATCGCTGCGTCATGTAAAGGGTGTAAGCGACCGGCCGCTGACGCGTAGACTGAGCGCGCATCCAGCCGGGAAGGGGCACGTCTTGGAGTTCGAGCAGACATTGACGGAGGCCCGACTGATCCGTCGTTACCGGCGTTTCCTTGCTGATGTCGAGGACGCCGGCGGTCGACAGTGGACCGTGCACTGCCCGAACACCGGCTCGATGCTCGGCTGCACGGAGCCCGGCTCGCGGGTGTGGCTCAGCCACTCGTCGCGCCCGGGACGCAAGTACGCGCACACCTGGGAGCTGATTGAGCTGCCTGGGCCCGTCGTGGTTGGGGTACACACCGGACGCGCCAACGCCCTCATCGGCGAGGCCCTGGATGCCGGTCTGTTGTCGGATCTCTCGGTCTACGCCACCCGTCGTCGCGAGGTACGGGTGCCGGGCGCGCCCATGCGCGCCGACTGGCTCCTGGAGGACCATCCGGACGGGGAACCGCCGTGCTTTGTTGAGGTCAAGAACGTGACGGCGGCCGTCGAGCAGGGCCGGGCCCTGTTCCCGGATGCGGTCACTGAGCGCGGGCGGCGGCATCTCGAGGTCCTTGCCGACTGGGTCCGCGGTGGTGGCCGTGCCGCCTTGATCTTCTGCGTGCAGCGCAGCGATGCGCTGGAGGTGCGTCCGGCCGAGTCGATCGACCCGCGCTATGCCGAGGCGC
>PULM01000040.1 GCA_003552345.1 Ectothiorhodospiraceae bacterium
GACACGCTCCACGAGCTCGCGATCCGACTCCTCGGAGCTCATCGCCACCGGCGCCCTCCTGTGTCGGTGCGCCGGTACTTGCTGCTGTAGACACTCCGCTGGGGCGTGAGTTCGCGCACGGGTACGGGAAACTGGCCATCGTGGGTGGGTGATTTGCCGCGGGTGGCGCGGCGTGCGAAGCTTTGCAGCCTATCCGATTGCCTGGCAAAAGCGCAACCAAATGGCGGAACCAAGAACAGCTTACGATGTCCTGGTGGTCGGCAGCGGGCTGGCCGGTCTGACTGTCGCCCTGCAGCTGCCCCGCGATCTGCGTGTCGCAGTGCTCTCCAAGGGGACCCTGACCGAGGGCGCCACGCCCTACGCCCAGGGCGGGGTCTCTGCCGCACTGGATGCGGCCGACTCGGTGGATGCCCATGTGGCGGACACCCTGGAGGCCGGGGCAGCGCTCAACGATCCGGATATCACCCGATTCGTGGCCGAACGCGCGCGCACCGCCATCGAGTGGCTCGTCGATCAGGAGGTGCCCTTCTCGCGCATCACCCCCGGAGGCGGTACCGAGGGGCTGCACCTCCACCAGGAGGGCGGACACAGCCACCGCCGGGTCGTACATGCCGAGGATGCCACCGGGGCGGCGATCTCAAGGAGCCTCTCCGGGCTGGTGATCGAGCGCGAGAACATCGACCTGCTGGAGGGTCGCTACGCCGTGGACCTGATCACCGGCGCACGGCTCGGCGAGGCGGAGGATCGCTGCCATGGGGCCTACGTCTTCGATCAGAACAGCGGGCGGGTCGAGCTACTCGGCGCTCCGTACGTGGTCCTCGCCTGCGGTGGCGCCAGCAAGGTCTATCTCTACTCCACCAGCCCCTACGCCGCGACCGGCGACGGCATCGCCATGGCATGGCGGGCCGGCTGCCGGGTGGGCAACCTCGAGTTCAATCAATTCCACCCGACCTGCCTCTACCACCCCGAGGAACGCTCCTTTCTGATCAGCGAGGCGGTCCGCGGCGAAGGGGGACACCTGCTGCTGCCCAGCGGCGAACGGTTCATGCACCGCTTCGACGAGCGTGGCGAGCTCGCACCGCGGGATGTGGTGGCGCGCGCCATCGACTACGAGATGAAACGCCTGGGCGCCGATTGCCTCTACCTGGATATCAGCCACCGGCCGGATGCGGTCATCGAGGAGCACTTCCCGACCATCCTGCGCCGTTGCCTGGAACTGGGCATCGACATGCGCCGGGAGCCACTGCCCGTGGTGCCCGCCGCCCATTACACCTGTGGCGGGGTCGTCGTAGACCGCCGCGGACAGACCGACGTCCGCGGCCTCTATGCCGTCGGCGAGACCGCCTGCAGCGGACTGCACGGCGCCAATCGCCTGGCCAGCAACTCACTGCTCGAGTGCCTGGTCTTTGGCGCCGAGGTCGCCCGGGACATCGCCGAGCACCGGCACCACCCGACGCCCACCCCTGACCTGCCCCCCTGGGACGAGAGCCGCGTCACCGACTCCGATGAGCAGGTTGTGGTCAGCCACAACTGGGCTGAGTTGCGACGGGCGATGTGGAACTACGTGGGCATCGTGCGCAGCGATCGCAGGCTGGAGCGGGCGGCCCGGCGCATCGACCTGCTCTCCCGCGAGGTCCAGGAGTACTACAGCAACTTTCGCATCAGCGGCGATCTGATTGAACTACGCAACCTCATCGAGGTGGCCAACCTGACCGTGCGCTGCGCCGGTCGGCGCCGCGAGAGCCGCGGCCTGCACTTCACCCTGGATTTCCCCGAGCGCGACGACGAGCAGGCCGGCGCAACCATCCTGCGACCGCCGAAACCCCGGCCCTTCGGGCACCTGCGCTCGTTGCGCGGGGACTGACCGAAGGCGGTGCCTCGCCGACCCGTGAGCGTACCCATACGCGCAGCCGGCGGTGATGCTCGGCACCGATCTGACCGCGGGGGATGAAGAGATCGAAACGCTGGCCGTCGACGGTCCGCACGCTCAGCGCCACCAGCCATGGGTGTGCGAAGCGGCCGAGCACCCGCGCCCCCCGTCGACGTCCATCCCGGGACTGCAGGTAGATTCGCCCATCCGGGTGGAGGTGACAACGCCGCAAGCGATGCAAGCGCCGCTGGTTGCGCCAGGCGCCCGCCACCAGCATCAGCACCACAACAACCCAGATCAGGAAAAGCGGTAGCGGCGGGGCCCGGTCGGCCAACAGGATCAAGCACCCAGCGGCCAGCCCCGCCAGGACCAGCAGCCACATGCCGCTAACGCGCGGCCGGAAACTCAGTGGTTCGGATAAGTTCGACAACCCGCCGCAGTTCCCCGTCCGTGGGTGATTGCCCGGCGATCAGCCAGTCCTGCAGGTAATGGTCCTCCAGCCCGAGCAGCCGCTCGAAGGCCGCCCGCCCGGATGCATCGAGCTGCTCGAAGCGCTCCTCCAGGAAGTGCTCCAGCAGCAGATCAAGCTCTTTGGTGCCGCGGCGACAGCGCCAGCGCAAGCGCTTGCGTGCCGCCGCGATTTTCGGATCGGACCCTGTCGACGTCACGTCTCGCGCTCGGCGATCAGCCGCTTGATGGCACCGATGGCCTTGCCGGGGTTCAGCCCCTTCGGACAGGTCGCCGTGCAGTTCATGATGGTGTGGCAGCGGTAGAGCTTGAACGAGTCATTCAGATCGTCCAGCCGCTCGCCGGTGCCCTCATCACGGCTGTCCGCGACCCACCGGTACGCCTGCAGCAGTGCCGCCGGGCCCAGGTAGCGATCCCCGTTCCACCAGTAGCTGGGGCATGAGGTCGAGCAGCAGGCACACAGGATGCACTCGTAGAGGCCGTCCAGCGCCTCGCGCTCTTCCTTCGACTGCAGCCGCTCACGGTCCGGGGGCGTCGGCGTCTCGGTTTTGATCCACGGCTCCAGCGAGGCGTACTGGGCGTAGAAGTGATTCAGATCGGGCACCAGGTCCTTGATGACGTCCATATGGGGCAGGGGATAGACCTTCACGTCGCCCTTGATCTCATCCATGCCCTTGGTACACGCGAGCGTGTTGGTCCCGTCGATGTTCATCGCACAGGAGCCGCAGATCCCCTCCCGGCAGGAACGCCGGAAGGTCAGGGTCGGATCGACCTCGTCCTTGATCTTGATCAGCGCGTCCAGAACCATCGGCCCGGCGCTGTCGGCGTCGATCTCGTAGGTGTCCATACGCGGGGTGGCGCCGCCCTCCGGGTCGTAACGATAGACCCGGATGCGCCGGATGTTCTCGCTCTTTTCCGCGTCGGGGGCACGGTAGGTGTAGCCCTTCCGGATGCGGGAGTTGGCGGGAAGCCTGAACTCTGCCATGTCTGTCTCCCTGGAGTCTTTAGTACACCCGGGCCTTGGGAGGGATCGCCTCCACATCATCGCTCAGGGTATGGAGATGGACGGGGCGGTAGTCGATATCCACCGATCCGTCGCTGCGCAGCGTGGCCAGCGTGTGCTTGAGCCAGTTCTCGTCGTCGCGCTCCGAGTAATCCTCCCGGGCATGGGCACCGCGACTCTCCAGCCGGTTGCGAGCCGAGTGGATGGTGGTCACGGCACTGCCGAGGAGGTTTTCCAGCTCCAGTGTCTCGATCAGATCCGAGTTCCAGATCAGCGAGCGGTCGGTCACGCCCACGTCAGCAAAGCCGCGCAGCACATCGTCCATCCGGTTGCAGCCCTGCTCCAACACATCACCCGTGCGGAAGACCGCGGCGTAGTTCTGCATGGTGTTCTGCATCTCGGCCCGCAGTTGCGCCGTCGGCTTGCTGCCATTGGCCCGACGCAGCCGATCCAGCCTTTGCAGCGCCAGGTCGGCGGCGCCTTCGGGCAGCGGCGCATGGGGCTTGCCGCGCCCGCCGATCACCTCGGCGGCCCGGTGGGCAGCCGCGCGCCCAAACACCACGAGGTCGAGCAGCGAGTTGGAGCCGAGGCGGTTGGCACCGTGCACCGAAACGCAGGCGGCCTCGCCGATGGCCATGAGCCCGGGGACCACGGCATCCGGATCGCCATCCTTGAGATGGACCACCTCACCCATGTGGTTGGTGGGGATCCCACCCATGTTGTAGTGCACGGTGGGCAGGACCGGGATCGGCTCCTTGGTGACATCGACACCGGCAAAGATCTGGGCCGACTCGGCAATGCCGGGCAGCCGCTCATGGATCACCTCCGGCCCGAGGTGCTCCAGGTGCAGGTGGATGTGATCGCCGTGCTCGCCGCCCCCCCGCCCTTCGCGGATCTCGATGGTCATCGAGCGGGAGACCACGTCGCGCGAGGCCAGATCCTTGGCGTTCGGGGCGTAGCGCTCCATGAAACGCTCGCCCTGGGCGTTGGTCAGGTACCCACCCTCACCGCGGACGCCCTCGGTGATCAGGCAGCCCGCACCATAGATACCGGTGGGGTGGAACTGCACGAACTCCATATCCTGCAGGGGCAGGCCGGCGCGCAGGACCATGCCGTTGCCATCGCCCGTGCAGGTATGCGCGGAGGTGCAGGAGAAGTAGCTGCGGCCGTAGCCGCCGGTGGCGAGCACCACCTGATGGGCACGGAAGATGTGCACCGTGCCGGTCTCCATGTCGAGCGTGACCACGCCCCTGCAGACCCCGTCATCCATCATCAGGTCGATGGCGAAGTGCTCGATGAAGAACTCCGCCTTGTGCTTGAGCGCCTGCTGGTAGAGCGTATGCAGAATCGCGTGCCCGGTGCGGTCGGCGGCGGCACAGGTGCGCTGAGCAGTCCCCTCGCCAAAATGCGTCGTCATACCACCGAAGGGACGCTGGTAGATCTTGCCGTCCTCGGTGCGCGAGAAGGGCACCCCGTAGTGCTCCAACTCCACGATGGCGGGGACCGCCTCGCGGCACATGTATTCGATGGCGTCCTGGTCGCCCAGCCAGTCCGACCCCTTGATGGTGTCGTACATGTGCCAGCGCCAATCGTCCTCGCCCATGTTGCCGAGCGCCGCGGAGACACCGCCTTGGGCCGCCACGGTATGGCTGCGCGTGGGAAACACCTTGGTGACACAGGCGGTATTGAGGCCCTGCTCTGCCATGCCGAAGGTCGCCCGCAGCCCGGCCCCGCCGGCACCGACAACCACGACGTCGTACTGGTGCTCGACCGTTTTGATCGGTTCTGTCATCTGCGCCTTAGCCCCCCAGAACGATTTGGATGACCGCCAGGATCCCGGCGACGGCCACCAGGAAACACGCGAAATAGACGGCGAGGTTGCCGAGCCACTTCAGCCCCTCGAGGTGCACGTAGTCCTCGATGACCACCTGAACCCCAAGCGCCCCGTGATAGAAGAGCATGATGATGGCGGCGACCAGCAGCGTGGCGTTGAACGGGTTCGCCACCCAGGCGCGGGCCGACTCGAAATCGGCGCCAGCCTGCAGGGCCAGCCCGATCCCCAGCCACATCATCAACGGCACCAGCACCACCGCGGTCAGGCGCTGATGCCACCAGTGGTGAAAGCCGTTCTTGGCCGAGCCGAGGCCGCGGGCCCGGGAGACGGCGGTCTCGTACTTACGCATGATCAAAACTCCCCTGCGTAGGCGATCACCCAGACCAGGGCGGTCAACACCACGCTGCCGGCCAGCACCATGTAGCCGCCGAGATAGACGGCCTTGAGCTCGAAGGCGCGCACCGTGTCCCAGACCAGGTGCCGGATGCCGTTGCACAGGTGATAGGCAAGGCTGAAGGTGATACCCAGCAGCACCAGCTGCCCGAACCAGTGGCCGAGCACCTGCTGGAGCAGCTCGTAGTACTCGGGTCCGGCGGCGAGGGCCATCACCCACACGACCAAAAGGACCGCCGCCATGGTGACGAAGACCCCGGTCCCGCGGTGGAGCACCGAGAGCAGCGAGGTCAACTGCGGCCGGTAGATGGTCAGGTGCGGGGAGAGCGGACGATTCGGATTTCTCATGGATTTTTGCTCCGCTGAGCCGAGTCAGAACCTGCGGCGCACGATAAGACTGAACGAACGGGTCGATAAGCTATATTGCGGACAACCACAATGCAAGCATCAGCTTACCGGAATACCGCTACCCCAGAGGCGTTAACGCAGACGGCTCCCGGCAGCGCGCCGTAGGCGCCAGGATCACCTACCCTGGCTGCGGTGTCAGTATACGATCTTGACCCTTAGAGTGGCAGCGCAGAGACCCACCCAAGGAGGCACCATGCGCCGAGAGAAATTGCCCGCGGGACGGCTCGAGGACCCCTTGACCGGAGCCGCACAGGCGGCCTGCGTCGAGTCCGGCAGCGGTTACGAAGTGGTGGCGGTCACCGGCGCAGAGGCCGAGGACTTCCTCAAACGTATCCTGACTGCCGAGATCCCCGAGGTGGCCGGCGGCCGCAGCGTGCTGGCCGGGCTGTGCAACCCCAAGGGCCGCCTGCTGGCCCTGGCCCGAGTGGTCCCCTGGGAAGACGGATACCGCCTCACCCTCCCGGAGGACGTGGCCAACGACACCGTGGCACGCCTGCGCATGTACGTGCTGCGCTCCAAGGTGACCGTGCAAGTACCCGATGAACCACAATGGCGCTTGGTCCGGGCCGCGGGCCCGCAGGCCCGCGCCGTCCTCGGAGCGCACGTTGACGGGCCGCTGCCCGAGATGGATGACGGCGTGCTGCGCGCTGCACGAGTGGCCATTATCCGCCTGCCCGGCATGCCCGAACGCTACGCGGTCATGGGCCCGGCCGATGCCATCACCCACCTGGAAACAGCCCTGGCCGAGGAGTTGCCCCGAACCGACGCGGAGGGCTGGCAGGCCCTGGAGATTGGCGCCGGTCAACCGGAGATCCGCAGCACGACGCGCGAGCTCTTCATCCCGCAGATGGTGAACCTCGACCGCCTCGGCGGCGTGAGCTTCAGCAAGGGGTGCTTCCCGGGCCAGGAGGTGGTGGCACGCGCCCACTACCGCGGCAAGGTCAAGCAGCGGATGTTCCAGGCTTACGGCCCCGGGGACGCGCCAGAGCGCGGGAGCGAGATCCGCGACGCCGAGGAGCAGCTGGCCGGGCACATCGTCTGCGCCGCCCGCGTCCCGGGCGGATTCATCGCCCTGGCGTCGCTGCGCGAGGCGCAGCTGGGCTCCGCCCCGTTGCAGGTCAACGGCCAGCCGCTGGAACTCGGCGAGACCACCCCCGAGCCTGCGGGCTAGCTAGGCCTCCGGGCGCATCGCCGGGAAGAGGAGCACATCGCGGATCGACTCGCAGTCGGCGAGCAGCATGACCAGCCGGTCGATCCCGATGCCCTCTCCGGCGGTCGGCGGCAGGCCGTACTCCAGCGCGCGAATGTAATCGGCGTCGTAGTGCATCGCCTCCTGATCGCCGGCGTCGCGCTCCGCCGCCTGGGCGCGGAAACGGGCCGCCTGATCCTCGGCATCGTTGAGTTCGGAGAACCCGTTGGCGATCTCCCGGCCGCCGACAATCAGCTCGAACCGTTCGGTGTAGAAGGGGTCGTCATCCCGCGGGCGGGCCAGCGGCGAGACCTCCTTGGGGTAGTCGGTAACGAACACCGGGCCGTGGAGCCGCGGCTCGGCCGTCTCCTCGAACAGCTGCGCCAGGATCTTGCCCAGGCCGTCCGCGGCGGCCACCTCGATCCCGCGCGCCTCGGCCGCCTGCGCCGCCCGATCGCGATCCGCCAGATCGTCCGCGCTGAGCTCCGGATTGTGACGCAGCACCGCATCCTTCAGAGAGATACGCTCAAAACTTGATGCAAAATCGTAGCTCTCTCCCTGCCAGGTGACCTGCCCACTGCCGAGCGCCTGTTCGGCCAGGTGGCGGAGCATCTCCTCGGTCAGATCCATCAGGTCGCGATAATCGGCGAAGGCCTGATAGAACTCAAGCATGGTGAATTCCGGGTTGTGACGGGTGGAGACCCCCTCATTCCGGAAATTGCGGTTGACCTCATAGACGCGCTCGAAACCGCCGACCACCAGGCGCTTGAGATAGAGCTCCGGGGCGATGCGCAGATAGAGATCCCGGCCCAGCGCGTTGTGGTGGGTCACGAAGGGCCGCGCCGCGGCCCCGCCCGGGATCGGCTGCATCATGGGGGGCTCGACCTCCATGAAGCCGCGCTCGTCCAGGAAACGGCGCATGGCGGCCAGGACCCGGGTGCGCAGGGCGAAGACGCGACGACTCTCCTCGTTGACGATCAGATCGAGATAGCGCTGACGGTAGCGGATCTCATGATCGGTCAGGCCATGCCACTTCTCCGGCAGCGGCCGCAGCGACTTGGTCAGGAGCCGGACCTCATCGCAATGGATGGAGAGCTCGCCCTTGTTGGTCCGGAAGACCGTGCCCGTGGCGCCGACGATATCGCCCACGTCCCACCCCTTGAAGGCGGCATAGACGCCCTCGGGCAGGTCGTCGCGGCGCAGATAGAGCTGGATCCGGCCGGAGCTGTCCTGCAACTGCGCGAAGCTCGCCTTGCCCATGACGCGCTTGGCCATCATGCGCCCGCCGACGGTGACCCGCGCCCCCTCCCGCTCCAGAGCCTCGTTATCCAGTGGGCCGAAGCGCTGGTGCAGGTCCGCCGCCAGGGCATCCCGACGGAAATCATTGGGGAAAGCCTGGCCCGCGTCGCGCAGACCCTGCAGCTTGTCGCGGCGCTGGGCGATGAGCTTGTTCTCGTCGCTGTCGGACATCCGTTGACTCCGGGCAATAACTGGGCTGAGGGCGAGACTCAGAGACCGGCCTTGAGGCTCGCCTGGATGAACGGATCAAGATGGCCATCGAGGACGGCCTGGGTGTTGCCAATCTCTACCCCGGTACGCAGGTCCTTAATGCGGGATTGATCGAGGACGTAGGAGCGGATCTGGTTGCCCCACCCGATATCGGACTTGGTCTCTTCCTGGGCTTCGGCCTCGGCACGGCGGCGCTGCATTTCCAGCTCGTAGAGCTTGGCGCGCAACTGGCTCATCGCCGTGGCGCGGTTCTTGTGCTGCGATCGGTCGTTTTGCGACTGCACCACCACCCCAGTGGGTTCGTGGGTGATGCGCACGGCCGACTCGGTGGTATTGACGTGCTGGCCACCTGCGCCGGAGGCGCGGAAGACGTCCACGCGCAGATCCGACGGGTCGATCTCGATATCGACATTCTCGTCGTCGATCTCCGGCGAGACGAACACCGACGAGAACGAGGTATGCCGACGGCCACCGGAGTCGAAGGGCGACTTGCGCACCAGACGGTGAACCCCCGTCTCCGTGCGCAACCAGCCGAAAGCGTATTCGCCCGAGACCCGGATCGTGGCACTCTTGATCCCTGCCTCCTGACCAGCTGTCACCTCGATGACCTCAGTGTCGAAGCCACGGGCCTCCGCCCAGCGCAGATACATGCGCAGTAGCATCTCCGCCCAGTCCTGAGCCTCCGGTCCACCTGACCCCGCTTGAATATCGAGAAACGCATTGGACGCATCCATCTCTCCAGAGAACATGCGTCGGAACTCCAGGGTCTCGATGTGCGTGGCGGCGCGCTGGACATCCGCCTGGACCGCCTCAAGAGTCTCCTCGTCGCCCTCCTCCCGGGCCATGGCGACCATCTCACCGGCGTCATCAAGCACCCCACCGATCTCCGCGAGGGTGCTCAGGACGGACTGCAGCTGCGAGCGCTCGCGGCTCAGCCCCTGGGCCTTCTCAGGCTCGCTCCAGACGTCGGGGTTCTCCAGCTCGCGCAGGACCTCTTCAAGCCGTTCGCGCTTGCCGGCTTCGTCAAAGATACCCCCTCAGGGCCTCAAAACGCCCTTGCAGGTCTTCGATTTGTTCGAGCAGCGGGTTGATCTCCATGGGCACCTCCGGATACTAAGGGCGCGAATCGTACTATATTCACCCGTCGTTCAGCAGCCTTGAAGCGCAGCGCCGGCCCTCGCGCCGGGCGCCGACGGGTCGGAGTGCCGCCCGCCCGGCGGTGCGCCATCCATTCGCTTTCAGGATTGAGGTTCCCCCATGACCACGACGAGCCGCGCCAAGCCTGGCCATCAGAAGCTTGCCTGGGCCCGCGCCCACATGCCTGTCCACGCCGCCCTGCGCGAGCGCTACGCCGAGACGCGCCCGTTCGAAGGTCTGTGTATCGCCGTCTGCTCCCATATCGAGGCGAAGACCGGGATTTTCCTGGAGACGCTCGCCGCCGCGGGCGCCGAGGTGGTGTTCACCGGCAGCGAGCCCGGCTCCAGTCAGGATGACGTGGTGGCGGCGCTCAACGAGCACCCGGCGATCAGCGGCTACGCCCAGCGGGGTGTCAGTGAGCAGGAGCTGGCCCGACTCCACGGCCGGGCCCTGGACCACCAGCCCAACCTGATCCTGGACGATGCAGCCGAACTCACCGCGAGGCTGGTGCATCAGCGCCCCGAACTGCTGGGCGGGCTGCGCGGTGTCTGCGAGCAGACCACCACCGGTGTGCAGCGCATCCAGGCGATGCTCGCCGATGGCGCCCTGGATTTCCCCGCCTATGCGGTCAACCACACACCGATGAAGCATGAGTTCGACAACATCCATGGGACCGGCGAGTCGGCACTGACCAACCTGATGCTCACCACCAACCTACTGCTCGCCGGCAAGCAGGTGGTGGTTTGCGGCTACGGCGACTGCGGCATGGGCATCGCGCAGAAAGCTCGCGCCTGGGGGGCGCGGGTCACCGTCACCGAGATCGAACCACGCCGCGCCCTGCGCGCCCACATGAATGGCTTCGCCGTGCGCCCCATGGCCGAGGCCGCCGCCATCGGTGATTTCTTCATCACCGCCACGGGCAACCGCGATGTGATCCGCGCTGAGCACTTCGCGCGTATGCGCAGCGGCGCCATCCTGGCCAACGCCGGGCACTTCAACGTGGAGATCGACGCCGCGGGCCTGGCCGAGCAGGCCGAAGCACGTTACCCGGCACGACCGGGGATCGAAGCCTTCCGCATGGCGGATGGCCGCGAGATCCACCTGGTCTGCGAGGGCCGTCTGGTCAATCTGGCCGCGCCGACGGCCATGGGCCACCCGGCCGAGGTCATGGATCAGACCTTCGCCATGCAGTTCATGGCCGCCGAGAGCCTGCTGCGCCGCAGCCACCAGCTCACCGCTGGCGTCCACGCCGTGCCGGATGAAGTCGACGCCGAGGTGGCGCAGATCAAGCTCGAGACACTGGGCGTTGGCATCGATGCCCTGACCGACAGCCAGCAACGCTTTTTGGAGGCGTGGCGGGCCGATGACATCCTCGATGCCCCCTGATCTGCGAAGCGCATCGCCGGCGGGCGGCGTCTCTGGGAACGCGCGACCGACTTGCCTGAGGCGAAAACGCGCACTAGGGTATAGACGCTATGGCTGACTACAAACGAGACGACAACCCGGACCGTCACGAAGGACACGCCCGTACCTCACCCTACCCGGTGAGCCGGCTCTCCGCGCCCATTGACCTGGTGGACACGGCGCGCGAGATCCAGGAGGCGGACCAGGCGATCAACAACCGCACCAGCTCCAAGCTGACCGTGATCGCCGATCAGATCCGCGCCCTGCAGGAGCAGGCTCGAGAGGTGCTCGAGGAGAGCCAGCGCGATATGGACCTGCACCGGGCCAAGTGCAACTTCACTCGGCGCCCGGGCAGCATCTATCACCTTTACGAGCGAGACGATGGCGAGCTCTATTTCTCCATGCTCGCCCCCGAGGACTGGCGCAACGGCCCCCCGCACACGTACAAGGGCTCGTATCGCCTGGAGGCCGATCTCTCCTGGACGCCGTTCGAGGAGATGGATCAGCCCGATGCCACCCGCGACATGGTGCAGCGGCTAATCGCCGACCACCGCAGTGGCGGTGCCGGCTGAACCCGCCGGCACCTCTTCCCTGCCGTAACACTCTACTCGCCTGATCCACCCTCACCGAGGCGGGCGACGCGCTGTTGTAGCGCCGAGGCGATGCGCTGCTCCGGCGCCTCGCCCTCGCCCTCGGCATCCAGAGTCTCCACCGACACCGGCTCGCCGAGGCGGATGGTGATCCGCCGCGGGCGCGGCAGGTAGGTACCGATGGGCATGGCCCGGTCCGTCCCCTCAATCCAGACCGGGATCACCGGCACCGGCTGGGCCTGGAGTAATAGCCCGACCCCCGGCTGGAAGGCCATCAGGCTACCGTCCGGGGAACGCCGCCCCTCCGGGAACCAGACCAGTCCGTACCCGTCCTGCAGCGCCTTCGCACCGAGGGCCAGGCTGCCCCGCGGCCCGGTGTGCGGGTCGATGGGCAGGACCAGACAGGCCCGGCTGACGATTCGCACCAGGCGATTCGAGAAGAGCAGGCCGGTCCAACCACCCCAGCGCATACGCGTGATCCGGGCGTAGCGCATGATCGAGCCCAGCGCCGGCGGATCCACGGCGCTGAGGTGGTTGGGAACCAGCAAGACCGGATCCCGCTCGGGGAGATGCTCCAGGCCTTCCACCCGCACCCGTGCATAAGCCCGGAACAGGATCTGGTCGATGGCGTAAAAGAGAGCGCCAAGCGCTCGCTCGAACACCGTGCGCGGCGCCATCCAGCGCAACTGCTGATCGCTGAGCATAGCCTCGGGGTTGCGCAGCTGCTCCACCAGCCCGATGCCCCGCCCCTCATCACCAGGCGTGATCTCCGCGGCCTCGGCGGCCTCGCGCAGCAGATCGCGGATGGTCTCGATCCGACCGAGCGCTTCCTCCTCCAGGACCACGCCAACGCTGCCGCGCAGCTCCAGGGTCAGATCCACCCAGCCCAGCGAATCGAGCCCGAGGTCGAGGCGCAGGTTGCTATCCGGGGTCAGGCGAACCCGCGGATACCGGCGGGCAAGCCCCTCCCAGACCCGTCGGGCCGTGGGGATCTGCAGCAGCTGCTGATCCTCTACCGCCATCCGCTCCTCGGGCATGGGCCCGGTCTCGACCTCTGTCGCCCCCGCGCCGAGCGCCTCGAAAAGTTCCCGCAGCTTGTGCCGGCGCAGCTTGCCCAAGCGCGTGCGCGGCAGCGGGTCGGGACTGACCCGATAGGTGCTGATCTGGTGGTGGCTGGGCAGGACCGTGGCCGCCTCATGCAGGGCCTGATTCAGGCGCTGGCGCACCTGCTCATCGTCGTGGTCGCGCACCGCCGCCGGCTCCGGGAAGAGCACCGCCGCCAGACGCCCCTCCTGCTCGAGCACCCCGGCATCGCGGACCACCTCCGCGGCGCACAGCGCCGCCTCCACCCGCTCCGGATCAACGTTCTCGCCGCCGGCGAGGACGATCATCTCCGAGGCACGGCCCTCCAGGTGGAGATAACCGTCGTCATCGAACCAGCCCAGATCGCCGGTTCGGTAGAAGCCGTCGGCGGTGAACACCTGGGCACTCTTCTCCGGCAACTGCCAGTAGCCCTGGAAGACGTTGCCGCCGCGGGCCAGCACCTCGCCCGTGCGCGCCCCTTCCTCCAGCGGTTCGATCCGCAGCTCCACACCCGGCAGCGGCAGGCCGGCCGCCTTCAGGCGCAGCCGATCCGGCGGGTTGTAGGTGAGGATCGGCGAGGTCTCGGTCAGGCCGTATCCGGTGGCCACCTCCCAGCCCAGATCCCGCAACCGCTCACCGATCTCGGGGTTGAGAGGCGCCCCGCCAGAGACGACCATGCGCACCGACGGCGCCATGCGCTGATGCAGGCCGCGAAAGAGCCGGCGCCCCAGCTGCCAGCCGAACCGTTGCCGGGCGCCGCGGGAGAGCCGGGCCATGCCTTCGAACAACCGTTCGGCGCGGGCACCCCGCTCTGCGACCCGCCCCCGGATCGCCCCATCCAGGGCCTCGTAGAGCCGCGGCACCCCCAGGATGATGGTGGCATCCCCCTCGCGCAGGGCGCGCACGATCTGCGGGCCGAGGACCGAGTATGGCAGGACGATCGCCGCCCCTAGAGCTAGGGGCGTGATCAACCCCAGCGTGAACGGGTAGACGTGATGGTAGGGCAGCGGCACGAAGACTCGGTCGTCCCTCTGGGCCAGCTCCTGGCCCAGGAGCGCATTGAGGTTGGTGGTGATATTGCCGTGGGTCAGCGGCACCCCCTTGGGCATGCCGGTGGTCCCTGAGGTGTAGAACAGGGTGGCCGGATCCTCCGGGGTGACCTGCGCCGCCGCCGGGCCGTCTTCGCGCAGCCAGTCCCGCCAACTCTGCCCGTTGCCCGCCGGCTCATCGAGGCGGATCGCCTCCAGGGGCTGCTCGAGTTCCAGACCCTCGAGCCGCCGTGCCGCTTCGCCGGCGGTAAAGACCCGGCGCGCGCCGCTATCATCCAGCGCATGGACCAGCTCGGTGCGCGGCATCTGGGTATCCAGCGGGGTGACCACCGCGCCGGCATCGAGGATGGCCAGGCAGGCGATGACCCACTCGGCGCTATTCGGGGCAAACAACGCGACCCGCTCGCCGCGCTCCACACCGGCCTCCACCAGGCCCGCGCTCAACCGGCGCGCGAGCTCGGCCACGGCTTGATAATCCCAGCGGTGGAGCTCGTCCCGATCCAGTGAACGGACCGCGTCGCGCCGGCCGCCCTCCTCCAGGCGCCGGACCAGCATCTGAAGCGTCTGCAGTTCTTCGCTCACAAGACCTCCTGTCCTGCCTTGGCAGGGGCTTTGGTCGAGTCGCGGCCCCGAGCCTGATACCATGTTCAGCTTCGATGGCAACCCTGACCGTTGAGAATGGCCGCTAATACCCAGGAACCGACCCGTATCCGCGAGATTCCCTATAACTATACGTCCTTCTCCGACCGAGAGATCGTGGTCCGTTTCCTCGGCGAGGAGACCTGGGACCTGCTCAATGAACTCCGCGGTGAGCGGCGCACCGGGATCTCGGCGCGCATGCTCTTCGAGGTCCTCGGCGATCTCTGGGTTGTCTCCCGCAATCCTTACATCCAGGACGACCTGATCAACACCCCCCGCCGGCTGCGCGCGCTGGTCAGCTCCATGCACCACCGCGTCGATCAGATCTTCGCGCGCGCCGATGGCAATCAAAAAGGCATTGACCTGGGCGAGCGGGCCCGCCAGGCCGTCCGCGATTTCGAGCAACACTACCGCCAGCAGCGCCAGCGCCGGCAACGCATCAAGCGCCGCCTGGCCCGTCATACGCGCAGCGATAACATCTGCTTCGACGGCCTTTCACGGGTCTCCCACGCCACCGATGCCACCGACTGGCGGGTCGAGATCCCGTTTCTCGTCCTCACACCGGATACCGAGCAGGAGATCGCCCCGCTGGTGGCGACCTGCATTGAAGAAGGCCTGACCATCATCCCCCGTGGGGGCGGCACCGGCTACACCGGCGGTGCCGTTCCGCTGGATGGCAATTCGGCGGTGATCAACACCGAAAAGCTCGACGCCATCTCGCCCGTCGAGGAGGTGGACCTGCCGGGGGTCGAGGGCCCGGTGAGCACCATCCACGTCGGCGCCGGCGCCGTCACCCGCCGGGTCAGCGAGCGCGCCGAGGCCCACGGCCGCGTCTTTGCCGTGGACCCCACCTCTCAGGATGCCTCGACCATCGGCGGCAACATCTCCATGAACGCCGGCGGCGAGAAGGCCGTCCTGTGGGGCACGACGCTCGACAACATCGTCTCCTTCCGGATGATCACCGCCGAGGCGAAGTGGATCGAGGTCGAGCGCCTTGACCACAACCTGGGCAAGCTCGATGACCTCGACACGGTGCGCTTTAGGGTCACGCACTACGCCCGGGACGGGCGCACCCCGGAGGGCGAGCCGCAGATCCTCAGCTTCTCGGGCACCTCGTTCCGCAAGCCGGGGCTGGGCAAAGACGTTACCGACAAGTTCCTCGGCGGTCTGCCGGGTGTCCAGAAGGAGGGCTGCGACGGGCTGATCACCTCGGCGCGCATGCTCGTCCACCGCATGCCCGAGCACCAGCGCACCGTCTGCCTGGAGTTCTACGGCCACGACCTGCACGAAGCGGTGCCGGCGATCACCGAGATCCGCGACGACCTGCTTGCCGATGAGAACGTGGCACTGGCCGGACTCGAGCACCTGGACGAGCGCTACATCCAGGCTGTGGATTACTCGCCGAAGGCCAACCGCAGCGAAATCCCCAAGATGATCCTGCTCGCGGATCTGGCCAGTGACGACCCCGACGCGGTGGCGGAGGCGGCGTCGCGCATCGTACGCCTAGCCAACGCCCGCAACGGTGAGGGCTTCATCGCAGTCTCGGCCGAGGCGCGGCAGCGGTTCTGGGCCGAGCGCTCGCGTACCGCGGCCATCGCCTCGCACACCAACGCCTTCAAGATCAACGAGGACGTCGTCATCCCGCTGGAGCGGCTGGCGGAGTACACCGAGGGCGTCGAGCGGATCAACGTCGAGCAGTCGATGGGCAACAAGCTGGCGATGCTCCGCGAGCTGCTCGATTACCTCGACGGTGACATGCCCGAGGTCCGCCAGGTGAAGGACTTCGTGGACAGCGAGGAAGGCGACCGGATCCTCGCCGACAAGAAGGCTACCGCCCGTGAGCACCTGAGCCGCGTCCGCGAGCGCTGGCAGCGGATCCTCGAGGCCTTCGATGACCCCGCCGCCGAGCGTGACGACCTCCTCGACGAGACGGCCCGCGCCGACTGCCGCCCGGACGACCGGATTATCGATCTGCTCCTGCGGCGCAGCCTGCGCATCTCTTACCGCCGGGAGGTCGAGCGACCGCTGGAGGAGTTCTTCAAGGGCCGCGACCTGCAGCCGGTGCGTGCGCGCTTTACCGAGATCCACGACCGCGTGCTGCGCAGTCGCCTGTTCGTCGCCCTGCACATGCACGCCGGTGACGGCAACGTGCACACCAACATCCCGGTCAACTCCGGCGACTACGGCATGATGCGCGAGGCCGAGCGGATCGTCGACCGCATCATGGAGCTGGCGCAGTCCCTCGGTGGCGTCATTACCGGCGAGCACGGGGTCGGCCTGACCAAGATGCAGTACCTCGACCCCGAGCAGGTGCAGCGCTTTGCCGAGTTCATCGATCGCGTCGACCCGCAGGGGCGCTTCAATCGCGGCAAGCTGATGCCGGGCTCCGGGCTGGAGAACGCCTACACACCGTCGCTGTTCCTGGTCGAGGAGGAGGCCCTGATCCTCGAGGAGAGCGAACTCGGCGAGCTCAACCGCGACATCAAGGATTGCCTGCGCTGCGGCAAGTGCAAGCCGGTGTGCAGCACCCACGTGCCGCGGGCCAACCTGCTCTACTCGCCGCGCAACAAGATCCTCGCCTCGGGGCTGATCATCGAGGCCTTCCTCTACGAGGAACAGACGCGGCGCGGGCTATCGCTGCGCCACTTCGACGTCATGAACGACGTGGCGGATCACTGCACCATCTGCCACAAGTGCCTCAAGCCTTGCCCGGTGAACATCGACTTCGGCGATGTCACCATCCGCCTGCGAGATA
>PULM01000128.1 GCA_003552345.1 Ectothiorhodospiraceae bacterium
GAGTCGAGCTGCCTGCACCGGCTCACGACCCCGACTGGTCGGCGAACCACTGCTTGATCTCGTTCTCGACCTCGCCAGCCCACTCGTAGTCCGTGAACTCGTACGGGGTCACGCGATCGAGAAACTCGTTGGGCGGCAGCAGCTCGTTGGGATCGGCACCTTCGACCAGCGGCACGAAGTACTTGTTGCGGTGCTCGATCTGGGTGAGATAGGTCTGGGTATCCGCCTCAAGCATCCACTCGATGAAGGCCTTGGCATCATCGGTGACGCTGGTCTCAGCGCTGATCCCCGTGGCGCGGGCGGCCCCGGGGGTGCCCTCTGCAGGGTAGACGATCTCGATGTCGGCGTCCTTCTCCACCTCGCCGTAGGTGTTCGGCTCCTCAAGGCCGGCGACGCAGATGTCCCCGGCTGCCAGGGCTTCGGCCACCGGGCTGTTGGAGCGGTACATGCGGACCCCGTTGTCGAAGACGTCCTCCCAGAAGGCGTAGCCGTCGTCCATGCTCTCCTCGAAGAACCAGGACACGTAGGGGTAGGCCGGGCCCGAGATGGCCGGGTCGGGCATGCCGACCTTGCCCTCGAAGGCCGGGTCGCGCAGGGCATCCCAGCCGAGTTCCTCGACCCGCTCCGTGTCGGCGCAGTTCGGGTTGTAGACCAGGAGCGCCGGGGCGTTGACGGTGACCGGCCACCATGCCGCATCCGGGTCCTGGTCGTAGATCTGGCGGCCCAGGTCGTTGTAGCGAGCCGCGTTGTCCGGCTGCCAGCCATCGTCGAGGAGCTGTCCCTCCTGGTAGAGGCGGTTCACGCTGCCGTGGCCCTGGACGTAGACCACGTCCCACTGCGGGTTGGCGCGCTCCGCCTCGATGCGGGCGAGGATCTCGCCGCCGCTCATGTCCACGATCTGGACCGGGATCCCGGTGTCGTCGGTAAACCGCTCGGCGATGGCATCGCCGTGGTCGTGGAGGTAGACGGTGAGCACGTCGTCGCGCAGCTCGACCTGACCGGCGTCCACGTCATCGGCATCGATCGCGCCGGTCGGGACGTCCTCGTCGCCGGAGCAGCCGGCCGTCATCAGGATACCTCCGGCGATGAGGGCGAGCACGGCGCTGCGCGTACCCGGGTTGGGGAGGCCAATGCGGGCGGCATCATGCCGGGAGGTTTGGGGTCGACTCATGGCGCACCTGTTCAGTTGCGGTAGGAACAGTGCGGCAGTATGGGAGCCCTGTGTTGCGCTTCGGTTACGGCCGGGTAACGGTGGGAAGACGTTGCGGTTGCGGGCTCTTTGCGCGCGGGCATAGACGGCGCGCGGCGTATGCCGGCGCTAGGGGGAGGGGGTGCTGAGGAAAGGGGTGAGCGGCGGACAGCCGTATCGTCCGCCCTGCGCGGGTCAGATCAGAGTGCCGCCCGCTGGGGTTTGACTTGGCGGGGCTCTGCGGGGTAGCCATGGGTCGGGTGCTTACGGCGGGCAGCCGGATAGACTGGGGCCGTCAGCCACGTCCGCAGCGATTGCGGGTGGATCGCCAGCTCGTCGGCGATCTGCTCGATCGTCCAGCCGTGCCGGTACATGCGCAGCGCGGTGTGGTAAAGCTCCGTGGGGCTCTTGCGGGCCATTGCCGAATCTCCTTTGAGTGCGTTTCGTGTCGATCTATTCAGATTAGACGGCAGCCTGGCAGTCTGCCGTGACGTGGCGATGCCGTTCGCGTGACATTTGCATGACGGGCGTTCCGGGCGGGCCCGGTCCGCTATCCTCAGCGAGGCGCGCGAAACCGTGCTGGCGATCTTGGTTGCAGGGGGGAAACCGATATGAAGTTCGGCGTTATCAATCCTCAGCCCTATATGGAGCCGGCGCTGGCGGAGCTGGAGCAGGAACATGAGGCGGTGCGTCTCTACCCTGAGCACTGGAGCGAGGGTGAAATCAGCTCCACGGCGAGGTTCTGCCGGGAGCAGGGGGTCGTGGCTGTTGCCGGGTTCGCGCAGAAGGACGCCTTCCACCATCTGCTCATCAATGAGCGCCTGGGCAACCCAGTCCCTTCGCGGGTGGCCTTCTTCTACTGCATGAACAAGTACCTGATGCGGACCCTGGAGCGGGATGCCTTTTTCTACGCCCCGGTCGACCCGCTTCAGGAGAGTGACGAAGAGATCGCCGCGCGAATCCCGGCGCACGAGTGGCCCTTCATGCTGAAGAACACCTCGCTGTCGCTCGGCCGGGGGATCTTCCGTATCGCCAACCTGGAGCAGCTGCGCCGGGTGCTGGCCGACTACCGGCAGGACCATGAGCTGCAGCGGGCGCTGGCACGGCAGTATGCGGCCTATCTCGAGGGAGTGGCACCGCAGCAGGTGCCGGCGCTGGCACCTCCCTTCGTGGCTGAGCACCTGGTGGATATGAGTCGGGCCACGGAATACTGCTATGAAGGCTATGTCACCGCGGATGGTGAGATCGTGCACTACGGCCTGACCGAGGAGGTCTACTTCTCCAACCACCAGGCACTGGGGTACCTGACGCCGCCGGTTTCCATCAGCCGGGACATGGCCGACACCATCGAGGCCTGGGTCTGCGCCTACATGCGCCGCTTGGTGGCCCTCGGCTACCGGAATCAGTTCTTCAATCTGGAGTTCTGGCTGATGCCGGATGGGTCGTTGCATCTGACCGAGATCAACCCGCGTGCGGCGCACACCTACCACTACAACTACCGCTACTCCTTCGGTCAGTCGCTTTATGGCGACAATCTGCGCCTCGCCGCCGGTGGGCGGCCAGCCGGACCCACGCCCTGGGATCAGTGGCGGCTCGGCGCGCCTCACCGTTACACGCTCATCGTCCTGATCACCGCCCGCGAACCCGGTCGAGTGGAGGAGATCCTCGATTACGGCTTTCTGGATAGCCTGGAGGCCGAGGGGGTCCTGGTCCGGCACGTGCGGCGCCGGGATGAGGTGATCGGCCAGGCGGAACTCTCGGCCGCTGGCGTCATGCTCCTGCAGCTTTGGATTACGGGCGATAGTTCCATGGAGGTTATCGCCCGGGAGCGGGAGATTCGCGCGCGCATCTACCGGAACCCGCAGGAGGCGCTGGGCTATCCCCCGTTCTGGCGGATCTGAGGCGGGTCGAACTGGTGGCGGGGCGGGGCGGTCGGTTACTATCCGCCGGCTTGGAAAGAGGGAAACCGCAGCCGGGCACGATGCCGGACGACCGGGAACCAGTGACCGCCCGGGGCGGATGGTAGGGCGGCAGGAGGAGACATGACCAATACCATGACCGTCGGGGATCTGGCCGCGCGGCTCGGGGCCCGGTTGGCGGGCGACGGCGAGCGCCCCCTCCGTCGGGCGGCGACGCTGCTGGGTGCCGGGGATGACGCCATCGCTTTCTGCAGCAGCCAAAGCCACCTGCGCGAGCTGCGCCGCAGCGTGGCGGCGGCCGTGCTGGTCCGCGCCGAGCACGAGGAGGCATGCCCGGTGACCGCCCTCGTGGTCGATGACCCCTACCTGGCCTTTATCGAGGCCGTGGAGCTCCTGCATCCGCAGCACCGGCCTCCTGTCGGGGTCCAGCCCGGTGCGGTGGTGGCCCCTGACGCCACGCTGGGTAAAGAGGTCCACGTCGGTGCCAATGCGGTCATCGAGTCCGGGGCGGTGCTCGAGGACGGGGTGGTCGTCTCACCGGGGGCCTTCGTCGGGTCCGGCGCCCGGTTGGGACCCGGGAGCTGGCTGGGGCCCAATGCCGTACTCGGCAGCGGGTGCCGCGTCGGGAAAGGGGGGCGCATCCACGCCGGGGCGGTGATCGGTGCCGACGGATTTGGATACGCGCCCTTGCCCGGTGGCCAGGGGTGGCGGAAGGTGCCCCAGATCGGCGCCGTAGAGATTGGTGACGACGTCGAGATCGGTGCCAATGCCACGGTCGACCGCGGGGCCCTGGAGGATACGGTGATCGAGGCCGGGGGCAAGCTCGACGACCATGTCCATATTGCCCACAACTGCCGCGTGGGCGAGCGCACGGTCATTGCCGGGGCCACCGTGGTGGCGGGCAGTACCACCATCGGCCGTGATTGCATGATCGGCGGCCTGGTCGCCATCACGGACCACATCCAGATCGCCGATGGGGTCTCTCTGATGGGTATGACCGGCGTGACGGGCACGATCCGCGAGCCCGGCGCCTACGCCTCGCC
>PULM01000140.1 GCA_003552345.1 Ectothiorhodospiraceae bacterium
ATCTCCTCGTCACCCTGCGCCTCGATCACGGTGCCGTCCTCCAGATGGAAGCGATAGGTGGTCTCGGAGAGGTCCTTCTCCTTGACCAGCACGCCCTGGAAGACTTCCGGGTTGAAGCGGAAGGTCGTGCACCCCTTCAGTCCCTGCTGGTAGGCGTAGCGGTAGATGTCCTTGAAATCCTCGTAGGGGTAGTCCGTGGGCACGTTGGCCGTCTTGGAGATGGACGAATCCACCCAGCGCTGCGCGGCCGCCTGGATGTCCACGTGCTGCTTCGGCGTCACCTGGTCGGCGCTGATGAAGTAATCCGGCAGCTTGCCCTCGCCCTCTTCACCGCCCTCGGGCAGCGCATCGCCATCGACGAAGTGGCGGTAGGCCAGCAGCTCGAAGGAGAAGACGTCCACCGGCTCCTTGGTCTTGCGCCCCTCGCGTATGACGTTGCGCACATAGTGGTGAGCGAAGGACGGCTCGATGCCGTTGCTGGCGTTGTTGGCCAGCGACAGCGAAATCGTCCCGGTCGGGGCGATGGAGCTATGGTGGGTAAAGCGCGCCCCCACCTGAGCGAGTTCATCGACCAGTTCCGGGTCCTCCGCGGCGATCCGCTGCATGTAGCGCGAGTAGCGGCCCCACAGGACACGGCCCGGGACCTGCTCCCCGACTTCGTAGCCGTCCTCGCGCAGTTCGGGGCGCTTGCGCATCAGCTCGGGGGTCAGCTCAAAGAGTTCCTCCATGATCGGCGCCGGCCCCTTCTCCTGCGCCAGCTCGAGACCGGTGCGCCAGCCCGTCAGCGCCATCTGCTTGGCCACTTCCTCGGTGAACGCCACCGAATCGGCGTCGCCGTATTTCATGCGCAGCATCGTCACCGTCGACCCGAGGCCCAAAAAGCCCATGCCGTGGCGGCGCTTGCGCTCGATCTCGGCACGCTGCTGCTCCAGCGGCAGGCCGTTGATCTCGACCGTGTTATCGAGCATCCGCGTGAACACCGCCACCGCCTCGCGGAACTCGTCCCAGTCGAAGCGGGCCTGCGGCGTGAAGGGGTCACGCACGAACATGGTCAGGTTGATCGAGCCGAGCAGGCAGGCGCCGTAGGGCGGCAGCCCCTGCTCACCGCAGTTATGGACCATCACGCCATGGGCGTCGAAGGCGTTCACGCCGGGAACCTGCACATCGTAGACGTCCGCCTCACCATCGGCTTCCACCGAGGCGACCTCGGCGACGAAACGCTCGCGGTTGAGCCGGCGCTGATAGCCGCCGAGGGCCGCATCCAGCCGACGGCGTTTGTCGGTATCCGCGAAGCCCACCTCGTCGCGGAAGGTACGCAGATTCTCGCCGGTGATGATCAGCTCGTGCTGGGCCCGGATCGGATACGCCCGGCGACCGCCCTGGCCGTCGGGCAATTCCGATTCACCGGCGGCCCGCCGGTTGGCGTAGATACGCCCGACGACGCCCAGGCGCAGCAACATCCGCTGCACCGCCTCTAGGCTCGACTGGTCGGACTGCGCGAGACGGATGGAGACGCCCTTGTGCTGCCCACCCTGCACGGATCCGTCGGCATCGAACAGGCCGCGCAGGAAACCCCGGTGGAATGCGCTGGAGGTGCGCTCGATGGCCTCGGTGGGGCGCTTTTCCTCGGCAGAGAGCCCCAGCTCGGCGGCCAGCGCACTGATCGCCGCCGTCGACAGGCGGAACTCGTTGCGTCCCGCCACCTCTCGCCAGCCGTTGAAATCCGCGCGGTGCTGGTGTGCACGCGCCGCCGCTTCTGCCGCGGCCATGACACCGTTCACGCCGCCGGCCTGCGGACCGTTGGCGACCGCTGCAGGCCGCCACGCCGACAGGATGGCCTGACCGTCGCGCTTGACCGTCCCGTCGCCGACGAGCAGTCCCATCAGATAGCCGTCATCCTCGCTATAGGGGCCCGCCCAGTCGGTGCCGGCACGATGGTCGTGAAGCACCACCTGGTCCCCTGCTGTCAACTCGCCGGCAGGGCACCACGCCTCCTCTCGCTGCCAGCGCGTGAGCCGGGTGACCCGGCGAACCTGGTGATCGGCGGTCAGGCGCAGGCTCATGCCATCCCGGGTGCGCAGGCGCACCACCGGCTTGCGACCGGTGTGGAAGAAGCCGTCGGCACCGGTGTCGTGGTCTTCGCCGTGGACACGGGCCCGGAACGGTGTCCCGATCAGATCCGCCACCTGGCGCGGCCCCTGGTCCGTCTGGACCCAAGTCTCGGCCGTAACGCACGGGTTCGTGGCCCGGATCTCCTCGCAGAACCAGTTGTTGTTCAACTCGTTGTACTGATCGATGAGGATAAACCCGGGCTCCGCGTAGTCGTACGTGGAGGTCATGATCAGGTTCCACAAATGGCGCGCCTTGACCCGCCGGTAGATGCGGCAGGCCACGCGGCCCTCCCCATCGGTGACGTACCCCGCACGGGTGGGCCACTCGCGCCAGAGGACCTGCTCCGGATCCTGAAGATCGATCGCCTCGGCAGCCACCTCGTCCTCGGTCAGCGGGAAGGCCAGCGGCCACTCCTCATCCGCCTCCATGGCCTGCATGAAGGCGTCG
Source organism: Ectothiorhodospiraceae bacterium (assembly GCA_003552345.1). Classification (GTDB taxonomy): domain Bacteria; phylum Pseudomonadota; class Gammaproteobacteria; order Nitrococcales; family Halorhodospiraceae; genus Halorhodospira. The sequence continues at coordinate 2,560 of PULM01000140.1, forward strand.
GTGATCAGCAGCGACAGATTGAACTGGCGCAGGCGACCGTCCTCGCGCTTGGCGCGGATGAAGTCGGTCACATCCGGATGGCCCACGTCGAAAGTGGCCATCTGCGCACCCCGCCGCCCGCCAGCGGAGGAGACGGTGAAGCACATCTTGTCGTAGATGTCCATGAACGACAGGGGCCCGGAGGTGTAGGCGCCGGCGCCGGAGACGTAGGCACCGCGCGGGCGCAGGGTGCTGAACTCGTAGCCGATGCCGGCACCGCTTTTGAGGGTCAGCCCCGCCTCGTGGACCCGCTTGAGGATGCCGTCCATGGAGTCGTGGATGGTGCCGGAGACGGTGCAGTTGATCGTGGACGTAGCCGGCTTGTGGTCCCAGGCCCCGGCGTTAGAGATGATCCGGCCTGCCGGTACCGCGCCGTGGCGCAGGGCCCAGAGAAAGCGCTCGTACCAGTGCTCCTGCTTGGCCTCGGTCTCCTCCACCTCGGCCAAGGCTCGGGCCACGCGCTGATAGGTCTCGTCGATGCTGCCGTCGACCGGCTCCTCGGTCTTGGTCTTGAGCCGGTACTTCTTGTCCCAGATGTCGAGGGAGGCGCTCTGGATCGGCACATCCCCGGCCGACTGGCGCATCGCCTGGACCTTGCTCTCGGCGCGCTTGCTCATGGATCGTCCCCTTTACCTGCCTGTCTTGCATGAATCGCGAGCCAAACGCCCCCTGTGGGGCCGGCGCAACGGGCGCTGGCCCCGGTCTCGGGCGGCTCGCGGGAAACACCATATGTAGTGCTTTCCCGCTGAGCCTACCCCAACCAGTAGTGATTTCAAGTCTTGACAGAGAAAATCGGCGCCGCTAGCCGGACGGCTGCGGCATGGGCAACGCCGGAACCCGGCGCCGGCGGCGTAACCACCGGCGCCGGGCCCGGTCCAGCTCAGTCCTCCGGCGAGATGCGCCGGCGCAGGACCGCCTTCTCCAGCTCCACGATGCCGAACAGGAGCACTCCGAAGATCAGCACCCGCAGCCACTCCTCCGGCCCGAGTGCGGCGGTGCCGAAGAGCGCCTGCACCGGCGGGGCGTAGGTAAACAGCCCCTGCAGGACGATGAGCACGCCGATGGCGATGAGCACGGCGCGGCTGCCGAGCAGGCCGCTCAGATTGGTCACCGGCTCGAGGATGTAGCGGGCGTTGAACAGATAGAAGACCTGCCCCATGACCAGGGTGTTGATGGCCACCGAGCGAGCCAGCTCATCGCTGACCCCCTGCGCCTCCATGTAGACGTAGTGACCGAAGGTGCCGATCACCAGCAACACCGAGACGAACAGCACCCGCCAAATGAGAAAGCCCGAGAGGATCGGCTTGGCCGGGTCCCGTGGCCGACGCTCCATCAACCCCGGCTCCGGCGGCTCGAAGGCCAGCGCCAGGGCCAGCGTGACGGCGGGAACCATGTTGATCCACAGCGCCTGGACCGGGGTGACCGGCAGGGTCAGCCCGAACATGATGGCGATGACGATGGTGAACGCCTGACCGCCGTTGGTGGGCAGCAGGTAAAGGATCGCCTTCTTGAGGTTGTCGTAGACGGTGCGCCC
>PULM01000180.1 GCA_003552345.1 Ectothiorhodospiraceae bacterium
AGCTGGAGGCGCGGATCGCCGAGCGCGGCGCGGAGGCCGAGTCCCTTGAGGCCGAGGTGGCCGAGCAGGAATCGCTGCTTGAGGATCTGCGCCAGCGCCTGGCCGATGTGCCGGACGAGGCGGCCGACTTCGAGGCCCTGAGCGAGGCACGGGGGAGCCTGCCGTGGCCGGTGGAGGGCGAGGTGGCCGAGGAGTTCGGGGAGGCCCGTGGTGGGGGCCTGCAGCGCACCGGCGTGGTGATCGCCGCGCAGACCGGCGAGGAGGTCCATGCGGTGGCCCCGGGGCGGGTGGTCTTCAGTGATTGGTTGCGCGGTCTGGGGCTGCTGGCCATCATTGACCACGGCGATGGCCATCTGACGCTCTACGGCCACACCGAGTCGCTCTATGTTGACGTCGGCGAGTGGGTCGAGGCCGGTGACCTGGTCGCTACCGTGGGCAACAGCGGAACCCGTCGTGAGCCCGGCCTGTACTTCGAGATCCGCGAGGGCGCGGAGCCACGCAACCCGCTGGACTGGCTTCGCTGAGGCGGACCGCCCAATGAAGGAGCTGCGATGCGATCCTGGACGCTGACCCTGGCCACCGCCCTGCTCGCCTTGCTGATCGGCAGCGCCGCCGCGGATCGGCCGGCGGAGGCCGACGACGATCTGCCGATGGCCGAGCTGGAACTGCTCACCGAGGTCTACAGTCGCATCAAGCGCGATTACGTGGACGAGGTCGAGGATGCCGACCTGTTCCGGGCGGCCATCCGCGGCATGCTCTCGGAGCTGGATGCGCACTCGAGCTACCTCGATGGGCAGGAACTCGAGCAGCTACGCGAGGGCACCCGCGGCGAGTTCGGCGGGGTCGGCCTGGAGCTCAGCCGCCAGGACGATGAGATCCGGGTGGTCGCCCCCATTGATGACACCCCGGCGAGCCGCGCGGGCCTGCAGGCCGGGGACGTGCTGCTGCGGATCGACGGCGAGGCGCTCGGCGGCGCCAGCCTCAACGAGGTGGTCCAGCGTCTGCGCGGTGAGCCGGGCAGCGTGGTGGAGGTAACCATCCGCCGCTCGGAGGATGAGGGGCAGACCCGCACCTTCGAGCTGGAGCGCGACACCATTCAGGTCGAGAGCGTGCGTGCCCGGATGCTCGAGCCGGGTTACGGCTACGTGCGCATCAGCCAGTTCCAGGAGCGCACCGCCAGTGACCTTTTCCGCGCCCTCGATGGCCTGCTTGAGGAGGCCGGCGGCGGCCTCCACGGCCTGATCCTCGATCTGCGCAACAACCCGGGCGGGGTGCTGGATCCGGCGGTGGCCGTGGCCGACGCCTTCCTGACCGAGGGCCGGATCGTCTACACCGAGGGGCGCATGCGCCAGGCGCGTATGAGCTTTGACGCCACGCCGGCGGATCGAAGCCTGGGCGCGCCCCTGGTGGTGCTGATCAACCGCGGCTCCGCGTCGGGCTCCGAGATCGTGGCCGGGGCGCTGCAGGATCACCAGCGCGCGGTGGTGATGGGACGGGCCAGCTTCGGCAAGGGCTCGGTGCAAAGCGTGCTGCCGCTTGATGGCGCCGCCATGAAGCTGACCACGGCTCGCTACTACACCCCGCAGGGCCGCTCGATCCAGGATGAGGGCATCCAGCCGGATATCGTCGTCGAGGATCTGCGCCTGGCCGAGGCGCAGGAGCGCGACGAGGCAGAGCTGCTCGATGTCCCGGAGGACGCCGATGATGCCGAGGAGGCGGCGGCGCTGGCTCAGGACGATTACGTGTTGAGCGAGGCACTGAACCTGCTCAAGGGGCTGCGCGTGTTCGAGGGACGCTGAGCATGGCAAAGGGGTCTCGACGGTTCCTGGCCGTCGGCGTACTGGCGATCTGGGCGGCGCCAGTGGCAGCGCAGGGGCCGCAGGGCACCGACTGGCTGCCGTTCCCGGAGCCGCGGGTAGAGAGCCCGGCTGGCCAGCCGGCGGCGCTGATCATCGACGACGTCGGCGACGATCGGGCCGCCGGTCTGCGGGCCATCGAACTGGCCGAGGGGGGGACCCTCTCCGTCCTGCCGCACACCCCCCACGGCCGCGATCTGGCCGAGCGCGCCCACCAGCGGGGTCGCGAGGTGATGCTGCACCTGCCGATGGAGGCCAAGAACGGCGCCGATCCCGGTCCCGGTGCGTTGTTCCTCGACATGGACGAGGCGCAGATCCGCGAGACGGTGGCCCGCGCCCTGGAGGCGGTCCCCCACGCCGCCGGTGTCAACAACCACATGGGCAGCCTGATCACGCGCCACCCCGGGCACATGACGTGGTTGATGGAGGAACTGGCGGCACGCGATGATCTCTACTTCATTGACAGTCGCACCTCGGCGCGCTCGGTGGCGCAGCAGATGGCCGAGGAACAGGGGGTGGACAACGCCGTGCGCCACGTCTTCCTCGATCCGCGGCGCGACGCCGAGGTGATCGCCGAGCAGTTCGAGCGCTTCGTGGCCTTGGCGCAACAGGGGGCGGGGGTGATCGCGATCGGCCACCCCTACCCCGAGACCCTGGATCTGCTCGAGGAGGAGTTGCCCGGCCTGCGTGAGCGGGGTGTGGCCCTTGTCCCCGCTAGCGAGCTGGTTGATGAACCTGCCACCGACCCACTAGAGGGAGATCGACGATGAGTGTACGAGTCCTGGTTCCGCTGGCCCACGGCTGCGAGGAGCTGGAGGCGGTCACGGTGATCGACCTGCTGCGCCGGGCCGGTGCCGAGGTGGTGGCCGCCGGGCTGGAGCCCGCAGCGGTGCGGGCCAGTCGGGGCGTGCAGCTGGTCCCGGATACCGACCTCGATCGCGTCGCCGAGGAGACCTTCGATCTGATTGTGCTCCCCGGCGGACTGGGCGGGGCCGAGCGGCTCGAGAGCGATGCGCGCATCGCTCGCATGCTGCAGGCGCAGAATGAACGCGGCGGCTGGATCGCGGCCATCTGCGCCGCCCCGCGGGTGCTTGCCGAGGTGGGGGTCCTGCAGGGGCGTCGCGCCACCGCCTTTCCCACGCAGCTCGAGCGTCACGGCATCGAGCCGGAGGACACCGCGGTGGTGATCGATGACAACCTGATCACCTCGCGGGGCCCGGGGACGGCCATGGACTTTGCCCTGCGCCTGATCGAGGTCGTCTACGGCGAGGAGAAGGCCGCCGAGGTCGAGGCCACGCTGCAGCGCCCGCTGTCGCACCAGCGCTACTGAGCCGCCCCCCTGGCGGGGCGGCTCAGCGTCGCCAGGGCAAGGCCAGGGCCAGGGCCATCAGGCCCAGCCCGCCCAGGCCCCAGGTGGCTGGCGGCACCTCGGCCCACGCCTCTGGCGGCCCTTCGCCGGTGTGGGTCAATACCGCGGCGATGATCAGCGCGGCACCGGCGATGGCCGCGTATACGCGGCGGTTGCCCCGATCGACCTCACGGCGCAGTTGGTCCATCTGCTCACAGTGGCGGTGGAGCTCGGCGCGCATGCTGGCCAGGTCGTCGAGTCCGCGGTCGAGGCGGTTGGGCAGCTCGGGTAGCTTCTCGCTCCACTCGGGCAGCTGCTTGCGGATGTTGCGCAGGGCCGCCGCCGGGCCCAGCTCATCGCGCATCCAGCGCTCCAGGAATGGCTTGGCGGTGGTCCACAGGTCCAGGTCGGGGTAGAGGGTGCGACCCAGCCCTTCGATGTTGAGCAGGGTCTTCTGCAGCAGCACCAGCTGTGGTTGCACTTCCATGTTGAAGCGCCGGCCGGTCTGGAACAGCCGCAGCAGCAGCTGGGCGAAGGAGATCTCGTGCAGCGGGCGGGCGAAGGCCGGTTCGCAGACGGTGCGGATGGCGGCCTCGAACTCCTCGACGCGGGTACCCGCCGGGACCCACCCCGATTCGACGTGCAACTCGGCCACCCGACGGTAGTCGCGATTGAAGAAGGCCATGAAGTTGCCGGCCAGGTAGTGGTGGTCCGTCGGCGCCAGCGAACCCATGATGCCGAAGTCGATGGCGATGTAGCGCGGCTCGTTCGGGCGCGAGGGGGCGACGAAGATGTTGCCCGGGTGCATGTCCGCGTGAAAGAAGCTGTCGCGGAAGACCTGGGTGAAGAAGATCTCGGTGCCCCGCTCGGCGAGCTTCTTGAGATCGATGCCGTGGGACTTGAGCGCCTCGATATCGCTGATCGGCAGGCCGTGGATGCGCTCCATCACCATCACGTTGCGCCCGGTGTAGCGCCAGTAGACGGCCGGCACGTAGAGCAGCTCCGAGCCCTCGAAGTTGCGCCGCAGTTGAGAGGCGTTGGCGGCCTCGCGCATCAGGTCGAGTTCGTCGTAGAGGTTCTTCTCGAACTCGCGGATCACCTCCACCGGATGCAGTCGACGGGCGTCGGGGACGTAGCGCTCGGCCAGCGCGGCGGCGGTATGCAGCAAGTCCAGGTCGCGGCGGATGATCGCCGGGATGCCCGGGCGCACCACCTTGACCACCACCTCGCTGCCGTCGTGCAGCTGCGCGCCATGGACCTGGGCGATGGAGGCGGAGGCGATGGGCGTGTCTTCGAAGTGGGCGAAGACCTCTTCGATGGGGCAGCCGTAGGTCCGCTCGACGATGCGCCGGGCGTCCTCGTGGGGGAACGGCGGCACCCGGTCCTGTAGCCGCGCCAGCTCCCGGGCAACATCCGCCGGGAGCAGGTCCTGGCGCGTCGAGAGGATCTGCCCGAGCTTGACGAAGATCGGCCCCAGCTCCTCCAGCGCACGGCGGACGCGCACCCCGCGCGGTACCTTGCGGCGCACCCAGCGCCACGGCATGAAGATGACCAGAAAGCGCAGCGGCCGGAAGATGGGTGCTGCCAGCACGACGTCATCGACGCCGTTGCGCAGCATCACCAGCTGGATCCGGGTCAGGCGCAACAGGCGACGCGGTCCGATCATCAGCGCCCTCTTTCCAGCCGCTGGATACGCACGGCGAGGCGGTCGGTGTCGGCGCGCAGTCGGTCCACATCCTCCAGGAAGGCGCGGGCGCGCTCGGGCTCCGGTACCAGGCCGGATTCCTCGCTGAACCATTCGCCAAGATCGCGTACGCCCTGCTGCGCACTATCGCGCAGCCAGCGACCGGTGCTGCGCACGCTGTCGGCGCCCCACTGCGCCAGCGGATCGCCGAGCAGGCGCGCCAGCGGCTCCTGCCAATCCGGGCGCAGGCCGCTGAATAGGTTGCGCAGGTGTTCGACCACCGCCACCTCGCCGCGGATGCGCAACCGCCCGACGGCATCCCCGCCCTGGGTGAGCAGGGCGCTGAGGGCCTCACGGCTGACGATGATCTCGGCGTCGGTCTCTTCGTCGGATTCGGCGCCGCTGCCGCACAGCGCCACCCCGGACTCGGAGAAGCGCATCACCAGCTGCGGGAACCCTTCAACGCTCAGACGCACCCGCCGGCCGACGAGTGGCGTGAGCAACTCGGCGGCATCGGGATCCAGGTGGATCCAACGGTTGATCAGGGCGTCGAGCATGGCGTCGGTGCCTTTCTCAGTAGACCCAGCCCGTATGGATGGCGGCGACACCGGCGGTGAGCAGGGTGTAATCGCAATCCTCGAAGCCGGCCTCCTCCATCATGCCCTTGAGCGCCGGGGCCTCGGGATGCATGCGGATCGACTCGGCCAGGTAGCGGTAGCTCTCCGAGTCGTTGACCACCAGCTTGCCCATCATCGGCATGATGCGGAAGGAGTAGAGATCGTAGAACGGACGCAGCGCCGAGACGTAGACGTGGGAGAACTCGAGGATCACCGCCCGCCCGCCGGGGCGCAGCACCCGGCGCATCTCGGCCAGGGCGTTCTCCTTGCGGGTGACGTTGCGCACCCCGAAGCCGATGGTCACCCGATCGAAGGTGTCATCGGGGAAGGGCAGTTCCTCGGCGTCGGCGAGGACGCAGGCCGCCTGATCCCCGACCCCCTCGTCGATCAGCCGATCCCGCCCGCGGGCGAGCATGGAGAGGTTGATGTCGCTCATGACCACGCGGCCTTCGGGACCGACGCGGGGCAGCGCTAGGCTGGCCAGGTCGCCGGTGCCCGAGGCGATGTCCAGGACCTCGTGGCCCGGGCGCAGGAGGGTCTGGCCGATGGTCTGGCGCTTCCAGATCCGGTGCAGGCCGCCGGACATCAGGTCGTTCATGAAGTCGTAGCGGTCCGCCACCGAGTCGAAGACCGAGCCGACCCGCTTGGCCTTCTCCTCCAGCTGGACTTCGCGGTAGCCGAAGTGGGTGGTCTTGTCGTCGCTCACTCTGTCCTCTCCTACCCGTCCCTGCGGGTTGTCGCGGATGCGCCGGTTACAGGATGTACCGGCTCAGGTCCTCGTCCTCGGCCAGGCCGGCCAGGTGCTCTTCCACATAGGACGCATCAACGGTGCGGGTCTGGCCACCGTGGTCCGCCGCCTCGTAGGAGAGCTGCTCAAGCAGGCGTTCCATGACGGTGTGCAGCCGCCGGGCGCCGATGTTCTCGGTGCGCTCGTTGACCTGACGGGCGATCTCGGCGATCCGGCGCACGCCGTCGTCGGTGAACTCCAGGGTCAGCCCCTCGGCGGCCATCAGGGCCCGGTACTGGGCCACCAGCGAGCTGCTCGGCTCGGTGAGGATGCGCACGAACTCCTCGGTGCCGAGGGCGTCGAGTTCCACGCGGATGGGCAACCGCCCCTGGAGCTCGGGGATCAGGTCCGAGGGCTTGGCAACGTGGAAGGCGCCGGAGGCGATGAACAGGATGTGGTCGGTGCGCACCATGCCGTGCTTGGTGGAGACGGTGGCGCCCTCGACCAGCGGCAGCAGATCGCGCTGTACACCCTCACGGGAGACATCGCCACCGCCGCTTTGCTCGGCGCGCTTGGTCACCTTGTCCACCTCGTCGAGGAAGACGATGCCCTGCTCCTCGACCCGCTTGACGGCCTCGGCCTTGACCTCTTCCTCGTTGACCAGCTTGGCGGCCTCCTCGTCACGGAGCACCCGCTTGGCCTCGGCGACGGTCAGCTTGCGCCGCTGGGTCCGCTCCTGGCCCATGTGGCGGAACAGGCCCTGCAACTGGTTGGACATCTCCTCCATCCCCGGCGGGGCCATGATGTCCACGCCGGGCCCGCTGGCCTGGACCTCCACCTCGATCTCGCGGTCGTCGAGCTCACCGTTGCGCAGCTTCTGCCGGAACTTCTCGCGGGTGCGGTTCTCCACATCCTCCGGCCCGCCGCCACTGGGCCCGGGCAGCAGGGTGTCGAGCAGGCGGTCTTCCACGGCGCGTTCGGCCTTGTGGCGCATCTCGGCCATGGCCTCCTCGCGCACCAGTTTCAGGGCCAGATCGGTCAGATCGCGGATGATCGACTCGACGTCTCGGCCGACGTAGCCGACCTCGGTGAACTTGGTCGCCTCGATCTTGATGAACGGCGCCCGCGCCAGCCGTGCCAGGCGACGGGCGATCTCCGTCTTGCCCACGCCGGTGGGGCCGATCATCAGGATGTTCTTGGGGGTGATTTCGCTGCGCAGCGGCTCGTCGACCTGCATACGCCGCCAGCGGTTGCGCAGGGCAATGGCCACGGCGCGCTTCGCCTCGGCCTGGCCGACGATGTGCTTGTCCAGTTCCTGGACGATCTCGCGCGGGGTCATCGTGGCTTCGGACATTGGGTTACGACTCCTCACGGGTCTCGGGCAGCGTCTCCACGGTGATATGCCGGTTGGTGTAGACGCAGATATCGCCGGCGATCTCCAGCGCCCGCTGGGTGATCTGGGCGGCGGGCAGGTCCGTGGACTCGAGCAGCGCCCGGCCAGCGGCCTGGGCGTAGGGACCGCCGGAGCCGACGGCCATCAGGTCGTGCTCGGGCTCGATGACGTCACCCGTGCCGGAGAGCGTCAGCAGCGACTCGGTGTCGGCGACCACGAGCAGGGCCTCAAGGCGGCGCAGGACGCGATCCGAGCGCCACTCTTTGGCCAGCTCCACGGCGGAGCGGGCCAACTGCCCGTGGTGTTTCTCAAGTTGCCCCTCGAAGCGCTCGAACAGGGTGAAGGCATCCGCAGTGGCGCCGGCAAAGCCGGCCAGCACGCGCCCGTGGTAGAGCCGGCGGACCTTGCGCGCGTTGCCCTTGAGCACGGTGTGCCCGAGGGTGACCTGCCCGTCGCCGCCGAGGGCGACCTGCCCCTGCCGGCGGACGGCGAGGATGGTGGTGCCGTGCAGTGTATCCAAGATCGGCCTCCTGAGTGTTCGCGCTGGCCATTGTACCCGAGAGCATCGCCGGCGGGTCGACGCCGCCGCGCCGCCGGCCGTCTACTCCGGATCGGGATCGCGGCGTCGCCGCGCCCTGGGGTGGGCCTGGTCGTAGACCTGAGCGAGGTGCTGAAAGTCCAGGTGGGTGTAGATCTGGGTGGTGGAGATGTCGGCGTGGCCGAGCAACTCCTGGACGGCGCGCAGGTCGCCGCTGGACTCGAGCAGGTGGGTGGCGAAGGAGTGGCGCAGCATGTGGGGGTGCACCCGGCGCTGGACGCCGCGCAGCCGGGCGAGGCGCTGCAGCCTGCGCTGCACGGTGCGAGCGCCCAGGCGCCCGCCGTGGCGGCCGACGAAAAGCGCCGTCTCCTGCGCGGCGGCCCACGCCGGGCGGTGGCGCAGCCAGGCATCCAGGGCGCGCAGGGCCTGACGTCCGACCGGCACCACCCGGTCCTTGGCGCCCTTGCCACGGAGCACGCGGATGAGGCCGTCGCGTCGGTCGAGGTCCATCATGTTCAGCCCGACCACCTCGGAGAGGCGCAGACCGCTGGAGTAGATCAGTTCGTAGAGTGCGGCATCGCGGGCCTGAAGGGGCTGCTCGGGGTCGCCGCCATCGAGCAGCCCGGCCACCTCGTCCGGGTCGAGGGTGCCGGGCAGGCGGCGCGAGGACTGGGGCGGGCGGACGTCGGCGGCCGGGTCCGCGGTGGCCAGCCCCTCGCGGATAAGAAACCGGTAGAAGCTGCGCAGCGCGGCCAGCTGCCGCCCCAGGGTGCGTCCGGAGAGACCCCGCCGGCGGCCGCCGGACACCCAGGCCCGAACCACGTCCTGGGTGACGGCGGACCAGCAGCTCAGCCCACGCTCAGCACAGAAGGCGGCGAAGGCGTCCAGGTCCTGGCGGTAGCGTCGGCGGGTGGAGTCCGCCAGGCGGCGCTCCGAGCCCAGATGACGGTCGAAACGCTCCAGCCAGTCCCGCTCCACGCTCAGCCTCTGTGCAGCAGCCGATCGAGGACCCGGGCCGCGGTGGTGCCCAACCGACGCAGGAAGACCGTCCCCTGGCCGGAGTGGTAGCGCTGCGGGTCCCGACTGCCGATACCCAGCACCCCGACGGCGCGCTGGTCGATCATCGGCACCAGGGCGGCGCTGGCCACGGTGGCCTCGGTCTCCGGGAAGATGGTGCGGATCTGGGCCTCAGTGGGGGTGCCGCAGCTGGGACGGCCGCGTTCGAGCAGCGGGCGGAAACAGGTCAACGTGGGGGCGTCGGCCTCAACCAGTTCCGGGATGGGCTCGCGGGGTGGATCGCCGTCGGCCGACGGGGCGATCAGCAACAGGCCCACCGCATCGGCCTGGAAGCCCTCGCGCAGGCCGGCTCGCAGTGCCTCGACAGCGGCCTGCAGGTCGTCGGCAGCGAACAGGTCCAGGGTGAGCTCGTGGAGTCGCTCGGCGGTGCCCTCGTTCTGGCGCGCCACCCGGACCATGTCATCCAGGCGTCGACGCAGTCCGGCGCTCTCCTCGCGCAGAACCCGCACCTGGTGCTCGATCAGCGAGGTCGCGTCACCGCACTCATGGCGCAGCTCCAGCCGCGCAAGGACTTCGGGATGGCGGTGCAGCAGGTCGGGGTGCTCGACCAGGTAGGCGGCCACATCGGCCTCGTCGAGCAACGGGGCCTCATCACGCTTGGCGGTCTCTGTCACACCGTTCGTCCTGCTTGCTTAGCGGGTCGGTCCCCGGGGCGTTACCGCGGCGGCGGGCAGCTCAAACTCGCCGCGGAAGACGGTGCGTGCCGGGCCGGTCATCCACACCGCGCGCCCGGGACCGCGCCAGTGTATCACGAGCCTCCCGCCGGTCAGCTCCACGGCCACGGTGGCGTCGAGCCAGTCGCGCAGGCGCCCTGCCACCACCGCGGCGCACGCCCCGGTCCCGCAGGCCGGTGTCTCGCCGACGCCGCGCTCGAACACGCGCAGGCGGATCCGGTCGCGGCGGCACACCTCCATGAAACCGACGTTGACTCGGTTGGGGAAGCGCGGGTGGCGTTCGATTTCCGCACCGAGCTCCGCCACCGGGGCGCCGTCCACATCATCGACGCGCAGCACGGCGTGGGGGTTGCCCATGGAGGCCGCGCCGATGGTCTGCTCCCCCCCGCTGGTGGCCAGCCGGTAGGCGGTCTCCCGCGCCGGCGCCTGGAAGGGGATCCGCGCCGGTTCCAGCTCCGGCTGGCCCATGTCGACGCTGACCTGGCCGTCGTCCCGGGGCTCGGCCTCGGTGATCCGGCCGTTGGTCTCGATGCGCTGCACACCGGGTTCGGCCAGCCCCTCGTCGAGCAGGAAACGGGCCAGGCAGCGGACGCCATTGCCGCAGTGGTCGACCTCGCCGCCGTCGGCGTTGTAGATCCGGTAGCGCACGTCGGCGGCGACGTGGGCGGGGGGTTCTGCGATCAGCAACTGGTCGCAGCCGACGCCGCGGCGCCGGTCGGCGAGCAGGCGGATGGTGTCGGGGGTCAGCTGCAGGCGCTGGCGGATCCCGTCGAAGACGACGAAGTCGTTGCCCAGCGCCTCCATCTTGGTAAAGCGCACGGTCTCACTCCTCCGCAAGCAGCGCTTCCCCGGCCATCAACTCGTCGAGGGTCTCGCGGCGGCGGATCAGGTGGCTCCGGCTGCCGTCGACAAGCACCTCCGGCGGCCGCGGCCGGGCGTTGTACTGCGAGGCCATGACGGCACCGTAGGCACCGGCGCTGCGGATCGCCAGCACGCCGCCCGGGGCCGCCGGCAGCGGATAGTCACGGGCGAAGGTGTCGGCGGACTCGCACACCGGTCCGACCACGTCCACCGGCCGGCACTCGGCCTGCGTCGGGGCGACGGCCTCCAGGGTGTGGGGGGCGTCGTACAGAGCCGGGCGCAGGTAGTCGGTCATGCCGGCATCGACGATGGCGAACTCCTTGCCGCCGTTGTGCTTGAGGTACTCGATGCGGGTGAGCAGCACGCCGGCCTCGGCGACGATGGCGCGGCCTGGCTCGACCAGGACCGCCACCCCGAGATCGCGCAGTGGCGCGGTGACGGCTTCGATGTGCTCGGCCGGGCTCGGTGGCTGCTCGTCGACGTAGTGCACGCCGAGACCGCCGCCGGCATCGATGTGATCCAGCGCGATGCCCTGCCCCTGCAGTCGGCGGGCCAGCGCCGCCAGCCGCCCGGCCGCCTCGCTCAGCGGTGCCACCGAGAGCAGCTGCGAGCCGATGTGGCAGGCGATGCCGCGCACCTGCAGGCGCGGATCGGCGGCCGCCTGCTGATAGAGCGCCTCGGCCTCCTCGAGGGCGATGCCGAACTTGCTCTGCGCCAGGCCGGTGGCGATGTAGGGGTGGGTCTCGGGATTGACGTCGGGATTGACCCGCAGCGCCACCGGCGCCGGCCGCCCCTCGGCATCGGCGATGCCGGCGATGCGCTCGAGCTCGGCGGCGGATTCCACATTGAAGCAGCGGATGCCGGCGCGCAGGGCGCGGCGGATCTCCTCGCTGCCCTTGCCCACCCCGGAGAAGACCACCCGGGCGGGGTCGCCCCCGGCGCGCAGGACCCGTTCCAACTCGCCGCCCGAGACGATGTCGAAGCCGGCCCCGTGGCGGGCGAGCAGGTTGAGCAGAGCGAGGGTGCCGTTGGCCTTGACCGCGTAGCAGACATCGCCATCGGTGCCCAGGGCGCTGCGATAGCGCTGCCAGCGCGACTCGATGGCGGCGCGGGAGTAGACGTAGCACGGGGTGCCGAAACGCTCGGCGACCTCGTCCAGGGGCAGCGACTCGACCCACAGCCGCCCGCCATCGTCTCGACCGAAGCCGGGGCTCGTGCTCATGATGATTGCTCCTCGCCGTCTTCGTCGGGGAGATAGAGATCGGCCTTCTGGCCGCAGCCGCCGGCCACCATCAGGGCCAGCAGCACCAGCGCCAGCATCCGGCGTCGCGCTACCATGGGGGCTCTCCGCGAGTGGGTGATAAACCGCTCATTATAGCGGCTAAACGGGGCAATCGTGAGGGTTACGGGGGCTGTCCGGTGCGCGGTTCCAGTCCCCCGTACCCCTCGTTATACTGATCCAACCATTAGATAAACTAAGGCATTGCGAGGGGTCATGACGGACAATCCGCTTCGAGGGCTGGCCGGGGTCGGGCAGAGCGTCTGGTACGACAACATCCATCGCGGCATGCTGCCGGAGGAGCTGGAGCGCCTGGTCCGGGAAGACGGGCTGAGCGGCGTGACCACCAATCCGGCCATCTTCCAGAAGGCGATCGGGGGCACCGAGGCCTACGACCAGGCCATCACCGAGGCGCTCGGTCAGGTGGGCCGCAACGCCGAGGCGGTCTACGAGGCCTTGGCCATGGAAGACATCCGGGCCGCGGCGCGGGTCCTGCGCCCGGTGCACGCGCGCAGCGACGGGGTCGATGGCTACGTCAGCATGGAGGTGCCCCCGGAGCTGGCCGAGGATGCCCGTGGCACCGTGACCGAGGCGTTGCGCCTCTACGCGGAGGCCGGCGAGCCCAACGTGATGATCAAGGTCCCGGCCACGCCCGCCGGGGTCGAGGCCTTCGAGGAGCTGACGGTCCGCGGCATCCCGGTCAACGTCACCCTGATCTTTGGCGTCGAGCGTTACCGGCAGGTGGCCGAGGCCTACGTGCGCGGCCTGGAGCGCCGGCGCCAGGCCGGCGACCCGGTGGCCGAGCCGGCCTCGGTGGCGAGCCTGTTCATCAGCCGGCTCGACGCCAAGGTCGACCCCCTGCTGCCGGATGATGGCTCGGCGCCCGTGCAGCCGGGGCAGGCGGCCATCGCCAACGCGCGGGTCGCCTACTCGGTCTACCAGGAGATCTTCCACGGTGCGCCCTTCGCCGCCCTGGCCGAGGCCGGCGCGCGGCCGCAGCGGCTGCTTTGGGCCAGCACCGGGGTCAAGGGCGAGCGCTACCCGCAGACCTACTACGTGGAGGCATTGGCCGGTCCGCAGACCGTCACCACCCTGCCCCCGGCCACCTATGAGGCGTACCGGCAGGAGGGCGACCCGCGCGAGCAGCTGACCGCGCAGCTGGCCGAGGCCCCCGCGGTGCTTGAGGCGCTGCGCGCACAGGGGATCGACCTCGACGGCATCCTCGCCGAACTCGAGCGGGAGGGGATCGACGCCTTCGTCCAGGCCTACCAGGGCCTGCTCCAGGCGATTGAGGAAAAGCTGCAGGCCGCCGCCGAGACATGAGACCCTGACCGCCGGGATCCTGCGGGCGTCTTGGATAGGAAGGAGGCTGCCATTGGCCACGTATGCGATCGGTGACATCCAGGGATGCTGTGATCCGCTCAAGCGACTGCTGGAGCAGATCCGCTTCGACCCGGCGCAGGACACGATCTGGTTCGTCGGTGATCTGGTCAACCGCGGCCCGGACTCGCTCGGGGTATTGCGCCTGGTGCGCAATGAACTCGGGGACCGGGCAGTGACCGTGCTCGGCAACCACGACATCCACCTGATGTCGGTCTGGTGTGGCCACGGCCGGCTGAAGAATTCCGATACCCTGCGCGCCACCCTGGACGCCCCGGACGTCGACGAACTGATCGAGTGGCTGCGGCGTCGGCCGCTGATGCACGTCGACGAGGATCTGGGCTACGCAATGGTCCATGCGGGTCTGCCGCCAGCTTGGAGCGTGGCTGAGGCGCAGCTGCGCGCCCGCGAGCTGGAGAGGGCCCTGCGCGGCGACATCCCCCTCGACGATCTGATGGACAACATCTACGGCAACCGGCCCATCGAGTGGTCGGACGAGCTCGAGGGGTACGATCGCCTGCGTTTTATTACCAATGCCTTCATGCGCATGCGCTTCGTCGACGGCGAGGGGCGGCTTCTCTTGCGCGAGAAGGGGCGTCCCGACCGCGCGCCGGAAGGGCATTACCCCTGGTTCGTCGCGCGCCGGCGGTTACGCGCCTCACCGGACCCGGTGAAGCTGGTCACCGGACACTGGTCACTGCTCGGCTTTCACAATGACCACGGGGTGTTGAGCATCGACACCGGTTGCCAGTGGGGCAATGCGCTGACGGCGGTGCGCATCGACGACGGCAGCGAAGCGGTGCACAGCCTCCAGTGCCCGGCGCACGCCTGAGCCCGGGCTAGAGCCCGCCGAGGAGTCGTTGCCAGTCGAAGGCCGGGCCCGGATCCGTCTTGCGGCCCGGGGCGATGTCGCTGTGACCGACGATCCGATCCGGCGTGATCCGCGGGTAGCGGTGGCGCAGCGCGCGCACCACGCGGCTCAGGGCGTCGTACTGGGCCTCCTCGAACGGGGTGCGGTCGTCGCCCTCCAACTCGATGCCCACCGAGAAGTCATTGCACTCGCAGCGCCCGGCGAACGATGAGCGGCCGGCGTGCCAGGCGCGGCGCTGGAAGGGGACGTACTGGGTGACGCTGCCCTGGCGGTCGATGAGCAGGTGGGCGGAGACGTGCAAATCGGCGATCGGCGCGAAGGCCGGGTGAGCCCCGGGGTCGAGGCGGTTGGTGAACAGCGCATCGATCCAGCCGCCCCCGAACTCTCCCGGCGGCAGGCTGATGGCGTGGATGACCAGCAGGTCGATAGGCGTTCCGGCCGGTCGCGGCCCGTGGTTTGGCGACGGGCAGTGTCGGGCCGGGTGTAGGAGCCCGGTGTGCGGGTCGATGGTGAACGCTCGGCTGCTGGACACGGTCAAGGCTCCCGGGGTGGCCAACAAAAAGGCCCCCGCCAGGGCGGGGGCCAGCCGAAGCCATCGATACGGTCCGCCTCAGCGGCCGATGGCCACCTCAAGGCGGGTCCCGAAGGCCGACTCGTAGCGGCTCTTGAAGCCCTCGGCGTCGATGCTGTGGTTCTGCGTACCGCTCTGCTCGACCTTGATCGCGCCCATCAGCGAGGCGATGCGACCGGTGGTCTCCCAGTCCAGATCGCGCAGCAGGCCGAAGAGCAGCCCGGCGCGGAAGGCGTCACCGCAGCCGGTGGGGTCAGCGACCTGGCTGATCGGCGCAGCCGGCACGTGGATGATCTGGCCGTTGGTGTAGATGTGGGAGCCCTCGGCGCCACGGGTGACGATCAGCGCCTCGACCTTGTTGGCGATCTCCTCGAGCTCCATGTGGGTCTTCTCGGTGAGCAGGCGCGACTCGTAGTCGTTGACCGCCACCCAGGTGGCGCCCTCGACGAACTCGCGCAGCTGGTCCCCGTCGAACGCCGGCATGGCCTGGCCCGGGTCGAAGATGAACGGGATACCGGCGTCGACGAACTGCCGGGCGTGCTTGACCATGCCCTCCGGGCCGTTGGGGGCCACCACACCGACCTTGCCGCCGGCGTCCGTGGGGACGTCAACCTTGTGGGCGTCGCCCATGGCGCCCGGGTGGAACGCCGTGATCTGGTTGTCGTCCATGTCGGTGGTGATGTAGGCCTGAGCGGTGTAGTGCTCGTTGAGCGTGCTGATGTAGCGCTGCTCTATGCCGTGGCTCTTCATCCAGTCGGCGTAGCTGCCGATGTCGGCGCCAACGGTGGCCAGCGTGAGCGGCTCCTCACCGAGCATCTTGAGGTTGTAGGCGATGTTGCCGGCGCAGCCGCCGTATTCGCGGCGCAGCTGCGGCACCAGGAACGAGACGTTCAGGATGTGGACCTGTTCCGGCAGGATGTGGTTCCGGAAGCGGTCGTGGAACACCATGATGGTGTCGAAAGCGACAGAGCCGCTGATGATGGCGGACATTGAATCCTCCTTGTCGTGGGTGTTCGGTCAGCCTTCCCAGCGCAGATCGAGCTCACGCGCGGCCTTGACGTCGTCGAGCCGGCGCACGGGCAGGCGGTAGGGCGCGCCGCGCACCATGTCGATGTTCTCGCGCGCCTCTTCGCGGATGCGCACCATCGCCTCGACGAAGCCGTCGAGCTCGCGCTTGGACTCGGTCTCGGTCGGCTCGATGAGCAACGCCTCGGGGACCAGCAGCGGGAAGTAGGTCGTCGGTGCGTGGTAGCCGAGATCGAGCAGGCGCTTGGCGAAGTCCATGACGTTGGCGCCGAGCTCCTTGGCCTCATGTTTGAGGCTGACAATGAACTCGTGGCTGGCCCGGCGCTCCGGGTAGGCAACGGTGAAGCCGGCCTCGCGCAGGCGCGTCATCAGATAGTTGGCGTTGAGCGTCGAGTACTCGGCCACCCGGGGCATGCCCTCGCGGCCGAGCATGCGCACGTAGGCGTAGGCACGCAGCAGAACCCCGGAGTTGCCGTTGAAGGTGCACAGCCGGCCGATGGAACTCGGGCAGTCCTGCTCGGTGAGCCAGCGGTAGTGCTCGCCCTCCTTGGTCACGCGGGGGATCGGCAGGTAAGGGAGCAGGCGCTCGCTGACACCGACCGCGCCGGCACCCGGCCCGCCGCCGCCGTGGGGCGTGGAGAAGGTCTTGTGCAGGTTCATGTGGATGACGTCAAAGCCCATGTCACCGGGCCGCGCCTTGCCGAGGATGGCGTTGAGGTTGGCGCCGTCGTAGTAGAGCAGGCCGCCGGCGTCATGGACGATGGCCGCGATCTCCTCGATGCGGCGCTCGAAGACGCCCACCGTGGAGGGGTTGGTCAGCATGATGCCGGCAGTCTGCGGTCCGACGGCCGCCCGGAAGGCGTCCATGTCCACATCGCCGTCGGCACCCGTGGGGATCTCGCGCACCTTGTAGCCACACATGGTGGCGGTAGCCGGGTTGGTGCCGTGGGCGGCGTCGGGCACCAGGATCTCGGTGCGCTCGTCGTCACCGCGGGCCTCGTGGTAGGCGCGGATCATGGCCACGCCGGCGAACTCGCCCTGGGCGCCGGCCATCACCGAGAGGGTGACATCCTGCATGCCGGTCACCACGGCCAGGTCCTGCTGGAGCTCGTAGATGCAGGCCAGGAAGCCCTGCCCGGTCTCGTCGGGCGCCAGCGGATGGCGCTCGAGGAACTGGGGCAGCATCGCGAGGTTGTTCGCACCCCGCGGGTTGTACTTCATGGTGCAGGAGCCCAGCGGGTAGAAGTGGGTGTCGATGGAGAAATTCTTCTGCGACAGCCGGGTGTAGTGCCGCACCGTCTCCAGCTCCGAGA
>PULM01000086.1 GCA_003552345.1 Ectothiorhodospiraceae bacterium
ACTACCACTCCCGGGGCGCCATCGGCACCGGCACGCAGGTGCAGACCATCCAGCGCCTGAGCGAGGACCATCGCGTCGACGCCCTGCGCAATAACCACGCCGAATACGAGCGCCTGGATCGGCTCGCGGAGATGACCGGGCGCATCGACAACCTGGTCGCCGACCAGGACGCCGGGCTCAGCCCGGCGCTGCGTCAATTCTTCGACTCCGTCGAGGAGGTGGCCAACGACCCCTCGAACACCGTCGCCCGGCAGCAACTGTTAACCCAGGGGCAGGCCCTGGCCGATCGCTTCCATACCCTCGATAGCCGGCTGCTGACCCTGGAAGAGGACGTCAACAAGCGGGTGCGGGCCGAGACCGACAAGGTCAACGGTCTGGCCGAGTCCATCGCAGAGCTCAACGCCGAGATCCGCAGCCGCTGGACCAACCCCCAGCGCCCGCCCAACGACCTGCTCGACCAGCGCGATGAGAAGATCCGTGAACTCTCCGAGCACGTCACGGTGCGGGTGACCGAGCAGGACGACCGGTCGCTGAATGTGGGCATTGGCAACGGCCAGCCGCTGGTCACCGGAGATCGTGCGAACACCCTGGAAGTGACCCGCAACCCCTTCGAACCGGAGCGCCCGGAACTGGCCGTGCGCCGGGGCGATCGCACCGTCCAGGTGACCGACGCGGTCCAGGGCGGCTCGCTGGGTGGGCTGCTGGAGTTCCGCAACGGCGTGCTGGACGAGACCCGCGATGAGATCGGCCGGGTGGCCACCTCCCTGGCCGGGGCCATGAACGAGCAGCATCGCAGCGGCATCCAGTTCGACAGCGGTTACCCCGAGGCCGGTGACGACTTCTTCGACTACGCCCGCGAGGCCGGGGTCTCGGCCCACCGAGGCAATGCCGGTGAGGGCCAGCCGCAGGTGGTCATCGACGAGGAGCGCATCGGCGAACTGCGCCGCGAGAATTACCAGGTGCGCTTCGTCGACGGGCAGTGGCAGGTAGCCACCGAGGACGCCAACGAACTCCGCACCCTGGGCGAAGGGGAGGATGCGGACATCCAGCCCGATGCCGACGGCGGCTACCGCTTCGACGGGCTCATCCTCTATCCGCCTGACCCAGAGGGCGGTGACGTCGAGGAGGGCGACCGCTTCCTGATCCAGCCCACCCGGGACGCGGCTCAGGGCATCGAGGGGCGGCTCTCGCGGCCAACCCAGGTGGCGGCGGCCGCACCAGTGGTCACCGGCGAGGCGCCGCGTGCCGATGGCCAGACGGAGAACACCGGGCGTGCGCAGATCGGCCCGCCGGACGTGGGGCGGGCCGAAGGCGTCATGGCAGCCCTGGAGGAGGGGGGTGCCCTGCAGCAGGGGGTCGAGATGACCTACGCCGATGACGGCACGTTTACCGTGTCCATCGGTGGCGAGAACGTGGGCACCTTCGATTACGCCCCGGAAGACATCGAGCGCGGCCAGGTGGTGAACCTCGCCGAGGATGTGGAGCCGGCCGGCGAAGCCGAGGCCGAGACGCTGGCGGCACTGGATATCTCCGTGCGCATCTCCGGCGTGCCCGATGACGGGGATCGCTTCGGGCTCTACGGCAACTACGAGGGCGTGGGCGACAACACCAACGCCCTGCGCATGGCCGAGCTCATGGAAGAGACCGTCATGGACAACGGCAACAGCACCTTCCAGGAGGCCTACAGCGCCATGGTCGGCGAACTCGGCGGCTTCAGCCAGCGGGTGCAGACCAACCGGGATGCCCAGGAGGCGTTGCTCAACCAGGCCCAGGAGCAGTGGGAAGAGCTCGCCGGCGTCAACCTGGATGAAGAGGCGGCGAACATGATGGAGTATCAGCAGGCGTACCAGGCCGCCGCCCAGATCATCACCAGTGCCGATGAGGTCTTCCAGGAGATGCTCAACGCGGTGCGTCGCTAAGGGGGTGAGCCGTGCGTGTATCCACGAGCCACATGCAGAATACGGCCGTCCAGAACATGACCGGCCAGCAGGGCGAGATCAACGACACCCAGACGCAGCTCTCCAGTGGGCGTCGGGTGCTGCGTCCGTCGGATGACCCCACCTCGGCGGCGCGCACTCTGGATCTGAAGCGGGCCACCGAGTCGGTGGAGCGATTCAACCGCAATGGCGACCTGGCGCGGACCCGGCTGTCCATGTCGGAGTCTGCCCTGGAGCATGCCGGCAACGAGCTGCAGCGCATCCGCGAGCTCACCGTCCAGGCGGCCAATGGCAGCCAGGATCAACGCACGCGCAACTACATCGCCTCGGAGATCGAGGAGCGCTACAAGCAGCTGGTCGAGCTCGGCAACAGCCGTGACGGCAACGGGGAGTATCTCTTCTCCGGCTCGCGCACTCGCACTCAGCCGTTCAACATGGGCACCGATGGGCACGTCACCTACCACGGCGATCAGAACAGCCGCGAGGTGCGCATCGGGCCCGGGCGGCAGATCGGTGTGGATCACTCCGGCTTCGATGCCTTCATGAAGGTCCCCGACGGCAACGGCCAGTATCAGGCCTACCAGGGCGAGGAGAACCGCGGCACCGGTGTGGTCAGCGTGGTCGACGGCAAGGTTCGGGGTCTGGACGCGGAGCAGTACCGCCTGCGCTTCGCCGAGGACGAGGACGGCAACACCCGCTACGCCATCCAGCGCACCTACAACCCCGAGGATGAGAATGCCTGGGAGTGGGTGGGTGGCGAGAACGGCGAGCCGCCGGCGGTGGAGGACGCCCCGCTCTACGAACCGGGGGCGACCATTGAGGTGGACGACGGTGTGCGCGTGAAGATTGAGGGCAACCCCGATCCGGGCCAGGGGGGCTTCGAGGACGGCGATCACTTCACGGTCACCGGCAGCCGGTCCCAGTCGATCTTCGCCACGGTCAACGAGCTGATCGGTGCCCTTAAGGAGGGCGAGGGCCCGGATTTCAACAACGCCGCGGACCGGGCCCTCGGCGATCTGGACCTGGCCATGGAAAACACCTACCGGGTCCGCTCGGAGATCGGCGCGCGCCTGTCCACCCTCGATAGCGAGAAGGCCAGCAACGAGGCGGCGATCATCGACCTCAAGCAGGCCACCTCCGACGAGCGCGACCTGGACTACGCCGAGGCCACCGGACGCTTCAACCAGGAGCTCACCGGGCTCGAAGCGGCGCAGTCCACCTTCGGCCGTGTGCAGAACCTCTCCCTGTTCGATTACATCTGATCTCCCCGTGTGATGACGGGTCGCCCGGCGCACCAGTCGGCCACCCCGGCCTATGCAGGCGCAGAGGAGGCCTAGCGCTGCACGCCCGATGAGTGGTGGGGTCGTCGATCGAAAAAAGCAATGGCGTCGTCCCGCTTGAAGTATAGTAAACGCGAATCGTTCTCACTATGATGCGCATAACGTGTTACAGCCATGTGTAGCAAGGGGGGGGGTATGAAACAGGGGGTGACGCCTTGGGGAGTCGCGGCGGTCGCGGTCTTGAGCGGGAGCGGCCTGGCGACGGCCCAGGCAGAGACCGACGGCGAAGCGCGTCTGCTTGATCGCATCATGATCACCGGCGGGCCGGATCGGGTGCAGGATACGGCAGGATCGGCCCAGGTGCTGGGCCGGGAAGATATCGACCGGCAGGGGTATACCGACCCGCACCGCATCCTGCGCCAGATCCCCGGGGTGAATGTGGCCGATGAGGAGGGCTACGGTCAGTTCCCGCACATCAGCATGCGAGGAGTGAACCCGGAGCGAAACGCGCGCATCACGGTCATGGAAGATGGGGTGCTGACGGCGTCCCCCGCGCCCTATGCAGCCCCGGCGGCCTACTATTTCCCGCCCATGGGTCGGATGGACAGCGTCGAGGTGCGCAAGGGCTCGAGCGCCATCAAGCACGGCCCCTACACCGTCGGCGGCGCGCTGAACATGACCTCCACGCCGATCCCCCAGGAGCGCTCCGGCAAGGTGGAGGGGCGCCTGGGCTCGGACAACGGGCGGCGCGCCCACGCCCACATCGGCGGCCGCGAGGGGCAGTTCGGCTGGCTGCTGGAGAGCTACACGGAGCAGAGCGACGGCTTCAAGGAACTCGACCATCCGCTCTCCGGGGATCAGTCCAACAAGCCCAACAACCCGGTGCCGAACA
>PULM01000138.1 GCA_003552345.1 Ectothiorhodospiraceae bacterium
CGGTCTGGCACTTCCAGGACAACCCGTTCATCGATGAGGGGCAGACGGCGGACGCGGCCGAGTCGGCCATGCGCCTGACCTACTTCCACTGGGGCATGCACCCGTGGGCGATCTACGCCATCGTGGCGCTGTCGCTGGCCTTCTTCTGCTACCGCAAGAAGCTGCCGCTGGCCATCCGTTCGGCGCTTTACCCGCTGATCGGCAACCGTATCTACGGGCCCTTGGGCCATGCGGCGGACGTGTTGGCGGTCTTCGGCACCATCTTCGGCGTGGCCACCTCCCTGGGGCTGGGGGCAATCCAGATCAACACCGGGCTCAACGAACTGACCGGCATTGAGTTGAGCACCACCAATCAGCTGCTGATTGTTGCCGTGGTGACGCTCATCGCGGTCGTTTCGGTGGTCTCCGGTGTCGGGCGGGGCGTGAAGTACCTATCACAGCTCAACCTGGTGTTGAGCGCCGTGATCCTGCTCTTCTTCCTGACCCTCGGGCCGACGCTCTATCTGCTCTCGAGCTTCGTCCAGGGCATCGGCGACTACCTGCAGAACGTCGTCTATCTGAGCTTCTGGACCGACTCCAGCGGTGCCCGAGACGCCGCCGATTGGCAGTTGTCCTGGACGGCCTTCTACTGGGGCTGGTGGATCGCCTGGGCGCCGTTTGTGGGCATGTTCATCGCCCGCATCTCGCGCGGTCGCACGATCCGGGAGTTCCTCGGCGGCGTGCTGCTGGTGCCGACGCTGCTTGCCCTGGCGTGGCTGACCGTCTTCGGCGGCACCGGGCTCTATCAGGAGCTCTTCGGTGCCGGCGGGCTGGTGGATGCCGTGGCCGAGGACGAGACCATCGCCCTCTACTACACCATCGAGGCCGTCGCCCCCGGGGTGATTGCGACCATCTTCGCGGCCATAGCCACGGTGCTGATCGCCACCTACTTCATCACCTCGTCGGATTCGGCGACGCTGGTGGTGACCATGCTGCTGTCCGTTGGCAACACCGAGCCGCCGACGTACCAGCGGGCGTTCTGGGGCGTGGCCGAGGGGTGTGTCGCCGCAATGCTGCTGACCGCCGGCGGACTGGTGGCCCTGCAGGCGGCGGCCATTGTCTCGGCGCTGCCGTTCTCGCTGCTGATGCTGCTGATGTGCTACGCGCTGATCCGCGGCCTGCAGGAGGAGAAGCGGCGCATGCAGCTCTCCTGGCAGCCGGGGCAGGGGCCGCCGGCGGCGCCGCACCTCTAGGGGGTGATCCGGACGCCCGCCGCGCGATGCGGCGGGCGCCCCCCCCCGGGCATCCCGCGGCCTGCAAGCAACCGGCGGAGCGTCCGATGATCGCTACAGCCATCGAAGCCGGCACCAACATCCTCGACGTCACCGTGGCGGTGGCGCCGTGGTTGCTGATCGGTCTGGCCCTGGGGGCCGCGGTGCAGGAACTGGTGCCGACCGAGCGCCTCCGGGAATGGCTCGGCGGTTCCGGTGTGGCCCCGGTGGCCCGGGCGGCGGTGATCGGCGCCCCGCTGCCGCTGTGCTCCTGCGGCGCCATCCCCACCGCGCTCTCCCTCCACCGCGGGGGGGCCTCGCGCGGGGCGTCCACTGCCTTTCTGGTGGGCACACCGGGGATCGGGATCGACTCGGTGATCCTCACCTGGGTGCTGCTCGGGCCGTTCATGGCCGCCTCCCGGGTCATCGCCGCGGTGGCCACCGCCATCGCCACCGGCCTGACGGTGGGGCGGGTGGCCCCGGCGGATCCGGCGCCGGCTCAGGGCGAGGGGTGCCGCGCGGCGGAGTGTGGCGATCCGGAGCAGGTGGCTCAACCGGAGGATGGCCTTCTCCGGCGCCTGAGCCGGGTGATGCTGCGGCTCATCGATGACATCGGCACCGGGCTGATCATCGGTCTGGTCCTCGCCGGGCTGATGATCACCTTTGTTCCGCCCGGGGCGCTGGCCACCTGGGGCAGCGGGCTGTTGGCCATGCTAGCGTTGGCGGTGGTGGGGATCCCGCTCTATCTCTGCGCCGCGGCGGCCACGCCGGTGGCGGCGGCGATGCTGATCGCCGGGGTCTCGCCCGGGGCGGTGCTCGTCTTTCTCATCGCCGGGCCGGTAACCAGCCTGGCAACCCTGTTGGTCCTGCGCCGCGAGCTGGGTACCCGTGCTGTGGGGGCTTATCTCGGCAGCATCCTGGTCGCGGCGCTGGTGGCGGGCGTCCTGGTGGACACGGTGGTGAGCCTGGGCGGGCTGGAGCCGGCGGCCATGGCCGGTGCTGCACGGGAGATCTGGCCGGAGTGGATCGAGCGGGCCGCCGCCGGCGTCATGCTCACATTGATGGTTGCCCCGGCACGCCGGGCGGTGTACCGGGCCGCCCATTGGGCCTGGTTTGTGGCCCGGGGTGGGCGGCGGGTGCGGACCTGAGTATTCCACGCCTCCCGGGCGGGGCCAGGGCTGGGGTGCCAAGCGCCGGCGTGCCCGGCGTGGATCCGGGTGCCGCTCAGCTGAACAGGCGCAGCAGGGTCTGCCGGGCCGTCTCCGGCTCAAAGGGCTTGTCGCAGATGGTATCCACCCCGGCCTGTGCCACTCCGGCCAGGCTGGCCTGGTCGGGCCGCGAGCTGATCATCAGGATGGGCAGGTGCAGGAACTGCGGCTGCTCGCGGACATAGCGCACCAGCTCGGCGCCGTCCATCTCCGGCATGTTGTAGTCGGTGACGATCAGATCGAAACCCTCCCGGTGCAGCGCCTCCACCGCCTCGCGGCCGTTACTCGCCTCCACGAAGTGCGTCGCCCCCAGCGTCTCGAAGACCCGGCGCAGGTAGCTGCGCGCCATGCGGCTGTCGTCCACCAGCAGAATGCGCAGGGTGGTGATGTCCACGTGATCGAGTTCGAGCTCCTGCTCGCTGAGCAGATCCACGCTGGCGCGCACCGCCCGGTCCAGGTCCTCCGGGGAGAACGGTTTGGGCAGGATGGCCATGACGCCGGACTGGCGTAGTGCCTCGAGCTGCTCCCGATCGCGGACGCTGGAGACCAGCATGAAGGGCTGATCGGCGGTGAAGGGGTCGTTGCGCAGCTCAAGGAGGAAGTCCTCGGCGGTCCCATCGGGCAGGTACATGGCGCTGATCACCAGATCCGGATGCATGCCGCGGAACCGCTCTCGGGCCTCGGCCAGCGTGGCGGCCTCCTCCAAGTGGTGGATGCCGGCCTCGCGCAGGCTCTCGGCAAGGATCCGCCGCTGCACGTCGGAGGGCTCCACCAGCAGGACGGCGAGTTCGGAGACGGTGATGCTCGGGCTCATACCCTGGCTCCTTGCACGGGTTCTGACTGCCGGCAGTATGCCCCGGGGCAGTGGCCGCGACTAGTCCCGAGCGAAGCGCTCCGGATAACGCTCCCGGGCGCGGGCGATCTTCGGGGCGATCATGGCCCGGCAGTAGGGGGCCTGCGGGGCGCCGTCGTAGTAGCGCTGGTGCTCCGGCTCGGCGGGGTAGAAGGCGTAGAGTGGCTCGACCTCGGTGACCACCGGGCCGGGCAGGGTGCCGGACTCGTCGAGTTCGCGGATGAGCTCCACGGCGGTGCGCCGCTGCTCTTCGTCGGCGTAGAGGATGATGGAGCGGTACTGGCTGCCGACATCCGGCCCCTGCCGGTTGCGCTGGGTGGGGTCGTGTATGGTGAAGAAGACCTCGAGGAGCTCGCGGTAGCCGATCTGTTCGGGGTCGAAGCGCACCTGCACCACCTCGGCGTGGCCAGTGGTGCCGCTGCACACCTGGCGATAGGTCGGGTGCTCGGTCGCGCCGCCGGCGTAGCCGGAGACGGCCGCCTCAACCCCGTGCAGGCGCTGGAAGACCCCCTCGATGCACCAGAAACACCCGCCGCCGAAGGTCGCCGCCCGGGTCTCTGCCATGGTCCGTCCCCCCGTTCTAAGTTCGTATTCGACAGTGTGGCATCCCGCGGCGGCGGGTGCGTAGACGGCGCCTAGAAGCGCCAGTTGGCGGAGGCGGCGAAGATCTGCACGTTGGATTCGTACTCGCCGGTGACGTCCCCGTCGGCCAAATCGATATCGGCATCGTCCAGCCAGATGTAGGTGTAG
>PULM01000044.1 GCA_003552345.1 Ectothiorhodospiraceae bacterium
CCCTGGGCTATGACGAGCCGTGGAGCCTGGAGACCTACCGCAAGGTGGGTGGCTACAAGGCCCTCGAGCGCGTGCTGCGCACGCCCATGTCGCCCCAGGAGGTCATCGACGAGGTCAAGCAAAGCGCCCTGCGCGGGCGCGGTGGTGCCGGCTTCCCGCCCGGGATCAAGTGGGGGTTCATGCCCCGGGACAGTGCCGGGCAGAAGTACCTGATCTGCAACTCCGACGAGTCGGAGCCGGGGACGTGCAAGGACCACGACATCCTGCGCTTCAACCCCCATGCGGTGGTCGAGGGGATGGTCATCGCCGCCTACGCCATGGGGGCGAGCGTCGGCTACAACTACCTGCGTGGCGAGTTCCACCATGAGCCGTTCGAGCGCATGGAGCAGGCGGTGGCCGAGGCCCACCAGGCCGGCTATCTGGGGCGGGATATCCTCGGCTCCGGGTTCGACTTCGAGCTCTACAACCACTACGGCGCAGGGGCTTACATCTGCGGCGAGGAATCGGCGCTGATGGAGTCGCTCGAGGGCAAGAAGGGCCAGCCCCGCTACAAGCCGCCGTTCCCGGCCCAGGTCGGTGTCTACGGCCGGCCGACGACGATCAACAACACCGAGACCCTCGCCTCGGTGCCGGCGATTCTGCGCAATGGCCCCGAGTGGTTCCTCAACCTCGGCAAGCCGAACAACGGCGGCGAGAAGATCTTCTCGGTCTCCGGCCACGTCGAGCGCCCGGGCAACTACGAGGTCCCTATGGGTACGCCCTTCCGCGAGCTGCTGGAGATGGCCGGCGGGGTGCGCGGCGGGCGGCGGCTCAAGGCGGTGATCCCCGGCGGCAGCTCCACGCCGGTGGTGCCCGCCGAGACCATGCTCGCGACCGACATGGACTACGACAGCATCGCCGCGGCCGGCTCCATGCTCGGCTCCGGGGCGGTGGTGGTGATGGACGAGACCACCGACATGGTGCGCATCCTCGCCCGCATCTCCCGCTTCTACTACGCCGAGTCGTGCGGGCAGTGCACGCCGTGTCGCGAGGGCACCGGCTGGCTCTATCGCGCCATCCGCCGGATCTTCGAGGGGCGGGGCAGCTACGACGATCTGCGCATGCTCGAGGAGGTGCCGGGGCAGATCGCCGGCCACACCATCTGCGCCTTCGGCGAGGCTGCGGCGACCCCGGTGCAGAGCTTCATCAAGCACTTCCGGCACGAGTTCGAGCACTACATCGAACACGGCCGGTCCCCGGTGGAGGCAGCGGCATGAGCGCGAACGAGGAGACGGTCACCATCGAGGTCGATGGCTGCCCCATCGAGGCCCGCAAGGGCGAGATGCTGATCCAGGCCACCGACCGCCACGGGATCCACGTCCCGCGGTTTTGCTACCACAAGCACCTGTCGGTGGCGGCCAACTGCCGGATGTGCCTGGTCGAGGTGGAGAAGGCGCCCAAGCCGATGCCCGCCTGCGCCACCCCGGTGGCCGACGGGATGGTGGTGCACACCAGCTCCGAGAAGGCGATCAAGGCGCAGCGCGGGGTGATGGAGTTCCTGCTCATCAACCACCCCCTCGACTGCCCGATCTGCGATCAGGGCGGCGAGTGCGAACTCCAGGACCTGTCCATGGGCTACGGGCGGGGCATCTCGCGCTTTACCGAGGGCAAGCGCTCGGTGGCCGACGAGGATCTGGGCCCGCTGGTGGCCACGGAGATGACCCGCTGCATCCACTGCACCCGCTGTGTGCGCTTCCTCGATGAGGTGGCCGGGCAGAAGGAACTCGGGGGCATGGGGCGGGGCGAGCACACCGAGATCTCCACCTACCTGGAGACCGGGCTGAGCTCGGAGCTTTCCGGCAACGTGATCGACCTCTGCCCGGTGGGGGCGCTGACCAACAAGCCGTTCCGCTTCCGCGCCCGCCCCTGGGAGTTGCTTAGCTTCCCGGCGGTTTCCCCCCACGACGGGGTGGGATCGAACCTGGCGCTGCACACCCTGCGCGGGCGCATCCAGCGCGTGGTGCCGCGCGAGAACGAGGCGGTCAACGAGACCTGGATCGCCGACCGCGACCGCTACGCCATCGAGGGGCTCGATCACGAGGACCGGCTCTTGCAGCCGATGATCAAGCGCGACGGGCGCTGGCGCGTGGTGCCCTGGGAGACCGCGCTGGATCGGGCCGCCGGCGCCCTGCAGGGCGTTGCCCAGCGCCACGGGGCCGATGCCCTGGGCGGGCTGCTGGCGCCCAGCGCCACGCTGGAGGAGCTCTACCTGGCGGCGCGCCTGCTGCGCGGGCTCGGCAGCGGCAACATCGATCACCGCTTGCGCGAGGTGGATACCTCGGATCAGGAGCAGGCGCCGGCCTTCCCTTACCTCGGCCAGGAGATCGCCGAGCTCGAGCGGGTGGATGCCGCGCTGCTGGTGGGCACCTACACCCGGCACGAGCAGCCGCTGATCCACCACCGGCTGCGCAAGGCCGCGCAGGCCGGGGCCCAGGTCATGGCCCTGAATCCCCGGCGCTTCGACTGGAATCTGCCGCTGGCCTCGGAGCAGGCCGTGGCCCCGGCGCAGCTGGTCGCCGAGCTTGGCGCCGTGGCGGCGGCCCTGGCCGAGGCAGCGGGCCGCCCGCTGCCCGAGGGGCTGGCGCCCGTGTCGGCGCCGGTAACGGATCACGCCCGCGAGGTGGCGCGGCGGCTGGTCGCCGCCGAGCGCCCCACGGTGCTCCTTGGCGCTCTGGCCAGCAGCCACCCGCAGGCGGCGGCGCTGCGCGCACTGGGCAGCTGCATCGCGGAGCTCTGCGGCGGGCGCCTCGGCGTTCTCGCCGAGGCCGGCAACACGGCCGGTGGCTGGCTGGCCGGCGCGGTGCCGCACCGCCAGGCCGGCGGCGGCGCGGCGCGGCCGGCCGGACGTAGCGCCGACGCCATGCTGCGCGCCGGGCTCAAGGGGTATCTGCTGCTGAACGTCGAGCCGACCCGCGATCTGTGGGACCCGCAGGCGGCCCGGCAGGCCATGGAGCAGGCCGAGGAGGTGGTGGCCATCACCGCCTTTGCCGACGAACAGCTGCGCGCCCAGGCCGACGTCCTGCTGCCCATGGGCGCCTTTGGCGAGAGTGCCGGGACCTACGTGAACAACGAGGGGCGCTGGCAGAGCTGCCGCGGCGTGGCCGAGCCGCCTGGCGAGGCGCGCCCGGGCTGGCGGGTGCTGCGTGCCCTGGGCACGGTCCTTGGGCTGGAGCGCTTTGAATACAACGACATCGCCGACGTTTACGGCGAGCTGGTCGGTCTGTGCCGTGACGTCAATGTCGGCGGTCCGTACCCCGCCACGGCGGTGGCCGGGGCGGGGCAGTCGGGCTCGGGGCTGGCGCTCGCCGGCGGTGTGCCGATCTACGCCGGTGACCCGCTGGTGCGGCGCTCGCTGCCGCTTCAGCAGGCGCCGATTGCGGGTCGGGCGGAGGTGGTGCTCGCCGCGCAGACGGCGGCGGAACTTGGGTTCTCGCAGACACAACCACGCCGGGTGCGGGTGCGCAGCGACAGTGGCGTGGTCGAGCTGCCGCTGGTCGTGGACGACGCCGTGCCGGCCGGGGTGGCCTGGATCCCCGCCGGGCTGGACGAGTGCGCAGCGCTCGGCGGCCCCTACGGCAGCGTGTCGCTGGAAGCGCTCTAGGCCGCAGAGCCGCAGAAAAGGACGATCGAGGGCATGTACGAGACACTCTTCTGGCAGTTCGCCAAGATCTGGGCCGTCCTGATCCCGCTGTTCCTGGCCGTGGCCTATTTCACCTACGCCGAGCGGCGGGTGATCGGCCATATGCAGGATCGCCGCGGGCCCAACCGGGTCGGCCCCCGCGGGCTGCTGCAGCCCATCGCCGATGCGCTGAAGCTCCTGTTCAAGGAGATCACCATCCCGACCTACGCCAGCCGGACGCTGTTCCTGATCGCACCGGCGATGGCCATCATGCCCGCCCTGGCCGCGTGGGCGGTGATCCCCTTTGACGACGGACTGGTGGTGGCGGATATCAACGCCGGGCTGCTCTACATCCTGGCGATGACCTCGCTGGGCGTGTACGG
>PULM01000176.1 GCA_003552345.1 Ectothiorhodospiraceae bacterium
AAGGAATTTGGGAGGCGGGAAATGACTGTTGTAAACTCGCCCAGCGGCCTTTCTCAGGGGGTAAAGATGCAGACGTTCCAGGCGTGGTGGGTGCCGGAGTCCGGTCGGGAGGATCAGGGCGGGGTGCAGACCCTTCGCATCGACGACCTCCCTGCCGGAGATGTGCTGGTTCGGGTCGCGTACTCCTCCGTCAATTACAAGGACGCGTTGGCCATCACCGGGCAGGGCAAGATCCTGCGTCGGTTCCCCATCGTCCCGGGTATCGATGCCGCGGGCGTCGTGGTCGCCAGCGACCAAGAG
Organism: Ectothiorhodospiraceae bacterium; assembly: GCA_003552345.1. Taxonomy (GTDB): domain Bacteria; phylum Pseudomonadota; class Gammaproteobacteria; order Nitrococcales; family Halorhodospiraceae; genus Halorhodospira. The sequence goes on from PULM01000176.1 coordinate 301, forward strand.
GGCGTGACCGCCGGCGACTCGGTGCTGATCACCGGCTGCGGGCTGGGCGAGACGCACGATGGCGGTTTCGCCGAGTACGTGCGGGTCCCCGCCGATTGGGTCGTGCCGCTGCCGCAGGGGATGAGTCCGCGCCAGGCCATGGCGCTTGGTACCGCCGGCTTCACCGCGGCGCTGGCGTTGATCCGCATGGAGGCGGCCGGGCAGACGCCGGCGCTGGGCGATGTGCTCGTCACCGGGGCTTCGGGTGGCGTGGGCAGCATCGCCGTGAATCTGTTCAGCAACGCCGGCTACCGGGTGATCGCCGTCTCCGGCAAGGAGCAGGCGGAGGGTTACTTGCGCGGGCTGGGGGCAGCCGAGGTGGTGAGTCCGGATGCCCTCGGTCTGAGTGAGCGGCCGCTGGATCGTGCCCGCTTCGCCGGCGTGGTCGACAACGTCGGCGGTCCCCTGCTCGCCGGGCTGCTGCCCCAGATCGAGGAGTACGGCAACGTCGCCTCCATCGGCCTGGCCGGGGGGGTCAAGCTGGAGACCACGGTCATGCCTTGGATCCTGCGTGGTGTGAGCATGCTCGGCATCAGTTCCGCCAACTGCCCGCGGCCGCTGCGCCTGGAGAGCTGGCGGCGGCTCGGCGGCGACCTGCGCCCGCAGGACCCGGAAGGCTTCGTTACCCGCGAGGTGGAACTCGACGGGCTGCGCGATGCCGCCGAGGCGATGCTCGCCCGGCAGGTGACCGGCCGCACTCTGGTCCGCGTAGGCGGCGACGCCGTCGCCTGACCGATCCGAGCCGCCTTCCCGAACACGATACGGAGCGAACGAAAACATGACCGATCAGTCATCCGCGGGACGCCGCTTCCGCGACGCCGTTACGCAGGAACAACCGCTGCAGGTGGTCGGCGCCATCAACGCCTACTCGGCGCTGCTCGCCGAGCGGGCCGGCTTCCGGGCGTTGTACGTCTCCGGCGCCGGGGTGGCCAATGCCTCCTACGGCCTGCCGGATCTGGGTATCACCCAGCTGGCCGATGTGGTCGAGGACGTCCGGCGCATCACCGACGCCACCCGGACGCCGGTGCTGGTGGATATCGACACCGGTTTCGGCGGCGCCTTCAGCGTTGCGCGCACCATCCGGGAACTGACCCGCGCCGGGGCGGCCGCGGTGCACATCGAGGACCAGGTCCAGGCCAAGCGCTGCGGCCACCGCCCGGGCAAGGAACTGGTCTCCACCGCCGAGATGGTCGATCGGGTGAAGGCCGCGGTGGACGCGCGGCCCGATCCGGAGCTGGTGGTCATGGCGCGCACCGATGCCCGCGCCTCGGAGGGCCTGGAGGCGGCCCTGGAGCGCGCCGAGGCGTATGTGGAGGCCGGTGCCGACATGGTCTTCGCCGAGGCGATGCACAGCCTCGAGGACATCCGCACCTTCACCGATCGGCTCTCGGTGCCGGTGCTGGCCAACATCACCGAGTTCGGCAAGACCCCCTACTTCACCGTGACCGAGCTGCGCGAGGCAGGGGCCGGGCTGGTGCTCTATCCCCTCTCGGCCTTCCGGGCGATGAGTCGCGCCGCCGAGGCGGTCTACGGGGCCATCCGCGCCGAGGGGACCCAGGAGCGCATGCTTGAGCGCATGCAGACGCGCGAGGAGCTCTACGAGGTGCTCGGCTACCACGACTACGAGCGCAAGCTTGATGAGCTTTTCGGGCGCGACGGACGAACAGGAGGAGAGAAGCGATGACGGCAGGAAAGAAGACCGGTGCCGGGCTGCGTGGCCAGTCCGCCGGCGAGACGGCGCTGTGCACGGTTGGCCAGGAGGGAACGGGCCTGACCTATCGCGGTTACGATGTCCGCGACCTGGCGGCGCACTGTGAGTTCGAGGAGGTGGCCTCCCTGCTGCTCTACGGCGAACTGCCCGACCGCACTCAGCTCGAGGCCTACAAGCGCCGCCTCTCCGGGATGCGCGAGCTGCCGCCAGAGACCAAGGCGGTGCTCGAGCAGATCCCGCGCGATGCCCACCCGATGGACGTCATGCGCACCGGGTGTTCCATGCTCGGCACCCTGGAGACCGAGGCCGATTTCTCGCAGCAGGCCGAGGTGGCCGACCGTCTGCTGGCGGTCTTCCCGTCGATCATCACCTACTGGTACCGCTACAGCCACGACGGGGTGCGTATCGATACCGACAGCGATGAGGACTCCATCGGCGCCCATTTCCTCTACCTGCTCCGCGGTGAGCGGACCAACGAGCTGCACAAGAACGTCATGCACGTCTCGTTGATCCTCTACGCGGAGCACGAGTTCAACGCCTCGACCTTCGCCGCGCGGGTTTGTGCCTCGACCCTCTCCGACATGCACTCGGCGATTACCGGCGCCATCGGCACCTTGCGCGGCCCGCTCCACGGGGGCGCCAACGAGGCCGCCATGGAGATGCTCGAGCAGTGGTCGAGCCCGGAGCAGGCCCGTCAGGAGCTGGCGGGGATGTTCGAGCGCAAGGAGAAGGTGATGGGCTTCGGCCACGCCGTCTACACCGAGGTCGATCCGCGCAATGCCGTGATCAAGGAGTGGTCGCGCAAGCTCGCCGAGGAGGTGGGCGATGAGACGCTGTTCCCGGTCTCCGAGGCCGTGGAGCAGATGATGTGGGATGAGAAGGGGCTGTTCGCCAACGCCGACTTCTACCACGCCTCGGCTTACCGCTTCATGGGCATCCCCACCAAGCTGTTTACGCCGATCTTCGTGATGTCCCGGCACAGCGGGTGGGCGGCCCACGTCATGGAGCAGCGGGCCAAGAACCGCATCATCCGCCCCAGCGCCGATTACACCGGTCACCATCTGCGTACGGTGCCGCCGATCGACCAGCGCTGACGCGGTTCGCCCGCCAGCCAACACTGCCGCCGCAACGCCATCGCGCCCGGCGGCGGTGCCACGATCAACCTGCAACTGGTTCTTGAGGAAGCTTCCCATGTCCGGAGACATCCGCAGCGCCCAGCGCCCCGATCCCGATGCCGAGCTGGTGGCCATCGCCGACTACGTCAGCGCCACCGACATCGACTCCGCCGAGGCGTATCAGACCGCCCGGCACTGCCTGATGGACAGCCTCGCCTGCGCCATGATGGCGCTCGACTACCCGGCCTGCACCAAGCTGCTCGGGCCCATCGTCCCCGGCGCCGAGATGCGCGACGGGGTGGTGGTGCCGGGCACCGCCTATCGCCTCGATCCGGTGCAGGGCGCGTTCAACATCGGCGCCCTGATCCGTTGGCTGGACTTCAACGACACCTGGCTGGCTGCCGAGTGGGGCCACCCCTCGGACAACCTCGGCGGCATCCTCGCCGCGGCCGACTACGAGAGCCGCCGGCGCCTGGCCCGGGGCCAGACGCCACTGACCATGCGCGAGGTGCTCACCGCCGCCATCAAGGCCCACGAGATCCAAGGTGTGCTGGCGCTGGAGAACAGCTTCAACCGCGTCGGCCTCGACCACGTCCTGCTGGTACGGCTGGCCACCACGGCCGTGACCACCCGGCTGCTCGGCGGCAGCCGCGAGGATGTCATCAACGCCGTCTCCAACGCCTGGATCGACGGCGGGGCGCTGCGCACCTATCGCCACGCGCCGAATACCGGCTCGCGCAAGAGCTGGGCCGCCGGTGACGCCTCGGCGCGCGGCGTGCGGCTGGCGCTGATGAGCCTCACCGGCGAGATGGGCTACCCCTCCGCCCT
>PULM01000070.1 GCA_003552345.1 Ectothiorhodospiraceae bacterium
ACCGGCCGACCATCCTCCGCCAGAACGGCCAGTCGTTGCCGCTTTGCAGGCTTTCATTGCCGCCAGGCGGCAAGACTTTGCCGCCTGGCGGCGCACCCGGCCGGTCACAGGAAGAAACTGGACGCCAGGGTGCCCATCACCAGCGACCAACCATCGACCAGCACGAAGAGCATGATCTTGAACGGCAGCGAGATGATCATCGGCGAGAGCATCAGCATGCCCATGGACATGAGCGTGCTGGCCACCACCAGATCGATGACCAGGAACGGCAGATAGAGCACGAACCCAATGATAAAGGCGGTCTTCAGCTCGCTGGTCATGAACGCCGGGATCAGCACCGACATGGGGACGTCGTCCGGACTGTCCACCTCGCCGTAATCGGCGATGCGCAGGAACAGCGCGATATCGTCCTCGCGGGTCTGGCGGATCATGAACTCGCGCATCGGCTCACTGGCCTGCTCCAGCGCCTCCTCGGCCCCCATCTCCTCGGCCATGTAGGGCTGCAGCGCGGTCTCGTTGATCTCGTCGAAGACCGGCATCATCACGAACAGGGTCAGGAACAGCGCCAGGCCGATGAGGACCTGGTTCGAGGGTGTCGAGGCGGTGCCCAAGGCCTGGCGCAGGATGGCCAGGACGACGATGATCCGCGTGAACGCGGTCATCATCAGCACCATCGCCGGCAGCAGCGTCAGCAGGGTCATGAGGACGAGGACCTGGACGCTGAGGCTCCAGGTCTGCCCGTCCTCGGTCTCCTCGATGGTCAACGCCTCCAGCCCGGTCTGGCCATGGGCCAGCACCGGGCAGAGGAGCAACGCCACAAGAAGCAGGATACGGAATCGGGGCATGGATTACTGCTGATCGGATTGCTGCATCAAGCGACGCAGCCGCGCCGCGAACGGGCCGCCCTGCCCGCCATCGGCCTCACCGCCGACGCCGGTCACTGGGGTTTCCAGCACATGCAAGGTCTGTACCCGCCCAGGCGCTACACCGAGCAGCAGTTGGGTCTCTCCCACCTGAACCAGCACCACGCGCTCGCGCTGGCCCACCGGCAGCGAACCGAGCACCCGCATGGCGCCGCTTCCACCCGCCGCGCCGCCCCCGAAGCGACGCAGCAGCCACGAAAGCCCGACAATCACCGCCAGCACCACCAACAGGGCGACGATGACCCGAACGATGGCCTCGGCCTCGACCCCCGGCACCGACTCGGCCATAGCCGGGAGCGAAAACGCCAGCAGATTGACGCCCACGGCCAGCGCCGCCAGGCGCGGGCGCCGGAAAGACGTCACCCGGCTGGATGATCGCCAGCGCATCAGCGCAGCTTCTTCACCCGCTCGGCCGGGCTGATGACGTCGGTCAGGCGGATGCCGAAGCGCTCATTGACGACCACCACCTCACCGTGGGCGATCAGGGTGCCGTTGACCATCCCATCCAGGGGCTCACCGGCCAGTCGGTCGAGCTCCACCACCGAGCCCTGGTTGAGCTGGAGCAGATGGCGGATGCTGATCTGCGTCCGCCCGATCTCCATGGAGAGTGTCACCGGGATGTCGAGGATGACATCGATGTTCTGGTCGTCTTCGCCGCCGGCACGGGTCGCCGCCGGGTCGAACTCATCCAGATCCACCGAGCGGCCGCCACCCTTACCGGCAGCACCGGCCTGGGAACTCTCCCGACCGCCGGCACCGGCCGCCTCGGTGGCCTCGCCCCCCTCCTCCATGGCAGCCGCCCACTCCTCGGCCAGGGCCTCGTCGTCGATGCCCTCGCCCTCCTGTTCGCCCTGCGCCTTCTGCTCGGCAAGGGCGTCGGCCCAGTCGTCGTCGGCCGACGGCCGGTCTTTCTCGTCACTCATGACTCATCCACCCTCTGGCTGCTCTGGGGGCGCTCCGGCGCCTCGTCGGGCTCCTCGGGGCCGCTACGCTGTTCGGCGGTCAGACGGTTGATCCGCTGCTGCACCGGCTCCTCGTCCCGCTCGCGCTCCTCGCGGCGGACCTGGTCGCGCTCGGGCAGCAGCGTCTCGCGCTCCGGCGCCTGCACCTTCTCGTCAATGCGCAGCGCCGCATGGCCCTCGCACACCCCGTAGGTACCGTAGAAGACCGGCACGTCCTCGACCTCGACCACCACCCGCTCCGGCATCTCGATCGGGATGACATCGCCGGCCTTGAGATGCATCAGGTCGCGCAGGGTGATCTCCGAGCGCGCCAGGGTACTGTGCATGGTCACCGGCGCGGTCTTCATCTCCTCGCGCAGCGCCCTGGCCCAGCGGTCGTCGACGTCGTTGCGGTCGGACTGCACGCCGGCGTCGAGGATCTCGCGGATCGGCTCGACCATGGTGTACGGCAGGGTGACGTGGATATCGCCCCCGCCGCCGTCGAGCTCGACATGGAACTTGCTCACCACCACCACCTCGGTGGGGCTGACGATGTTGGCGAACTGCGGGTTGACCTCCATGTTCACGTACTCGAAGTCGACCCCGAGCACCGGATTCCACGCCTCGCGCAGGTCGTCGAAGGCCTGATCGAGCATCAGACGGATGACCCGCTGCTCGGTGGGCGTGAACTCGCGCCCCTCCACCTTGAGGTAGAAGTGCCCGCCGCCACCGAAGAAGTTGTCCACCACCAGGAAGACCAGCTTGGGGTCGATGACGAACAGCCCCGAGCCGCGCAGCGGCGGAACACGGATGATGTTCAGGCTGGTGGGGACGAACAGGGTGTGGACGTACTCGCCGAACTTCATCATCTCCACGCCGGTGACCGAGACCTCCGGCGTGCGGCGCAGCATGTTGAACAGCCCGATGCGAAAGAGCCGCCCGAAGCGCTCGTTGATCATCTCCAGGGTCGGCATCCGCCCCCGGACGATGCGCTCCTCGGCGGTAAAGGTATACGGCCGTAGTTCGCCGGTATCCTCTTCGTCTTCGGTCTCGACGTCGCCGTCGTCGATCCCGTGGAGGAGCGCGTCGATCTCGTCCTGGCTGAGGATATCCTGCTGCGACATGACGAGCGCCCGCTACTGCATCACGAAACTGGTGAAGTAGACCGCCTCGATCTCCCCATCGACCCCACGCTCATCCAGGATGCCGTTGATCTCCTCGAGCGAGGCGTGCCGCAGATCCTCGCGCCCGGAGCGGGTGTTCAGGTCCTCGAAGCTTTGATCGGCGAAGAGCATCAGCAGGTTGTTGCGGATCACCGGCATGTGGCGCTCGACACCGGAGAGCGCCTCATCGGTGCGCGCCATGACCTCGACCTCGGCCTGCAGGTAACTGATCCGCTGGCCCCGCTCGAAGTTGACGGTCAGCGGCGGCTCCAGCTTGAGGTACTGCGGATCCCCCAGGTCGGGCTCTGCATCCGCATGCATGCCCGGCGGCGTGATGTAGCCAAGCGCCAGGGCCCCTACCGTGCCCATGGTCACGACCATCATCAACGCCATGACCCCCATGAATATGTAGACAATCTTCGGCACTGGCATGCCTCCCCGTGCCCTTTTGATGCACTGACTGTGCCGTGACGCCGGCGCCGTTGCTGCCGACTCCCCATGCTACCGCATAACCCGGCAGCACTGCCTCTTGACGCTGCACTGCATGTGCAACTAGATTGCATTACCTGCCGGACAAGCCAAGCTATCTCCCAATCTATCGGCCGCCACCACCGGGCACTTGACCATGGAGACGGCGGCGGCCTGCACAACCGCCCGGCGCATCACGCAACCCAGGGGAGCCCGATCATGTCACGATACCATGCCCACCAGCGCCAACCGGCCCTGCTGGCCGCGGGGCTGGGCAGCGCAGCCCTGCTGTTTGGCAGCGCCCACGCCCAGTCGCCCACCGAGGAGCCCACCGTTGAGCAGGGACCGGAACCCACGGTCAGCGCCGAGCCCGGCCCGATGCAGCGGGCCAGCGCCTCCAGCGAGCAGATCGGCGCCGGCACGCTGATGAACCCGTCCATCTCCGTGATCCTGGATGG
>PULM01000105.1 GCA_003552345.1 Ectothiorhodospiraceae bacterium
ACCGACTTCATGGCCTTCGCCGGCGCCGAGATGATCCTGAGCATCGCCCAGTTCTGGGCCAGCCTGGCCACCTACAACCCGCAGCGCCAGCGCTACGAGATCCGCGGCATCGTCGGCCCCGATGAGTTCCACACCCGCTACCCGGGCAGCGACGAGATCGGGCTGGCCAACAACGCCTACACCAACGTCATGGCCGCCTGGTGCCTGCGCATCGCACGCCAGGCCCTGGAGGTCATCGGCCCGACGCCACGCAGCGAGCTGCTCGACCGCCTGGAGATCGACGAGGCGGAGCTCAACCGCTGGCAGGAGATCAGCCAGCAGATGTTCATCCCCTTCCACGGCGACGGCATCATCAGCCAGTTCGAGGGCTACGACCAGCTCGAGGAACTGGACTGGGCCGGCTACCGCGAGCACTACGGCAACATCCAGCGGCTCGACCGGATCCTTGAAGCCGAGGGCGACGACATCAACCGCTACCAGGCGAGCAAGCAGGCCGATCTGCTGATGCTCTTCTACCTGTTCTCCCGGCAGCAGATCGAAACCCTGTTCGCCGAGATGGGCTACGAGCTCGACGCCGAGGCCATCCCGCGCAACATCGCCTACTACGAGGCGCGCACCTCCCACGGCTCGACGCTAAGCAACATCGTCCACTCGTGGGTGCTGGCGCGCTCCGACCGGCAGCGCTCCTGGGATCTGTTCGGCAACGCGCTGATCAGCGACCTGGGCGACATCCAGGGCGGGACCACCAAAGAGGGCATCCACCTCGGGGCCATGGCCGGCACCGTCGACCTGGCGCTGCGCGGCTACACCGGCATGGAACCGCGGGACGGCGTCCTGTGGCTCGATCCCATGCTGCCTGATGGCCTCCACGAGGTGGAGCACAAGATCCATTATCGCGGCCACTGGATCCATCTGGTGGTCAATCACACCCGACTCACCCTGCGCCTGGAGGAGGGGCCGTGGCCGCCCGTGCGCATCGGCTACCGCAACGAGATCCACGACCTGCACCAGGGCGAGACGCTGGAGCTGGCCTACCAGCGCTGATGGCGGCGGGGCTGGCCTCCCGCCGCCCGGCTCGCTACCTTGGGGATCCGGACCCTGCGCGGAGGCCCCATGGACCCGATCAACGACCCGCAATCGGTGTGGACGGTATGGCTCACCCTGGCGGTGGTGCTGCTCGGCGTCGAGATCCTGCTCGCCGGCGGCGGCGCCGGGGTGCTCCTGGCGCTGGCGGTGATGGCCTTCGCCGGCATGGCCATGGCCCTGCTCGGCGCGCCGCTGGTCGCACAGATCGCCGTGGCCATCCTGGCCGGCATGGCCTCGCTGCCGTTCATGGTCTGGGTCTTCCGGCGCATGGGCCGTGGTGGCGGCCCGCCCTCGGCGGATGACAGCGCCCTGCGCCGCACCGCCTTCGAGGCCTACTACGACCTGCGCGGCCACCTGCGCGTGCGCGCCTTCGGCGATCATCTGATGGCCATCCCCGACCCCGCCGACGACCCCGAGATCACCTCGGGCAGTGCCGTGCGCATCGTCCGCCTGGAAGGCACGCGGGCCATCGTCCGCCCGGTGGACGCCCCGGTGGGGGCACGACTCGACGATCAAGGAGCCTGACACAGCGCGCCGGCGCCCGCGAGGGCACCGGCGCGGTGAACCGCGCGCGCTCGGGCATTGTCATAGGATCCAGGCGCATGTCAGCGTCTACATCATGAACACGCACCAATCAGGGGGAATCCCCCATGCCCTACAAGCTTGGAATCATCGCGCTGTTCGCCCTGCTGCTTGGCGCCGGCTGCGCCGGCACCGGCGAGGAACCGGAGCCTGCCGACGACCCGTGGGGCGAGCCGGAGCAGGAAGAGCCGGCACCCGCACCGGAGCCGGAGCCCGAGCAAGAGCCCATGCCGGAGCAGGAACCGGCGCCTGAGGGCGACATGGGCTGGTAAAACCGAGGGGGCCGGTAACGGCGCACCACGAAGCTCTCAAGCGGGGTTCGAGGCAATACTCGAACCCCGTTTTTATTGGCCTGTTGAGGGTCAAGGGGGTTTTGGTCCACCTTATGCGCTCTTCGAACGCTGATGGAGGTATCCATGGAGTCTTATAGGCAGCGCATTGGACTGTTCCTGGGCCCGTTGGTGGCCCTGGCTGGCTTCCTGCTCGGCCCACCCGGAGAGCTGAGCCAGGCCGAGTGGAGTGTCGCCCTGGTCGCCATCCTGATGGCCATCTGGTGGATCAGCGAGGCGCTGCCCCTTGCTGCCACGGCGCTGGTCCCGATCGTCGCCTTCCCACTGCTCGGGGTGATGGAAGTCGGCGATGTCACTGAGGCCTACGGCAACCACCTGATCTACCTGTTCCTGGGTGGTTTCTTCATCGCCGTGACCATGCAGCGCTGGAACCTCCATCGGCGCATCGCGCTGCACACCATCAACCTCGTCGGCCCCTCGCCGCGGCGCATTATCCTCGGCTTCATGCTCGCCACCGCCGGGCTGTCCATGTGGATCAGTAACACGGCCACGGCGATGATGATGCTGCCCATCGCCCTGGCGGTGCTCAAGCAGAGCCAGGAGGAGGCCGAGCAGAGCGGGCAGGAGCTGCCCCGGGGCTTTGGCGTGGTGCTCATGCTCGGTGTGGCCTACGCCGCGTCGATCGGCGGCATCGCCACGCTGATCGGCACGCCGCCGAACGCGGTGCTCGCCGGTCAGGCCCAGGAGCTCTACGACATCGAGATCACCTTCGCCAGCTGGATGGCCTTCGGTCTGCCACTGGCCGTGCTCTTTCTCGGCATCGCCTGGGTCTACCTCGCCTTCGGGCGCCACTGCCGCGGCATCGGCCAGCTGGTCAGCGGCCGCGAGACCATCCGTCAGGAGCTGGCCGAGATCGGCCGCATGGACGCCGCCGAGCGGCGCGTGCTCACCGTCTTCGTGCTCGTCGCCCTGGCCTGGGTCTTCCGCGGCTTCCTGCCCGAAGGGGTGCTCGATGAGTTCGGTGATGCGAGCATCGCCATGGCCGGTGCCCTGGCCCTCTTTCTGCTGCCCTCGGGCAAGGAGAAGGGGCAGCGGCTGCTCGACTGGGACACTGCCGTGAAGATCCCCTGGGACATCGTCCTGCTCTTCGGCGGCGGTTTCGCCCTGGCGGCGGGCTTTGGCGCCAGCGGCCTGTCCGAGAGCCTGGCCGAGGCCCTGCAGGTGCTCGACGGCGTCTCCATCTTCCTGATCATCGCCGCCTGCGTGGCTCTGGTGGTCTTCCTCACCGAGGTGACCTCCAACACCGCCACGGCGACGGTGTTCATCCCGCTGATGGGCGCGCTGGCCGTGGCCACGAACTTCAACCCGCTGGTGCTGATGGCCGCCGTGGCCGTGGCTGCCTCCTGCGCCTTCATGCTGCCGGTGGCCACGCCTCCAAACGCCGTCGTCTTCGGCAGCCGGGCCCTGACCGTGCCGGATATGGCGCGCGCCGGGCTGCTGCTGAACCTGGTCACCATCGTGCTGACCACGGTATTCGTCTACTTCCTGCTGCCAGTGGCCCTCGGCGTGGAGCTGACCACGGTCATCGAGAAGCAGTAACCCACCGGGGATCGTTCCACCATCCCCACGGCAACGGGCCGCCGATCCACCGGATCGGCGGCCTTTTTCGTTGCAGAATGCCAGCCTTAGTCGAGGCGGCGGCGGAACGCCGGCAGGGCGTCGAGGAGCTGGCGGCCGTAGCGCTGGGTGACCACCCGCCGGTCGAGGATGGTGATCCGCCCGCGGTCATCCTCGGAGCGGACCAGCCGTCCGCAGGCCTGGGTCAGACGCAGCGATGCCTGCGGCAGGCTCAGGGTATGAAACGAGGAGCGCTGCTGGTCCTCCAGCCACTCATTCAGGGTGGCCGTGACCGGCTCAGTGGGGACACCAAAGGGGATGCGCTCGATGACCACGTGATCGCAGTAACGGCCAGGCAGGTCCACCCCCTCGGCCAT
>PULM01000222.1 GCA_003552345.1 Ectothiorhodospiraceae bacterium
CCTTGCGCTCGTCGAGCTCCCGCAGGTAGGTCAGCCGTTCCTCGAGCGAGCGCAGCTGGCTGTCGTCGAGGCCGCCGGTGACCTCCTTGCGGTAGCGGGCAATGAAGGGGACGGTGGCGCCCCCATCGAGCAGCTCGATGGCGGCCTCGACCTGCCGGTGGCCCACGCCCAGCTCCTGGGCGATGCGTTGCGGGATCGACTCACTGACCATCTCTACGTGCGACCTCGGTACCGTGGAAAAGCCGCCATGATAACCGAGCCGCCGCCGGCTGCCAGCGACGCGCGCCGCTGTGCCCCGGCCGATTGACAGCCGGCGGCGGGCTGGCACGATAAGCAGGAGACAACGCGTTCAGGGAGGAGCGCGCATGGACCCGGAGGTCCCCCCGCAGGAGCGGTGCGTCCGCTTCTGCCTGACCACGCACGGCAACCATCCGTGGCTGGCGCGGCCCGAGGCCGTGCAGCGGCTGCGCACCGCCTTTCGCCAGGTGGCGCGGCGGCGCCCGCTGATCTGGGATGCAGCCGTCGTCCTGCCCGATGCCGTCCACGGCCTGTGGCGCCTGCCCCGGGATGACCCGGATCCGCGTCCCCGCTGGCAGGCGGCCAAGGCCCACTGCACCCGTTATCTGCGTCACTGGCCGGGGCTGCCCCGCGGGCGGCTGTGGCGGCCCGGGGTGGCGTGGTCGGAGGTGGACCCGGAGCACTGGCGCGCAGCGCTCGACGAGATCCACTGGGAGCCGGTGCGCCGCGGGCTGGCCGGCCGCCCCGAGGGCTGGCGTTACAGCTCCTTTCGCCGCTGCCAGGCCGCCGGGCTTTATCCGCCCGGTTGGTCGGGGCCGCAGGGGGCGGGGTGATCGGGCTCCTCGCCGGCCAGGTTCTGCATCACCCCGCGCAGGTAGCGCGGGTTGACCAGCTTGATGCCGATGCGCTCGGCGAACTTGCGCATCCCCTCGTCGGCAGAGACCAGGGTGGCGTCCAACTCGTAGGCGAGCAGCACCACATCGATATCCTCCCGCGAGTCGAGGATGCCGCGGCGCATGGCCTCGCGGTAGCGCTCGCGCAGCTGGGTGATCAGCTCCGGCGGCAGCGACTCGGCCTGGCCCGCCTGCCGGGCGTGTTCCTCGGCGATGCGCAGGCCCCGCTGGATGCGCGTGCGCACCTCCTCGATGAACTCGTAGAGCACTTCCGAGGGGATGGTCATCGCAAAGCGCCGCGGCGAGCGGATGTGCACCTCGGTCTCGAACTCGGCGCCGATCAGGTCCATCGAGCGCAAGTTGCACAGCTCCTGGTAGACCGGCCCCGGCATGTAGAACTCGGCCTCGGCGCGGCGGGCGAGCCCGAGGAAGACCGAGATCGCCTGCATCGGCTCCTCGTCGAAGCGCAGGTAGACGTCGGGGTTGGTGAAGACACTGGTGTCGAGCACGAATCGGCGCATGGTCCCGGGCCCGTCGCGGCAAGGTCTCACCCGGCACGGTACAACCTGCGCGGCGTCCTGGCCATCGGGCCTGGCCTGCGCGATCCGCCGTGTGACCGCCGCTGCTATCGACGGACCCGTTCCGACGCTCTTTTTCCGGTCTCACAGGGAGGTGAGCCATGCAAGCGCGTATCCCGCGGCGCCGGCGCTGCGCCGCATTCACCCTGATCGAGCTGATGATCGTGGTGGCGATCATCGCCATGCTGGCGGCCATCGCGGTCCCGCAGTACCAGAACTACATCGCCCGCACCCAGTTCGCCGAGGCCCTGACCCTCTTCTCCGGCGTGCGCACGGCGGTGGACTCCGAGGTCCATCTGCGGGGTCCCGACGGGCTGGATGCGGATCGCATCGAGGAGCTGGTGGGGGACGAGAGTGGCGACTACGTCGATGACATCGACGTCTCCGCCGGCGGCGATACGGTGGATGTGTCCATGCAGTTCGCCGACGAGGGGGTCAACACCGAGCTGGCCGGCGAGGCGGTGACCTTTACCGGCCAGGAGGATGAGGACGCCTGGGGGTGGGAGTGCGACCCAGGCGGCCTGGCGGAGATCGCCACCGGCCTGTGCGCCGAGTGAGGCCCGCCCGCCTGCCGGGCGGCCCCGGCAGGCGGGTCAATCCCGTCCCAGCCGCCGGTGCTCCGGCGAGCAGAAGTAGGCACCGTCCCGGGGATAGGCGGCCGAGCGCGGCAGGAAGACGCCGCAGTGGCTGCAGCGCACCATCTCCTCGGTGTGCCCGCTCTCACCGGGGCCGTCGCCCGGGGCGCGCCCGGGCTCATCGCTGCGCAGACGCTTCTGCAGCAGGCTGCGCGCGCCGATCCAGGCGAGGATGATCAGGATGACAAGAAGGATCTGGCCTAGCATGCACGTATGCTTCCGTGATTACCTTGAGCGCCCGGGCCAGGCAGGCCCGGGCTCGCGGCCAACCCAAGTTGGCACGGCCGGACGGTTTTGAAAAGAACGGGTCGCTCGATCACCATAAACGACCGCCCGGCGACCGCGACCCCCATGGGAGGAGCTGTTCAATGAATCTGCACGAGTTCCAGGCCAAGCACCTCTTCACCGAGGCCGGGATCGCCATCCCCCGCGGCTACGTGGCCCGCTCGAGCGCCGAGGCGCGCGCCGCCGCCGAGCGCCTCGGCGGCTCGGCCTGGGTGGTCAAGGCCCAGGTCCACGCCGGCGGCCGGGGCAAGGCCGGTGGCGTCCGGGTGCTCAAGCAGGCCGAGGAGATCGAACGCTACGCCGACTCGCTGCTCGGTGAGCGGCTGGTGACCCACCAGACCGACGAGCGCGGCCAGCCGATCCACGCCCTGCTGGTCGAGGAGGGGCTGGAGATCGACCGTGAGCTCTACCTCGGCGCCCTGGTCGACCGGGCCAGCCAGCGCGTGGTCTTCATGGCCTCGGCAGCCGGCGGCATGGACATCGAGGAGGTCGCCGGCAGCGAGCCGGAGCGCATCCACACGGTGCATGCCCACCCGGCCGCGGGGCTGCAGCCCTACCAGTGCCGGCAGCTCGGCTTCGCCCTGGGTCTGGACAAGGGCCAGGTCGGGGAGCTGACGCGGATGATGCAGGGGCTCTACCGCTTGTTCCTGGAGCGGGACCTGTCGCTGGTCGAGATCAACCCACTGATCGTCACCGGCGAGGGGCGGCTGCTGGCCCTCGACGCCAAGGTGACCGTGGACGACAACGCCGTGGAAATCGGTCGCCAGGCACAGATCCAGGACATGCGCGATCTGACCCAGGAAGACGAGACCGAGGTCCGGGCCGCCGAGCACAACCTCAACTACATCACCCTGGACGGCAACATCGGCTGCATGGTCAACGGCGCCGGGCTGGCCATGGCCACCATGGACGTGATCAAGCTCCATGGCGGGTCACCGGCCAACTTCCTCGACGTCGGCGGCGGCACCAACGCCGAGCGGGTGGCCGAGGCGTTCAAGATCATCCTCTCCAGCCCCTCGGTGGAGGGGATCCTGGTGAACATCTTCGGCGGGATCGTCCGCTGCGACATGATCGCCCAGGGGATCGTCGCCGCGGTGCAGGATGTGGGCGTCGAGGTGCCGGTGGTGGTGCGCCTGGAGGGCACCAACGTCGAGCAGGGCAAGCAGATCCTGGCCGACAGCGGTCTCGACCTGATCCCCGCCGACGATCTGGCCGACGCCGCCGCCAAGATCGTCGACATCGCCGGTCGCACGGGCTGAGCCCCGCTGGAGAGAGGAGCAGAACATGAGCATTCTCGTCGATCAGAGCACCCGGGTGCTCGTGCAGGGGTTCACCGGCAAGCAGGGAACCTTCCACTCGGAGCAGGCCATCGCCTACGGCACCCAGGTGGTCGGCGGCGTGACCCCGGGGCGCGGTGGGGGCACGCACCTGGACCGTCCGCTGTTCGATACCGTCCGCGAGGCGGTGGCCGAGACCGGCGCCGACGCCTCGGTGATCTACGTTCCGGCCGCCTTTGCCGCGGACGCCATCCTGGAGGCGGCCGATGCCGGGATCCGCGTCATCGCCTGCATCACCGAGGGGATTCCGGTCCTGGACATGCTGCACGTCAAGGAGGCGCTGCGGGGCGAGGACGTGGCCCTGATCGGGCCCAACTGCCCCGGGATCATCACCCCGGGGGCGTGCAAGATCGGCATCATGCCCGGGCACATCCATCTGCCCGGGCGGATCGGCATCGTCTCCCGCTCCGGGCCCCTGACCTACGAGGCGGTCAAGCAGACCACTGATACCGGGCAGGGGCAGTCGACCTGTGTCGGCATCGGCGGCGACCCGATTCAGGGGCTCTCCTTCGTCGATTGCCTGGCGCGGTTCGAGGCCGACCCACAGACCGACGGCGTGGTGATGGTCGGTGAGATCGGCGGCAGCGCCGAGGAAGAGGCGGCGGCCTACATCCGTGATCACATGAGCAAGCCCGTGGTCGCCTACATCGCCGGGGTGACGGCGCCACCGGGCAAGCGCATGGGCCACGCTGGGGCGATCATCTCCGGTGGCAAGGGGACGGCGGATGACAAGTTCGCCGCCCTGGAGGCCGCCGGCGTGGCCACGGTCCGCTCGCCGACGGAAATCGGCGAGCGGATCCGGCAGCTGACGACCGGCTGAGGCGGCCCGTGCGCATTGTCATCGCCCAGCTGCCGTTCCCCGTCGGCGCCATCGACGCCAACGCGGCGCGCATCATCGACGCCATCGGCCGGGCGCGGGATGAGTTCGGTGCCGATCTGGTGGTCTTCCCTGAACTGGCGGTGACCGGCTACCCGCCCGATGACCTGCTGCTGCGCAGCGACTTCCACGCCGCCGTGGAGCGGGCACTGGGGCGGATCGCCGCCGCGTGCACCGGGATCACCGCCGTGGTGGGAACGCCGCTGCAGCGCCACGGCGTGGTGCGCAACGCCGCCGTGGTGCTGGCTGACGGCGCCGAGGCGGAGGTGGCGTACAAGCGCTGCCTGCCCAGCTACAGCGTCTTCGACGACAACCGCCACTTTCGCGCCGGCAACGCCCCCTGCCTGTTCGAGGTGGCCGGGCGGCGGATCGGGGTCACCATCTGCGAGGACCTGTGGTCCGCCCCACCGGCCGCCGAGGTGGCCGCCGCCGGGGCCGAGCTGGTGATCGGCATCAACGCCTCGCCGTTCCACGACGGCAAGCAGGCCGAGCGGGAGGCGGTGGCGGCCCGGCGCGTGGCCGAGACCGGGATCCCGCTGCTCTACGCCAACCTGGTCGGCGGTCATGATGAGGTGGTCTACGACGGCGGCTCCTTCGCCCTGGATGCCGGCGCCACGGTGACCGCCCGGGCGCCGGCGTTCGCCGACGGGCTGTACGCCCTCGATTGGCAGGACGGTGCCCTGCACGGTGAGCGGGCCGTGGCCCTCGACGGGCCGCCGGCGATCTACCAGGCACTGGTCCGGGCCACCGCCGACTATGTCCGTGGCAACGGCTTCTCGGGGGTGGTGCTCGGGCTCTCTGGCGGCATCGACTCGGCCCTGGTGGCCGCCGTGGCCGCCGATGCCCTGGGCGGCGATCAGGTGCTGGCGGTGATGATGCCCACCCGCTACACCGCCGAGCGCAGCCTGGAGGACGCCCGTGCCGCGGCGCAGACCCTCGGGCTCGAGTACCAGAGCATCCCCATCGAGGCGCTCTTCGCCGACTACGAGCAGTCCCTGGCCCCGGCCTTTGCCGGGCGCACGGCGGACGCCACGGAGGAAAACATCCAGGCGCGGATCCGCGGCAATTGCCTGATGGCGCTGTCCAACAAGCTGGGGCTGATGCTCTTGGCCGCCGGCAACAAGAGCGAGCTGGCGGTCGGTTATGCGACCCTCTACGGCGATATGTGCGGCGGCTTCGCCCCGCTCAAGGACGTCTACAAGACCGATGTCTATCGCCTGGCCGCCTATCGCAACAGCCTCGGGCCCGCCGTGCCGCAGGCCATTATCGAGCGCGAGCCCACCGCCGAGCTCCGCGCCGATCAGCGCGACAGTGACAGCCTGCCGCCTTACCCGCTCCTCGACGCCGTGCTGCGCCAGTACCTCGAGGCCGACGCCGCCGAGCACGAGATACGCGCCGACGGCCTAGACGAGGCGGAAATCTGCCGGGTGATCCGGCTGCTTTATCGCAACGAGTACAAGCGCCGCCAGGCGGCCCCCGGGGTCAAGGTGACCCGGCGCGCCTTCGGGCGGGATCGACGCTACCCGATTACCTCAGGCTGGTCCGGTTGCCAGGGGTGCTCGGGGTAGCCCACGCTATCGGGACTGAACACAGATTGACTGCGCCCCACTCCAAGGAGCTGCGCCCATGAAGAAAGTCGAGGCGATCATCAAACCCTTCAAGCTCGACGACGTCCGCGAGGCCCTCTCGGACATCGGCATCACCGGCATGACCGTCACCGAGGTCAAGGGGTTCGGCCGTCAGAAGGGGCATACCGAGCTGTATCGGGGCGCCGAGTACGTGGTCGACTTCCTGCCCAAGATGCGTCTTGAGGTGGTCGTCGCGGATGCCGACGTCGATCGGTGTGTCGAGGCCATCACCCAGGCGGCCCAGACGGGCAAGATCGGCGATGGCAAGATCTTCGTCACCAACGTCGAGCGGGTCATCCGCATCCGCACCGGCGAAGAGGACGAGAACGCCATCTGACCGCGCCCGCGACCTCTGCCGCGGGGCGGCGGCGGGCTAGCCCTCGCCGAACTCCGCGGCGGGGGGCTCGTGGCGCTCCTGCCGTTCCCGCTCGACGTCCTCCTCGAGGGGGTCGAGCCCGAGGCCCCGGTACGAGTCGGCGAGCATGCCCATGGCCTCGGCGACGGCCGGCGTGCCGGGGTAGCGGGCGATGATCGTGCGCGCCCGGTTCGCCGCGGCAATGTAGGCACCGCGCTCGAAGTAGAACCGCCCGACGTAGAGCTCGTGCTCGGCCAGTGCCGTGCGAATCTGCTCCATGCGCTCCGCGGCGTCGTCGATATACTCGCTGTCCGGATGCTGCTCGGCCAGCTCGCGGAAGTCGGCGAAGGCGCGGCGCTTCGGCTCCGGGTCACGCAGATTGGGGTCGACGTTGAACAGGTCGCCAAGGCCGCCGGGCCCCTGGGACTGGCGTGCCACGCCGCTCATGTAGAGGGCGTAAGCGACGTGCTCGCTGCGCGGGTGCATGCGCCGGAAGCGCTCCGCGGCGGCGATGGCCGATTCGTACTGGCCAGCCAGATAATGGGCGTAGATGATCATCAGCTGGGACTGCACGGCGTGGTCGCCGAAGGGGTAGCGCGCCACCAGATTCTCGAAGCGCTCCACGGCCTGCGAGTAGTTCCCGGAGCTCAGGCTGCTGCGGGCGTCGGCGTAAAGCTCTTCGACACTGCGCTCGGCGCTCCCGTTGGGGTCGGTGCCGGCACAGCCGGCGGCAAGGAGTGCCACCAGGGCGATCATGGCCCAGCGCTGGATGCGGTGCATGGTTTCCGTGACTCCGCGGCCTGTGCAGGGCCGACATTGTAGCGATAGCAAAGGCTCGTACTATACGTATGGAACGACCCCGTCACCAAGCCGCCGTTCCCGAAGAGTTGGCCGGACAGCGCCTCGATCGGGCCCTGGCGGCGCTTTTCCCGGATTACTCGCGCAGCCGCCTGCAGCAGTGGGTCAAGTCCGGCTGGATCACCGTCGACGGTGCGGTGCGCCGTCCCCGGGATCCGGTGCAAGCCGGTGAGCAGATCCGCGTCGATGCCGAGCCGGAACCCGAGACCCCGCTGGCCCCGGAGCCGATCCCGCTGCGCCTCCTCTACGAGGATGACGACCTGCTGGTGGTCGACAAGCCGGCGGGGCTGGTGGTTCATCCGGGGGCCGGTAATCCGGGCGGCACCCTGGTCAACGCGCTGCTCCACCACGATCCGCGGCTCGAGGCCCTGCCCCGGGCCGGCATCGTGCACCGGCTGGACAAAGAGACCTCCGGGGTGCTGGTGGTGGCGCGGACCTATGCGGCACACCACGCCCTGGTGGAGCAGCTGCAGGCGCGTACCGTCGGCCGCGCCTACCAGGCGGTGGTGGTCGGCCGCCCCACCGCCGGGGGGCGCGTGGATGCACCCATTGCCCGCCATCCGCGGGATCGCAAGCGCATGGCCGTGGTGGCCACCGGTCGCCCGGCGGTGACCCACTACCGGGTGGCGGAGCGCTTCAGCGCTCACACCCTGCTCGATGTGGAGCTGGAGACCGGGCGCACCCACCAGATCCGCGTGCATATGGCACATGTCCGGCTGCCGCTGGTTGGTGATCCGGTCTACGGGCGCCGCTCGGTCTATCCCCGCGGGGCGAGTGATGCCCTGCGCGCGGTGCTCGACGGCTTCCGCCGCCAGGCCCTGCATGCCCGTCGGCTGCGACTCGAGCACCCGCGGACCGGCGAGCGCATGGACTGGGAGGCGGCGCCGCCGGAGGATTGGCAGCAGCTGCTGGAGGCCCTGCGCCATGGCTGAGCCGCTCTTTCTGACGCCCCGCTGGCCGGCGCCGGAGCGGGTGCGGGCCCTGCAGACCGTGCGCTGTGGCGGCCACAGCGTCCCGCCCTGGGACCGTCTCAACCTGGCCACGCACACCGGGGATGACCCCGCTGCAGTGGCCGCCAATCGGCAACTGCTGCAAGCCCGCGCCGGTCTCCCTGCCGAGCCGCTATGGCTTGAGCAGGTCCACGGCACCGAGGTGGTCGCCGCTCACCGGAGCGCCCCCGGGGTCCGTGCCGATGCGGCCTGGACCGACCGCGCCGGCGTGGTCTGCGCGGTGCTCACCGCCGACTGCCTGCCGGTGCTGTTGGCCGATCGGGATGCCCGGGTGGTGGCGGCGGTCCACGCCGGCTGGCGAGGCCTGGCCGGAGGGATTCTTGAGGCCGTGGTGGCGGCGCTGCCGGTGCCGGCCGCGGCGCTCCACGCCTGGCTGGGGCCGGCCATCGGTCCCGCCGCCTTCGAGGTGGGGCCGGAGGTGGCCGAGGCCCTCGCCGACCGGGATGTGGCCACCACCGAGGGTTTGTCCCCTGGCGCCGGCGATCGCTGGTACGCTGACCTCTACGCCCTGGCGCGATACCGCCTGCAGACCTTGGGGGTGGCGTCGGTGGACGGGGGCGGCTGGTGCACGTACACGGATCGGGCGCGTTTTTTCTCCCACCGGCGGGACGGACCCACGGGCCGGATGGCGAGCCTGGTCTACCTGGAGGAGCCGTAAGCATGGCTTCAGCGCAGGACACCGCCGACTGTATCCTGGTGGTGGAGGACAGTCGTTCGGTGGCCGGGTGGCTAGCCGGGCGCATCGAGGAGACCCTGGGTCTCGAGGCGTTGGTTGCCGGCAGCCGGGCCGCTGCGCAGCGTCTGCTGGAGAGCGACGGGGCGCGGATCGGTGCCGCCGTGCTCGATCTCGACCTGCCCGACGCCCCCCGGGGGGAGGTGGTGGTGGATCTGGTGGAGCGGCAGATCCCCTCCCTGGTCCTGACCGCCACGCTCGAGGACGATCTGCGCGACCAGCTGGTGGGGGCCGGGGTGTGCGACTACATCCTCAAGGATGCCCCGGATGCCGTGGATTCGGTCCTGCGCACCCTGCAGCGGATCCTGCGCAACCGCTCCATCGGCGTCCTGGTGGTCGACGACTCCCGCTCGGCCCGCGAGTACCTGGTGCATCTGCTGGGGCGCTGGGGCTTCCGCTGCTTCGAGGCCGGTCGCGGCCAGGAGGCGCTGGAGCGGATCGCCGCCGACGATGCCCAGTGCATCCGCCTGGTGCTCTGCGACCAGAACATGCCGGGGATGGATGGCACCACCCTGATCCGCGAGCTGCGCCGCCGCTACCCGCTCCCGCGGTTGGGGATCATCGGTGTCTCCAGTCACGGCTCGGGCCTGCTCTCCGCCCGGCTGCTCAAGGCCGGTGCCGACGACTTCCTGACCCGCCCATTCCTGGAGGAGGAGCTCAGCGTCCGCGTCAACCAGAACGTGGATCTGATGGAGCTGCTGCGCGAGGCCCGCGAAGGGGCGCGGCGCGATCCGCTGACCGGTCTGCACAACCGGCTCTATCTCGATGAGATCGCCGAGCAGCTGAGCGAGACCGCGCGCCGGACCCAGCAGCCGCTGGTGGCGCTGGTGGTCGATCTGGATCACTTCAAGGCGATCAATGACCGCCTCGGCCATTTCGGCGGGGATACCGTGCTGCAGCGTGTGGCCGAGCAGTTGCGCGATACCGTCCGTCGCGCCGACGTGCTGGTCCGCTCCGGCGGTGAGGAATTCTTCATCGTCACCCTGGGGATCGATGCCTCCGGCGCCCGCACGCTGGCAGAGCGGATCCGCAACGGGATCGAGACCCTGGATCTGGTCTACGAAGGCGAGAGCGTGGCCATCAGTGCCAGTATCGGCGTCGCGGTGCTGGAGGGCGGCTCGGTGGAGGCGGCCCTCAAGGCCGCGGATCTGGCCGTCTATGAGGCCAAGCGCCAGGGCCGCAACTGCGTCGCCGGCCTCCCCGGGCCGGATTGAAAACCCGCCGTCGCTCCCCCATCTATGCTGTCAAGAAGCGAGCCACCGCCGCGCAGCGGTGGACCGGACAGCCGGCCCAAGACGCGGCCAAGGGGGTAGAGACATGCGGATGGACAAGCTGACCACCAAATTCCAGATGGCCATCGCCGAGGCGCAGAGCCTGGCGGTGGGTCGCGACCATCAGTTCATTGAACCGGTACACCTGATGCTGGCCATGCTCGATCAGGAGGGTGGCGGCGTGCGCCCGTTGCTCCAGCAGGCCGGCGTCAACCTGAACAAGCTGCGCTCGCAGCTCGGCGAGGCGCTGGAGCAGATGCCCCAGGTCTCCGGCACCGGCGGCGAGGTGCATCTGTCCAACGAGCTGGGGCGGCTGCTCAACCTCACCGACAAGCTCGCACAGAAGCGCAAGGACCAGTACCTCTCCAGCGAGCTCTTCGTGCTCGCCGTGCTCGAGGACGGCAAGAGCCGACTGGCGAAGATCCTCGAGCAGGCGGGGGCCGCCCGCGAGCCGATGGCCCAGGCCATCGAACAGGTGCGCGGCGGCCAGGCGGTGGACGATCCCAACGCCGAGGACCAGCGCCAGGCCCTGGAGAAGTACACCATCGACCTGACCGAGCGCGCCGAGCAGGGCAAGCTCGACCCGGTCATCGGCCGTGACGACGAGATCCGGCGCACGGTGCAGGTGCTCCAGCGCCGGACCAAGAACAACCCGGTGCTCATCGGCGAGCCGGGTACCGGCAAGACCGCCATCGTCGAGGGGCTGGCCCAGCGCATCGTCAACGCCGAGGTCCCCGAAGGGCTGAAGAACAAGCGCGTGCTCTCCCTCGACCTCGGTGCACTGCTCGCCGGGGCCAAGTACCGCGGCGACTTCGAGGAACGCCTCAAGTCCCTGCTCAAGGAGCTCGGTCAGCAGGAGGGGCAGGTCATCCTTTTCATCGACGAGCTCCACACCATCGTCGGTGCCGGCAAGGCCGAAGGCGCCATGGACGCCGGCAACATGCTCAAGCCGGCGCTCGCCCGGGGCGAGCTCTACTGCATCGGCGCAACGACGCTCAACGAGTACCGGGAGAACATCGAGAAGGACGCCGCCCTGGAGCGCCGCTTCCAGACGGTGCTGGTGGACGAGCCCAGCGTCGAGGACACGGTGGCGATCCTGCGCGGGCTCAAGGAGCGCTATGAGGTCCACCACGGCGTGGAGATCACCGACCCGGCCATCGTCTCGGCGGCCACCCTCTCGCACCGCTACATCACCGACCGCAATCTGCCGGACAAGGCCATCGACCTGGTCGACGAGGCGGCGTCGCGGATCCGCATGGAGATCGACTCCAAGCCGGAGTCCATGGACCGCCTGGAGCGCCGGCTGATCCAGCTCAAGATCGAGCGCGAGGCCCTGCGCAACGAGGAGGACGACGCCTCCAGAAAGCGCCTGGCGACCCTGGAGGACGAGGTCAACGAGCTGGAGCAGGAGTACCGAAGCCTGGAGGAGATCTGGAACTCCGAGAAGGCGGCGGTGGAGGGCACCCAGTCGATCAAGGAGGAGCTCGAGCGGGCCCGCCAGGAGGTGGAGACCGCCCGCCGTGCCGGCGACCTGCAGCGCATGTCGGAGCTTCAGTACGGGCGCATCCCCGAGCTGGAGCGCCAGCTGGACATGGCCTCCCAGGCGGACATGTACGACATGAAGCTGCTGCGCAACCGGGTCAGCGAGGAGGAGGTCGCCGAGGTGGTCTCCAAGTGGACCGGGATTCCGGTCTCGAAGATGCTCGAGGGCGAGCGGGACAAGCTCCTGCGCATGGAAGAGGACCTGCACGAGCGGGTGGTGGGCCAGGACGAGGCCATCGCCGCGGTGGCCAATGCCATCCGCCGCTCCCGGGCCGGGCTGTCGGACCCGAACCGCCCCAACGGCTCGTTCCTCTTCCTCGGCCCCACCGGTGTGGGCAAGACCGAGCTGTGCAAGGCGCTCGCCGAGTTCCTCTTCGACACCGAGGAGGCGATGGTGCGCATCGACATGTCCGAGTTCATGGAGAAGCACTCCGTGGCCCGGCTCATCGGTGCGCCGCCGGGGTACGTCGGCTACGAAGAGGGCGGATATCTCACCGAGCACGTGCGTCGCAAGCCGTACTCGGTGATCCTTCTCGACGAGGTGGAGAAGGCCCACGCGGACGTGTTCAACGTCCTGCTGCAGGTCCTCGACGACGGTCGGCTGACCGACAGCCACGGCCGTACCGTGGACTTCCGCAACACGGTCATCGTCATGACCTCGACCCTCGGCTCCGAGGTCATCCAGACCCTGGCCGGCGAGGAGGAGGAAGGCTACCAGCGGATGAAGAGCTCGGTGATGGACATTGTCGGGACCCACTTCCGGCCCGAGTTCATCAACCGCATCGACGAGGTGGTCGTCTTCCGGTCGCTGTCCCGGGAGCAGATCCGCGCGATCACCAGCATCCAGGTCCAGTACCTGAGTGAGCGGCTGGCCGAGCGCGACATGGCCCTCGAACTCAGCGAGGCGGCCCTGGATCGGATCGGCGAGGCGGGCTTCGACCCGGTCTACGGCGCCCGCCCGCTCAAGCGGGTCCTGCAGCACGAGGTCGAGAACCCGCTGGCCCGGGAGATGCTCCAGGGCAGTTTCGGGCCGGGCGACCGGGTCCGGGTCGATGTGCAGGAGGGCGAATTCCGCTTCCAGCGCGGCGAGCCGGTGGTCGAGGGCGAGGTGGTCTGAGCCGGGCTAGCGGATGCGGCGCTCCGGGGCCGTGGCCGCCAGCAGGAGCCGGTCCAGCCAGCGCGTGGGCAGCAGGCGCTTGAGTGCGGCGAAGAGGTGGGTGGGCACGGTGACGTGGTAGCGGGCCTTCGGGCGCCGGTGCTCCAGGGCGTGGACCAGCTTGGTGGCCACCGCCTCGGCCTCGAGGGTGAAGGGCGTCGAGGCCCCGGTGCCGGCCAGGCGCTGCTCCACCGCGCGATAGGTGGCGGCGTGGGCGCTGTTGCCTTGATCGATCCGGGCCTGGAAGGCGCGGTGGGCGTTGTCGCGAAAACGGCTGGCGATGGGCCCCGGCTGGATCAGGCTGACCTGGATGCCACTGCCACGTAGCTCCTGGCGCAGGGCGTCGGTGAGCCCCTCGAGGGCGAACTTGGAGCAGACGTAGGCGCCGCGGTAGGGCAGGGCGATGAAACCGAGCACCGAGCTGTTCTGCACGATGCGCCCGTGGCCCTGGCGGCGCATGTGCGCCAGCACCCGGGTGGTCAGCTCGTGGGTGCCGAGCAGGTTGGTCTCCAGCTGCTCGCGCAGGGTCTCGCGGGAGAGGTCTTCCACCGCGCCGGGCTGGCCGTAGGCGCCGTTATTGAACAGGGCATCGATGCGCCCGCCGGTGCGCTCGGCGACTTGCTCTACGGCGCCCTCGATGGAGGCGCTGTCGGCCAGATCCAGCACCAGGGCGTCTTCCCAGCCGGCCTCGCGCAGGCGGGCTGCGTCCTCGCTGCGGCGTGCACTCGGGAAGACCCGCCAGCCGCGCCCGGCCATGTGCGCCGCGGCCGCCGCCCCGATGCCGCTGGAGCAGCCGGTGATCAGTAGCGTCCGGCGGTGGTCCGTATTCGGGTGGCTCATGATCCGACAGGCTAAAGCCTGCGCGCGCCGAGCTCCAGATCGGGTATGCTGTCGCGTCTTTTAACACTGGCCGCGCGAGGCGAGCATGACGCCAGGGCGAGTCCTGCGGATCCTCGGGGTTGCGGCGCTGCTGCTGGCGCTGGTCGGATGCGCCCACCGCCCGCAGCCGTCGGATATCGACGATCTGTGCGTCATCTTCGAGGAGAACCCCGAGTGGTATGATCACGCCCGGCGCTCCGAGGAGCGCTGGGGGACGCCGATCGCCGTCCAGATGGCCTTCGTCCATCAGGAGTCGTCGTTCATCGCCGACGCCCGTCCGCCGCGGCGCCGCCTGCTCGGATTCATCCCCTGGCGCCGACCGAGCACCGCCTACGGCTACGCCCAGGCCCAGGATCCGGTCTGGGGTGAGTACCGCGACGACGCCGGGCGCTGGGATGCCCACCGCACCCGGATGCGCGATGCGCTGGATTTCATCGGCTGGTACAACCAGCGCACCCAGGAGCGGGTTGGTGTCGGGCCGGACGATCCGCGGCGGCTCTACCTGGCCTACCACGAGGGGCACGGCGGGTACCGGCAGGGCACGTACCGCCAGAAGCCGACCCTGCAGCGCGTTGCCCGCAACGTCGAGTCCCGGACCCGGCGCTACGAGGGGCAGCTGGCCGAGTGCGAGGACGACTTTCAGTGCTGGCGGTGGTATCAGTTTTGGCCCTTCTGCCGCTAAGCGGGCGGGCCTTGTTTTCAGCTGTGGCAGTCCCCATTCAAAGGCCGTCATCAGTTGGGTGGTTGATCAGGAGGGAGAGGATCGATGCCGATTTACGAGTATGAGTGCTGTGGTTGTGGTCACCGCCTCGAGGCCATCCAGTCCGTTGCGGACGGGCCACTGACCGACTGCCCCGTGTGCGAGCAGCCGTCGCTCAAGCGTCTGGTTTCGGCGGCGGCGTTCCGCCTGAAAGGCGGCGGTTGGTACGAGACCGACTTCAAGTCGGGCAAGCGCAAGAATGTCGCCGAGGGCGGTGGCGACGGCGCTGGTCAGGGCGGCGCCAAGAGCAGTGAGAAGAGCGCCGACAAGTCGGCCTCTTCGTCGGGCACCTCCGCAGGCGGTGGCGGTGGGCAGTCGGGGGCGGCAGCCGGCAGCCCCTCCGGTTCTGCCTCCAGCTGAAACGCCGCAGCGCCGGCCTTGGACCCCGTCGGCGCTTTTTGGCAACCTGCTCGACGGGAAGCCCATCACGGAGCACGGCATGGCATACGGCAGCACCTCGGCGAGCGACCGCGCTCGGCGCAGCAACGTCGCCCGGCGCGGGGCGCCGACCGCGGCGACGGGCATCCAGGGGCTGGA
This sequence comes from Ectothiorhodospiraceae bacterium, assembly GCA_003552345.1. Classification (GTDB taxonomy): domain Bacteria; phylum Pseudomonadota; class Gammaproteobacteria; order Nitrococcales; family Halorhodospiraceae; genus Halorhodospira. Next base: position 15,353 of record PULM01000222.1, read on the forward strand.
CTTCATCCTCGACGGTGGGTTGCCCGAGGGGCAGCCGACGTTGCTGCGCGGCGGCCCGGGGGCCGGCAAGACGGCGATCGCGTTGACCTTCTTCTGCCACGGGCTGGAGCAGGGCGAGCCGTCGGTGTTGGTCACCTTCGATGAATCGCCCCAGGCCCTGATCCGCCATGCCGAGGGGCTCGGCTTCCCGCTGGAGGAGCACCTGAGCGCCGGGCGCGGCCGCATCCTCGATATGCGCCCGGATCGCTCCGAACTGGTTTCGGGCGAGGAGATCGAGTTGACCGCGCTGCTCGCGCGCATCGGTCACGCCTTGGACGCCCTGGGGGCCGAGCGCCTGGTGGTGGATGCCATCGACGGCATGGACGAGAGCTTCTCTTCGGGCAACAGCCTGCGTGCCGAGCTGACCCGGGTCTTCGACTGGATCCGCGAGCGCGACGCCACCACCCTGATCACCTCCGGCGAGCACTCCAGCTTCAGCCAGCGTTTCGGGCTGGAGGACTACATCGCCGACTGCGTCATCCTGCTGCGCCAGGAGATGCGCCACCGGCGCATGACCCGCCTGCTGCGTATCCTCAAGCGCCGTGGCGGCGGCCACGGGACCAACGAGTTTCCCTTCCTACTCGATCACGAGGGTGTGTTCCTGGCACCGATCACCGGCAGCCGGCTGGAGGCGCGCCCCTCGGCGGAGCGGCACACCACCGGTGTCGAGGGGCTGGATGCCATGCTCGGCGGCGGTGGGCCGTATCGCGGCTCGGCCCTGATGGTCTCGGGGCAGTCGGGTACCGGCAAGACGAGCTTCGCCGCGGCCTTCGCCGCCGCCGCCTGTCGGGCCGGTGACTCCGTGCTCTACATCAGTTTCGAGGAGGCCGCCGAGGAGTTGCTGCGCAACCAGCGCAGTCTGGGGCTGGATTTGGCGCCGTGCATCGACAGCGGTCGATTGGTGCTGGAGCCGGTGCTGGCCGTGGAGCTGGGCTGGGAGGAGCACCTGCTACGCATCATGCGCTCGGTGCAGGCGCAGGCCCCGGCGGTGGTGGTCCTCGATCCGGCCAGCGCCCTGGGTGATCCCCACGATGATCGCCAGGGCAAGGAGATGCTGCTGCGCCTGTTCTACATGCTCAAGCGCGAGGGCGTCACGGCTCTGGCCACGGAGCTCTTGCCGGACTACAGCGACGGGGTGAGCCACATGGACGTCTCGTCGATCATCGATGTCTGGATCAAGTTGCGCCGCGACGAGCG
>PULM01000130.1 GCA_003552345.1 Ectothiorhodospiraceae bacterium
CAGAACTGGTACCCCGGCGACGAGAACGGCGTCGGCGGCGTCTACAACTTCGTGACCAAGCGCGGCCTGTGCGCCGGTAAGCGCTCGAAGATCTCCTGGACCCAGGTGGAGACCGGTTCGGCGATCACCTGGAAGTACCCCAGCTGTGTGCTCAAGGGCGACGACTCCATCGGCGAGTTCTATTCGGTGGCGGTGACCCGCGGCCGTCAGCAGGCGGATACCGGCACCAAGATGATCCACATCGGCAACAACACCCGCAGCCACATCATCTCCAAGGGGATCTCGGCGGACTACGGCCAACAGAGCTATCGCGGCCTGGTCAAGGTGCTGCCCACGGCGGGCAACGCCCGCAACTACTCGCAGTGCGACTCCATGCTGATGAGTTCCCACTGCGGCGCCCACACGTTCCCGTACATCGACATCCAGAACCCCACCGCGCAGCTCGAGCACGAGGCCACCACCTCGAAGATCGGCGATGACCAGATCTTCTACTGCAAGCAGCGCGGCATCAGCGAGGAGGACGCGGTCTCCATGATCGTCAACGGTTTCTGCAAGGAGGTCTTCCAGGAGCTGCCCATGGAGTTCGCCGTCGAGGCGCAGAAGCTGCTCGAGGTCACCCTCGAGGACAGCGTCGGATAAGACAGATTCCCAGGAGAAGCGGACCATGCTGAAGATCAACAACCTCCACGCCAGCGTCGAGACGACGGAGATCCTCAAGGGCATCGACTTCGAGATGGGCCCCGGCGAGGTGCACGCCATCATGGGGCCCAACGGTTCGGGCAAGAGCACCCTGTCCAAGGTGCTCGCCGGCGATGAAAGCTACGAAGTCACCGACGGCTCGGTGGCCTTCGAGGGGCAGGATCTGTTCGAGATGGAGCCCGAGGAGCGGGCCCGGGCCGGGGTCTTCCTCGGTTTCCAGTACCCGGTGGAGATCCCCGGGGTGAGCAACAGCTACTTCCTCAAGGCGGCGGTTAATGCTGCCCGTGAGGCCCGGGGCGAGGGCGAGATCGACCCGGTCAGCTTCCTCAAGATGGCCCGCGAGCGGGCGCAGTGGGTCAAGCTCGACGAGTCGCTGCTCAACCGACCGGTCAACGCCGGCTTCTCCGGCGGTGAGAAGAAGCGCAACGAGATCTTCCACATGGCCATGCTCGAGCCGCGGCTGTGCATCCTCGATGAGACCGACTCGGGGCTGGATATCGACGCCCTGCGCGCCGTGGCCGACGGCGTGAACAGCATGCGCGATCCGCAGCGCTCGTTTTTGATCATCACCCACTACCAGCGTCTGCTCAGCTACATCGTGCCGGACTACGTGCACGTGATGGTCAATGGGCGCATCGTGCGCTCCGGCGGCAAGGAGCTGGCCGAGGAGCTGGAGCGCACCGGCTACGCCCTGTTCGAGGACGAGGAGGCTGCCTGAGATGGGAGCGGTGGAAGAGCTCAAAAGTCATCCGCGCGCGGTCTTCGACGACCTCGCCGACCTGGGGCCGGCCTGGCTGGCCGAGCGTCGCCGGGCCGCCATGACCACCTTCGACGCCCACGGCTTCCCGACCCGGCGCTGGGAGGCGTGGAAGCACATCGACCTGACCCCGGTGCTGCGCAGCGACTTTCGTCCGCCGCAGGGCCCGGGCGAGGTAGACGACGGCCTGGCCGGGCGGCTCGATCAACTTCTCCCGCCCGGCGATGGGCCCCGGCTGGTCTTCGTCGATGGGAAGCTGGATGCGGCGCGCTCGGATTACGACAAGCTGCCCGCCGGGGTCACGGTCCAGCCACTGCGTGAGGCGCTGGCCGATGAGCCCGCCTGGCTGCAGACGCACCTGGCGGCCCACGCCGATCCGGCCAACAGCCCCTTCATCGCCCTGAACACCGCCTTGATGGGCGAAGGCGTGGCCGTGCAGGTAAGGCGCGGGGCGATGGTCGAGACGCCGCTGCTCATCGTTTGCTACACTAGCGCCGCCAGCGCCGGGCACGCCGTCTATCCGCGGGTGATCGTCCACGGCGAGGAGGCCAGTCACCTGCGTGTGGTGGAGTATCACAGCGGCGACCCGCAGGCGGCCTACCTCAGCTGTCCGGTCACCGAGCTCATCGCTGATGCCGGCGCCCAGGTGGATCTGACCCGGATCAGCGAGGAAGGGGATGCCGGCTGTCAGCTGGGAGCGGTCAGCGGGACTGCTGCTCGGGACGCGCGGGTTGGGGCCCACTCCTTTGTCTGGGGCGGCGACAAGGTGCGTGTGGACATCGAGGCGACCGTACAAGGCGATAACGGCGAGGGGGATCTCACCGGCATCCACCTCAGCGACGGTCAGCGCTTTGTCGATCACCACACCTGGGTCCACCACGACGCCGAGCACACCCGCAGCCGCCAGGTCTTCAAGGGGGTGCTCGACGGGCGCTCGGAGACCGTCTTCGACGGGCTGATCAAGGTTCACCCCGGGGCGCAGAAGACCGATGCCGAGCAGGAGAACCGCAACCTGATCCTCAGCCCGCGGGCCCTGGCTCACTCCAACCCGCGCCTGGAGATCTTCGCCGACGACGTGCGCTGCACCCACGGCTCCACGGTGGGCGAGCTCGACGAGCAGGCGCTGTTCTACATGCGCGCCCGTGGCATCGATCCCGTCGTGGCCAAGAGCCTGCTCACCTACGCCTTCGTCGCCGAGGTGCTGGAAACCGTGCGTTGTCCCCAGGCCGCCGAGTACGAGCGGGCGCTGCTGCGTCGGTTCCTGCCCGGGGGGGAGCAGCTGGAGGGGTTCGAGGCATGAGCATGGTGGAAGAGCCGACCCGCCCGGGGGTGGTGGACGTGGACCGGTTGCGTGCCGACTTCCCGGTGCTGCGCCGGGAGATCAACGGGCGGCCGCTGATCTACCTCGACAGCGCCGCCAGCGCCCAGAAGCCGCAGTCGGTGATCGATGCCGAACTCGGCTGCTATCAGCACTACTACAGTAACGTCCATCGCGGGGTGCACACCCTCTCCCAGGAGGCGACCACGGCCTTCGAGGGGGCGCGCACCGAGGTCCAGCGCTTCCTCAACGCCCCCAGTGAGCGGGAGGTCATCTTCCTGCGCGGGGTCACCGAGGCGATCAATCTGGTGGCCCACAGCTTCGTGGCGCCCCGCGTCGGGCCGGGGGATGAGATCCTCGTCACCCACATGGAGCACCACTCGAACATCGTTCCCTGGCAGCTGGTCTGCGAGCGCACCGGCGCCACCCTGCGCGTGGTGCCCATCGACGACAACGGCGACGTGGATCTGGAAGCGGTGCGCGGCATGATCCATGAGCGCACCCGGCTGGTCAGCGTGGTGCACGTCTCCAACGCCCTCGGCACCGTCAACCCGGTGGCGGAGATCGCCGCCATGGCGCGGGCCGCAGGGGTGCCCGTGCTCCTCGACGGGGCCCAGGCCGCGCCCCATCTGCCGGTGGACGTCCAGGAGCTGGGGGTGGACTTCTACGCCTTCTCGGGGCACAAGGCCTACGGGCCCACCGGCATCGGCGTCCTTTGGGGGCGGTACGAGCACCTGGCCGGGATGGTGCCGTATCAGGGGGGCGGCGACATGATCCGCCACGTCTCCTTCGAGGGCACCGAGTACGCCGAGCCGCCGGCGCGCTTCGAGGCGGGCACGCCGAATATCGCCGGCGCCATCGGCCTGGGCGAGGCGCTGCGTTATATCGAGGCCATCGGCCGCGAGCGGATTGCTGCCCGGGAGGAGGAACTGGTCGGCCACGCGGCCGAGGCCATCGCCGCCGTGCCGGGGGTGCAGCTCATCGGCCGACCGCAGCGTCGGGCCGGGGCTGTCTCCTTCATCATGGAGGGGACGCATCCGAACGACGTGGCCATGCTCCTCGACGAGCAGGGGATCGCGATCCGCGCCGGGCACCACTGCGCCCAGCCGCTGATGGAGCGCTACGGCGTGCCGGCCACGGCGCGGGCGTCGTTCGGGGTCTACAACACCCACGACGAGGTCGAGAGCCTGGTGGTGGCCCTGGAGAAGATCCGCCGCCTGTTCGGCTGACCGGGGCGGCCGGGGCGGTGGCGCCGGCGCCCCGGCCGGTGGCGGTTATGGCTCGTAGAGCATCCGCACCGCCCCCCAGTGCTTGCCATGCACGTATACGGGGGCGGAGACATCCCGAATCAGGTCGAAGCGGCCACCGCCCATGTCCCGCCGGTAGGTCTGGAGCAGGAAGGGCTTCTCGTTGCGCGCCGCCGACTGCGCGGTGCGGTCCTGCCAGATGCGCCGCTGTCGGGCGTGGCGAGCGTTCCATTGCGGATCGCCGGGGCGCTGCGGATGCGAGACGTGGCGGTTGTGGGTGGGGATGTAGCCCCGGTTGTCGATGACGAAGCACCCGGAGATGTGCGCATCCTCCAGCGGCGGCTCCTGGATCTCGGGTAGGACCCGATCGGTGAAGGCCACGAATCGGGTCTCATACTGCTGGGGGTCGGTCCCCGGGATCTCGCGGTAGTCGCGGTCGAAGAGGTCGGCCTCGCTGATCTCGCCCTCGCGGATGGCCGCCTCGAAGCGCTCCTGCACCTGCCGCGCCACCTCCATGACCCGGATGATGTACGGCGTGTCCTCGGTCTCCACGTCCGAGGCGTTGGCCAGGTTCATCAGCTCCTCGGTGAAAGCGAGGAAGCGATCGATCTGGGCCCGGCCGCGCTCCAGATCGGAGTGAGAGGCCTCAAGCTCGGCGGTGTTGTGGTCGAAGCGTTGGATGGTGTGCTCGCTCTGCGTGTCGATCTCCTGGACCGCCTCGGCGATCCGTGCCGACTCGGCATCCACCGCCGCCATGGACGACTCGAGCTGCTCGAACAGGCTCTGCATCTGCCCGGTCGTCTGCTCCACCCGGTGTGCCCGGCGTGTGCTGTGGTGTCCGATAGCGATCAGCTCCTGGGTCTGCACGGTGAGATTCTGCAGCGTCCGGTCCATGTCGCCGGTGGCCTCACTGGTCTGGGCGGCCAGCGACTTGACCTGCTCGGCCACCACGGCGAAGCCCTGGCCAGCCTCGCCGGCGCGGGCCGCCTCGATGGAGGCATTGAGGGCGAGGAGGGTGGTCTGCTTGGCGATGGCGCCGATCCCCCGGGCCACCTTGGTGACCCGCTGCATCGCCTCATTGAGGTGCTCCAGATCGCTCTCGATCTCGCGGACCGAGGTGCTGAGCCCGGCGATGCGCTGCAGGGCGTCGCGGATGCGATCCTCCGAGCGGCGCATGTCGGCACGGGCTGCCCCGGAGACATGCTGCGCATTGCGTGCCGCCGCATCCACCACCTTGTTGGCCTCGGACAGGTGCCGGCACGACTCGCGCAGCTCCTGGAACAGCTGCGCCTCGCGCTCCATCAGCGCGGCGGTGTCATCCACGTTGCCGTGGACGTCGGAGACCTCCAGGCCGAGCTGGCTGGTCTCCTCCGAAACCCCCCGGATCGCCTGGGCCAGGGCGCGTTCCCGGGCCTCCTGATCGGTGTCCGCCCGGGGCGCGGCCGAGCGCTTCGGGAGGCCGCGGCCTTTGAGAAAATCGATGAACGCCATACCCGCTGCTCCGTCGCTGTGGCTTACTCGCCGCCGTAGATGACCCGCAGGCAGCCCCAGCTCGTGCCGCCGGCCTGAATCGGGGCGCTGACCTCCTGGACCACCGGGCCTTCCCCGCCGTAATGGAGTCGGTAGGTCTGCAGCAGATACGGTTCGCGGTTGCGCAGGGCCGAGCGGGTGGGGCGGTCGTCCAGTTGTCTGCCCTGCAGCGCGTCGCGCAACCCGGTGGCGCCCGTCGCCGGGACGCTGGCCGCCGGGCAGTGGCCCTGCTGGTTGCAGACCAGGGCCGCGCGCACCCCGGATTCCTCGGCGACGAGCTGCTCGAGCCCGGGGTGTGCCCGGTTCGCGACCTGCTCATCGTCGGCACCGGCGGGCAGGCCCTCGGCGAGGTCGGCGACGATCCGGCGGACCTGGCGGATCAGCCGGGTGTCCGGTGTGTCGACGCCGTCGACCGCGGTGCGGCGGATCAGTTCGTGGGCGTGGCCACTGATCTTCTCGGCCCGCTGGTTGGCGGCTTGCAGGGTGCCGGTGGCCTGGCGCACGGCGTCGGCCAGCTCCTCCAGGCCCTCGACGGTGCGCCGGCAGTAGTGATCGATGGTGTGCACCGACTCGCGGACCCGCCCCGAGTCGGTATCGATGTCGGTCATGGCGCTGCCGGCGGTCTCCATGATCTCCTGGATCGCCTCGGTGCCGTCCCGCACGGCTTCGGCCTGCAGGGTGCTCTCGCCACCTTTCTGGACCAGGCGCTCGATGATCCCGGTCAGCTCGTCGAGGATCGTGTGGATATCGTCCGTGGCGTCGGCGGTCTGTTTGGCCAGTGCCTTGACGTGCTCGGCCACCACCGCGAAGCCGCGACCCACCTCGCCAGCCCGGTTGGCCTCGATGGTGGCGTTGAGCGCCAGCAGGTTGGTCTGCTTGGCGATGGTGGCGATCTCGCTGGATACCTTGGAGACGCCTTGCAGGGCTTCGTTGAGCGCCCCGAGCTGGCGCTCGACCCGGGTCACCGATTCCGCCAGCTCGCGGATCTCCTCGAGCGCCTGGTTGATCCGGGCCCGGGAGTGCTCGACGTTGGTGCCGGCCTCGGTGGCCACCTGCTGGGCACGGTCCACGGCGTGGTGGACCACCTCGTTGCTCTTGGCCATGGTGCGGGCATTGGCGCGCAGGTCGCTGAAGGACTCGTTCTGCCGTTCAAAGGCAGCGGCCAGGGCGTTGAGGACTTCGGTGATTTGCACCGCTTCAATGCCGATCGCCGAGCTGCGCTCGGCCACCTGCGCGGCGACCTCCTGGCGTGAGCGGGTGATGGCGCGGGCTTCGAGGTGTGTTTGTTCCCGGGGCATGTCCGTGCGCTCTGTCCTGGCTTGGCCTGCCGTGCAGGCGGTGGGTGCCGCGGGCGGGCCGCGGGATGGGGCCGCCGTGCGCGACCCTTATAGCGTGGCGTCCGCCCGGCCGTAAAGGCCGGGCCCGCGCTGTTGCGGCTCTGGTATCCTTGGCGGCAGGTATGCCCGGATCTGAAGCGAGGCCCCAAGATGATGCGATGGCGCACACCCCTTGCGCTCCTGGTGCTGGTGCTGCTGGGGCCATTGGCCTGTTACGTCCCCCCGGACGACGGGATTGCCGACGGCGGTCGTGATGGTCGGGCACAGGATGACGCGGGCTCGGAGCCGGCCGAGGCGCAGGGGCAGGCCGCACAGGGGCAGTCCCCGCAGCGGGAGCAGGACCCGGAGCCGGAGCAGGGGGGGTGGTGGTCGCAGCCGCAGCCGCAGCCCGATGCCCGGCAGGAGACCCGGGGCGGTGCCGATGAAGTCGCGGCGCTGGCGCAGCGGGCGCGGGAGGCCTACGAGGGGCGCGAGTACGATCGCGCGGTGCAGCATCTGGAGCAGGCCCTGGAGGCGGCACCCGAGCGCGCCGTGCTCTGGCAGAACCTGGCAGCGGTGCGTTACCAGCAAGGCCACTACCAGCGGGCCGAGGAGCTGGCGCTGCGCGCCGTGGATACCGGTGATGACGACCTCGCGGTGATGCGCGAGGCGTGGTGGCTGGTGGCAGCGGCGCGCATGGAACGCGGTGATCGCAGCGGGGCGCGCGACGCGGCGTCCTCGGCACGGCGCTTTGGCGAGGCGGGGGACGGGGGGCTTGGCGGAATCTAGCAAGACCGGCGACCGCTTCGCGCAGGAGGTGGTCGCCGAGCTCGACAGCGGTGGTGCGGTCAGCCGGGCCATCGAGGGCTTCGCCCCGCGTCCGGGGCAGCTGGAGCTGGGTGCGGCGGTGGCCGAGACGCTGGCTGACGGTGAGGTCCTGGTGGCCGAGGCCGGGACGGGCATCGGCAAGACCTACGCCTACCTGGTGCCCACCCTGCTCGATGGGCGTCGGGTGATCATCTCCACCGGCACGCGCACGCTGCAGGATCAGCTCTTTCACCGGGATCTCCCGCGCGTGCGCGCGGCGCTGCAAAGCGCCTCTCCCCGGCCCATGCGAACGGCCCTGCTCAAGGGGCGGGCCAACTATCTGTGTCGCTATCGTCTGCAGCGGGCGGTGGAGGAGGGCGCGTTCCTTGCCGCGGACGAGGCGGAGCGCATCCAGGCAGCCGCCGAATGGGCGCGGAGCACCGCCAGTGGTGACCTGGCCGAGGCGCCGGCGGGCGTCGAGGGGGTGGCCGAGCGCATCACCGCCACCCCGGAGCGCTGCCTGGGTCAGCGCTGCCCGGCCTACGACGAGTGCTTTTTCTATGAAGCCCGCCGGCTGGCCCACGAGGCCGACGTGCTGGTGGTCAATCACCATCTGCTGCTTGCCGATTGGGCCGTGAAGGACGCCGGCTACGGGGCGGTCCTGCCGGAGGCGGAGGCGGTCATCCTCGACGAGGCCCACCTGCTCCCGGATACGGCGGCGCGCTTTTTCGGGCATTCGGTCTCGGCCCGTGCCCTGCGGGATCTGATCCGGGATGTGCGCATCGCCGATCGGCGAGAGGCCGGCGATATGCCGGATCTACGCGCCGCCATCGACGCCCTGGAGATGGCTGTTGCCGAACTGCGCCTGGCTCTGGAGGGCGGAGAGACCCGTGATGCCTGGTATGCGGCGGCCGAGCGGGGGGCGGCCGAGGCGGCCGATGGCCTGAGCGCGGCAGCCGCGGGCCTGGAGCGCGCCCTGGCCGCGGTGGCCGAGCGGGGCCCCGAGCTGGAGGCGTGCCACCGGCGCACCGCTGAGCTGGGCGAGGGGCTGGGGCGTTTCCTTGCCCCGGAGCAGGGTGAGGTCCAGTGGTACGAGACCCGCGGGCGCGGGTTTGCATTGCACCTGACCCCGCTGGATGTGGGGGGCAGCTTCCGTCGGCGCATGGAGCGCGAGGCCAGTGCCTGGGTGCTGCTCTCCGCAACACTGGCGGTGGGGCGCTCCTTTGCCGCCTTCCGGCGTCGCCTGGGTTTGGCGGAGTCGGTGCGCACCGAGCAGTTGCCCAGCCCCTTTGACTACGCCGGCCAGTCCCTGCTCTATTGCCCCGCCGCCCTCCCGTGGCCCAATCAAGAGGGGTACGATCAGGCGGTGGTGGAGCGGGCGCGGGCGCTGATCGACTGCACGCCCGGCGGCGTGTTCCTGCTGTTCACCAGTCATCGTGCCCTGCGTCTGGCCCGCGAGCAGCTCCAGGCGGGGCTGGGGCGCCCCTTGCTGGTGCAGGGGGATGCGCCGCAGGGGCGGCTGCTGGAGGACTTCGCTCGGGCCGGCAATGCCGTATTGCTGGGTACTGCCAGCTTCTGGCAAGGGGTGGATATCCGCGGTGCGGCGCTTTCCGCGGTGATCATCGACCGCTTGCCGTTCGCCGCCCCGGGGGACCCGGTGACCGCGGCTCGCCAGCGTGCGGTGGAGGAGGCCGGCGGTGTGGCGTTCCGGGATATCCTGCTGCCCGAGGCGGTCATCGCTCTGAAGCAGGGGGCCGGGCGTCTGATCCGCGACGAAGCCGATCGGGGCGTGCTGATGATCGCCGACCCGCGTCTGCACGGCAAACCCTACGGGCGGCTGTTTCGTGACAGCCTGCCGGCGATGCCGCTGACGCGTCGTCTGGAGGATGTGCAGGCCTTCTGGGAGGGTGCATCGTGAGCCTGATCGACCGTATCGCCGAGCGTCGACTGGAGGAGGCGGTGGAGCAGGGTGAGCTGCAGGATCTGCCCGGAGCCGGGCGCCCCCTGGTGCTCGATGATGACGCCATGGTCCCCGAGCATCTGCGCACCGCCTACCGCGTGCTTAAGAACGCCAACTGCATCCCGCCGGAGCTCGCTGAGCGTCAGGAGATCCGCAGCCTGGAGGATCTGATCGACGCCCTCTACGCCGATGCCTCCGCCGAGGCGGCGGAGCAGCGCAGTCAGGCCGAGCGGCGACTGTCGCTGCTGCGTGCCCGACTCGAGGGCAGTGGTCGCGATGCCAGCGCATTGGGGGTGGCGGAGCAGCGCTACCGGGAGCGGCTGCTGCGCCGCCTCGGCGATGCCGACGGCGAAGAGGAGACGGATTAGACAGGGCTTTTCTCGGCGCAGACCCTTCCCTTCATCGACAAAGCGAGTACAATGCCCGGTTTACTCAAGTGCGTATCAGAAGCCCCGTCGCGGGCTGATGACTCAACGTAACGGGAATCGCAAGGGCGCATATGGTTACCATTCGACTGGCAAGGGCGGGCGCGAAGAAGCGGCCCTTCTACCACATCGTAGTCACCGAGGCGAAAAAGCCGCGGGACGGCGCCTTCATCGAGCGCCTGGGCTACTTCAACCCTGTGGCCTCCGGGCAAGAGGCGCCGCTGAAGCTCGACGTCGAGCGTTCCAAGGCGTGGATCGCCAAGGGGGCGCAGCCGACGGAGCGTGCCGCGCAGCTGATCCGGCAGGCCGAGCGCGCCGAGCAAGCGGCCCAATAATACGAGCCGCGATCCATGCCGGATCGTGAGCCCAAGCGCGTGGTGATCGGCCGGGTGGTCGGTGTGTTCGGGGTGGCCGGTTGGCTCAAGGTCTACTCCTACACGCAGCCGAAGACCAACCTGTTCCAGTATGCCGACTGGCAGCTGGCCGTCGACGGCGACTGGCGTCCCGTGCGACTCGAGGCGGGGCAGGAACAGGGCAAAGGCCTCATCGCCCGGCTCTCCGGTGTGGAGGATCGGGACCAGGCGCGCCGGTGGGTGGGCAGCGACATCGCGGTGGCGCGGGAGTTGCTGCCGGACCCGGAGCCCGGGGAGTATTACTGGGTCGACCTGCAGGGGCTGACGGTGCGGACCGTTGACGGGGTCGATTTGGGGACGGTCGATCACCTGTTTGAGACCGGCGCCAACGATGTAATGGCCGTGCGCGGCGAGCGCGAGCGGCTGATCCCGTTCACCCTCGACCACGTCGTGCAGCGGGTCGATCAGCAGGAAGGCGTCATCGAGGTTGACTGGGACCCCGAATTCTAGGCGCATCGACGTCGTCACCGTCTTTCCGGAGATGGTCGAGCAGGTGGCGCGCTTCGGGGTCGTCGGGCGGGCGGCCGAGCGCGGGCTGATTGAGCTTGCCGCCTGGAATCCGCGGGACTACGCCGAAGATCGCCACGCGACCGTGGATGATCGACCCTACGGGGGCGGGCCCGGGATGGTGATGAAGGTCGCGCCGCTGCGCGAGGCCATCCAGGCGGCGCGGGCGGCGGATCCGCGCCCGGCTCGGGTGGTTCACCTCAGCCCCCAGGGGCGCCGGCTTGATCAGGAGCAGGTGGCGCGACTGGCAGGCTGCGAGCGGGTGATCTATCTCTGCGGCCGCTATGAGGGCATCGACGAGCGGCTGCTGGAGGCCGAGGTGGACGAGGAGCTGTCCATCGGCGACTACGTCCTGAGCGGCGGCGAGTTGGCGGCCATGGTGGCCATCGATGCCACCACGCGGCTGGTGCCGGGGGCGCTCGGGCATGAGGATTCGGCGGCCGAGGACTCCTTCGCCACCGGATTGCTGGATCACCCACATTACACGCGCCCGGAGGTCTACGAGGGGCGTGGGGTGCCGGAGGTGTTGCGCTCCGGGGATCACGGGGCAGTGGCCACCTGGCGGCTCAAGCAGGCCCTGGGTCGGACCTGGCTGCGGCGCCCGGATCTGCTCGCCGGGCGGGAGCTGGATGAGCGGCAGCGCCGCTTGCTGGATGAATTCATTGCCGAGCACCGCGCAGGGGCGCGGGTCGGCCACGATCACGACGAAACGCAGAACCGAGGGGAATCGTCATGAACGTCATCGACGAACTGGAGCGCGAGCAGATCGAGGCGTGCAAGCACACGGTGCCGGAGTTCGCCCCGGGCGATACCGTGCTGGTGCAGGTTTGGGTGCGTGAGGGCGGTCGCGAGCGCGTCCAGCCCTTCGAGGGTGTGGTCATTGCCAAGCGCAAGCGCGGCCTGAACTCCTCGTTCACCCTTCGTAAGACCTCCCACGGCGAGGGGGTCGAGCGCGTCTTCCAGACGTACAGCCCGCAGATCGAGAGCATCAAGGTCACGCGCCGCGGCGACGTCCGTCAGGCCAAGCTCTACCACCTGCGCGAGCTCAGCGGCAAGGCGGCGCGCATCAAGGAGAAGATCAACTAAGGGCGTCGATCGCCCGGCTCATCCGGCTGGCGGCGGGTTCGTGGGCGGTATCGCGCACGGACTCGGCCGCCCGCTCCGGATTGTCCAGAATCCGCTCCCGGGTCTCTTCGGCCAGGGCGCGGGCCTCCTCCCGGTCCCGCGGTATCTCCCCCGTCGCCGATTGGGGCGTCGAGGCCGTCACCGCCACGGCGTCATCCACGCGCATCGACTCCAGGTCCCGGTCCTGAATCGCCTCCGCGCGGCGGTCCTCACGGGTGCGCCCCGTCTCCGTGGTATCCGCATCCCGGTCTGTCCTTAGGGCCTCCTCACGGCGCTGCTCGGCGGCGCGTTCGGCGTGATGGGGGCGGCTCGTCTCGTGGCTGGCCGTGGCAGGATCGATCTCGGTCATGACTGCCTCCGCTGCTGCGTCCCGCCAAGATAGCACGCCGGCGGGGGTGGGGCAGGTCAGGCCTGGGTGATGCGGCGGGAGCGGCTGCTGGTGGTGTAGCCGCCGTGGGTGCCGTAGGTCAGTTCATCGGCCCGCTCGTGGGCACCGGTGGCCAGATCGAGCAGGCGGCGGGTGTGGTCCAGGTTGCGGTGGATCAGGCGGCCGTTGGCTTCGTTGCGTGCCTGGATGGTGCGCAGCTGGTGCTCCAACTCGCCCCAGGCGGCGCGCAGGGATTCGGGCGCCGAGCGCAGTACCGCACGAACGCCGGCGGTTCCCGCCGGGTAACCAGCTTCGGTGAGGATCCGGCGCAGCTGCTGCTCGGCCTCCTCCAGGGCCTCGACCTGCGCGCCCTTGCGCCGCAGTAGCGCGTCGAAGCCATCGAGCTGTCGGTCGACCAGGCGCTGGGCCTCGGCATCCAGGGTGGCCGCCAGCTCGTCGGCACGGGCCTGGCAGCGCTCCACCCGCGCCAACAACCGCTCGGCCAGCTCCGTATCCAGGGGCTGGCGCGGGGTGCGTTCGCTGTGGCCGCGCTGCGCCGGGCTCATCACGACTCGACCAGGGCCTCAAGCTCAGCGAACTTCTTGGCCACCTTCTCGGCGTCCACCGGATAATCGCCGTTGGCGATCCGCTCCTTGATGGCCTCGACCCGATCCCGGTCTACCTCTGGGGTCTGGTCGATGCGCTCACGAACAGTCTTCAGTCGATCCGAGGTCTCGGCCTCGTCGGTGCCTCCGGCCCCCCGGGGCGGAGTGCTGGTTGCCTCCTCGGCGCCGCTGCTCTTCGGCCCCTTGCCTGGCTGCGCGGCGCCAGGTCCGATGGGGCGGGGACCCCCTCCTTCGATCGGATTGGACATCGGGCTCTCCTCAAAACCTTTCCTGTGCGGGTTGCGGCACCGCTCCTTGGCGCGCATGGACCCGTGTTATCCGTCTGTATCGGCGGCCCGGGTGGGAACTTGAGTTCCGATTCCCGCTACTCTGGCCCACCTGGCGGCCGACGGCAACTCCGCTCTTGCGGGGCTACTCGCCCACCCGGACCTGTCCTTCGTCGATGACCCGGGCCTGGATCTCCCGTCCCGAGTCCAGATTCTCCCCCCGGATCCGCTCACCCTCTTCGCCGTGTTCCAGCGCTCGGCCACGGCTGCTGATCTGAATGGCGTCGCCGTTGCCGGCGATGATGGTGACCCGGTCGTTGCGCTCGACCAGCAACGGGGGCTGAACGTGGTTGCCGGTCACTGCCGCCCCCTCGCGCAGGCCCCGGCGCACCTCCTGGCCGATCACCCCTTCCGGATCCCGGTAAAACTCACCGCGGACCCGGCGCGCGTCCCGCGTTGCCGTGCGCAGATCCGTCGCCGAAATCCGCTGGCCGCGCCGCAGGCTGCGCGCCGCCACCACCATCTCGGTCTTCAGGGTCGTTTCCATGCGCACGTAGACGGTCCACGGCGCCTCGCCCGCACAGCGCACGCCCACGGTGCTGGCCTGCTGCGGGCTGCGACCGCGGGGTATGAACCCCTCGAGTTCGCCGTCGCAGGCGCGGAGGTTCAATCGGCCATCCACGCCCCGGGCCTCGACCTGGATCTCATCGTACTCGCCGGCGAGTTCCGCACGCAGGAACGATTCCGCCGTCTCGCGGATGGCCTCCGGAGACTGTGTGCCGGCCTGGGCCGTCGCCCAGGCCAGGAGCGGCAGCGCCAACAATACGACGCCCGGGCGTCGGCTGATCGACACTTGTGGTCCGCGCCTGGCCGCGCGAGCAGGGGCGAGGCCGCCGGTGGTGTTCATCGCTGCGCGTGCCCCCCTCCTGACTCGATGTTGCGCCTTACAAAAACAGTGCAAATGGCGTGCCGCGGGGGGCACCGCTTTCCCTGTTCCGGCTGCCGGATTAACATGAGGCCAACAGCCGGGGGGGTGGCCCCGGGGCGCACGCCGAATAAGGAGCCTTCAGCGATGGCCGGAATCATGAGTTCCGTCGACCAGCGGACCCAGCTGGCCGGCCATAACCGCATGGAGCTGCTGCTGTTCCGATTCGAGGGGCGGCAGCGCTACGGCATCAACGTCTTCAAGGTGCGCGAGGTGATCCCCGCCCCGGAGCTTAGCTACGTGCCCCATGCCCATCCGGCCTCCCTGGGGATTGCCTACATCCGTGGTCAGACGCTCTCGGTGCTGGATCTGAGCTTCGCCACCGGCAACGGGGCGATCACCAAGGATGAGGGCAACTACATCATCGTCACGGAGTACAACCGCCAGGTCCAGGGCTTTCTCGTCGGCGGCGTGGATCGGATCGTCAACATCAACTGGCAAGATGTCCTGCCACCGCCGAGCGGCGGCAGCGCCGGCAGTTACCTGACCGCCGTGGCCCGCTACGACGGGCAGATGATCCAGATCGTCGATGTGGAGAAGGTCCTTGCGGAGGTCCAGCGCGCCGGCGGCGCCGATCCGGAAGTGACGGAAGGCGGCGGCGTTGAGCATGCCGAGGGGTCGGAGGTCTACAAGGTCCTGGTGGTGGATGACTCGGCCGTGGCGCGGGGGCAGATCAAGCGCACGCTCGAGGAGATCGGTGTGCGCGTGATCACCAAGAACAATGGGCGCGAGGCGCTGGAGCAGTTGCGTGCCTGGAAGGAGCAGGATGCCGGCGGGCTAGACGATCTGTTGATGGTGGTCTCGGACATCGAGATGCCGGTGCTGGACGGGTACACCCTGACCCGCTCGATCCGTCAGGATGCGGGGCTTGCCGGGGTCCACGTCCTGCTCCACTCCTCGCTCAGCGGTGTGTTCAACACCGAGATGGTGCGTCGCGTGGGGGCCGACGAGTTCCTGGCCAAGTTCCACTCTCAGGAGTTGGCCGAGCGGGTCGGCGCGCGGCTGGCTGAGCGAGGGGGGTGAGCATGAAAGGAGGACAGATTGTCCGCACTTTCCATTGGTGAGCAGGAGTACCAGGCGTTCGCGCAGTTCCTGGAGCGCGCCTGCGGCATCGTCCTGGGGCCGAGCAAGCAGTATCTGGTGGCCAGCCGTCTTGGGCCGCTTCTCGAGGCCGAGGGGATCCCCGACCTGGCCACCCTGGTCCAGCGGCTCGAGCACCGCCCCACGGCCGATCTCAAGGGCCGGGTCATCGAGGCGATGACCACCAACGAGACCCAGTGGTTTCGTGACAGCTTCCCGTTCGATGTGTTGCGCAAGCATCTGCTCCCGGAGATGGAGCGCCGCCGTGTCTGGCCTGTGCGCATCTGGTCCGCCGCCTGCTCCTCCGGGCAGGAGGCGTACTCGATCAGTATGACCGTCGATGAGTACAACGACGGCGGTGGGCGCATGGAGGCGGAGATCCTCGGCACCGACATCTCCACCGCCATGGTCGAGGAGGCCCGGCGCGGGCGGTATACCGCCAACGTCGCGCGCCGGGGGCTGGCGCCGGCGCGTCAGCAGCGCTTCTTCGATGCCGTCGGGGAGAACACCTGGGAGGTCAAGTCCGCTGTGCGCCGGCGGACCAGCTTCCGGGTGCACAACCTGCTAGAGAGCTACGCCGGCCTGGGGCGATTCGACATCGTCTACTGCCGCAACGTGCTCATCTACTTCGGTTGGGAGTCGCGGCGGGATATCGTCCAGCGGATCGCCCAGGTGACCCGGCCGGGGGGCTACCTGATCGTGGGCGCCTCGGAGTCCCTGGCCCGGCACTCCGACGATTTCGAACTGGTCCGTCTTGATGGCGGCGTGATCTACCGGCGGCGCGAATGACGGACACGGCTTGCCGGCAAAGCGGCAAGCGTTTGCCGCCCGCGAGCACCCGGTTCCGCCTTACTCATTGATCCGACAACCCCGCCTCACTGGCATGCGATCTGCATAGGTATTCGGCGAACGAACACCACGGGAGCCCGCCATGCGGATCGGCTTCGATCAGGCCTTCTCGGTGCCGGAGCAGGCCATGCGCCTGCGCGGCGAGCGCAATGAGCTGCTCGCCTCGAACATCGCCAATGCGGACACGCCCGGTTACAAGGCCCGGGACATGGACTTTCGTGAGGCCATGCGCCAGGCCAGCGAACCGCAGCCGCG
>PULM01000184.1 GCA_003552345.1 Ectothiorhodospiraceae bacterium
CCGACGGTCATCGAGACCGGCACCGCCAATGCCGCCGCCGAGGCGGTGGAACAGGGCGCCTACTTTGTCGACGCCGGGCGCAAGCGCGAGCTGCTCACCCAGCTGATCAACGACGGCGACTGGCGCCAGGTACTGGTCTTCACCCGCACCAAGCGCGGCGCCGACCGCCTGGCCGAGCAGCTGGAGCGCGAGGGTATCCGCTCGCAATCGATCCACGGCGACAAGAGCCAGGGTCAGCGCGGCCGGGCCCTGGCCGCGTTCAAGCGCAAGTCGGTCCGCGCCCTGGTCGCCACCGATGTGGCCGCCCGCGGGCTGGACATCGCCGGCCTGCCCCACGTGGTCAACTACGACCTGCCCAACAACCCCGAGGACTACATCCACCGCATCGGCCGCACCGGCCGCGGCGGGGACAGCGGGGAGGCCTGGTCGCTGGTCGGCGGCGAGGAGCGCGGCCAGTTCAAGGCCATCCAGCGTCTGGTCAAGCGCGAGATTCCGGCGCAGATCGCTCAGGGCTTCGAGCCGGTCCGGCGCGGCGGCGGCAACCCCCGGCGCGGCAACCCGCGCCGCGGTCAGGGCGGGCGTCCCGGGCGCGCCGCCTGACGCCGGGCGCCGACACCCGCAGACCGGGCAAACCGGGCAGACCGGGTAGAAAAGGCGGGTGCCGCCGCGGCGGCACCCGCCTTTTTGATGGCCGGCCCCCGGGTGCAGGCCGCTAGGCGTCCTTGTCGCCCTTCGCGCCCTTGGCGGTCGGCCCCGGATGGGCCAGCTCCGCCGCCTGATCCAGCCGCGGATGACCCTGGCGGAAGGTCTCACGCAGCCGGCCGCTGCCGTCGTCCTGGGCATCGAGGGCCCGCAGGGTCCCGGTGACCAGGTGGATGGCCGCCAGCACGTCGCCGGTGTGGCCGCTCTCGGAGATGGTGTGCATGTTGCGCACCGGAATCCCCAGCGAGGCGGCGGTGCAGTCGACGTTGCCGAGCACCCCGGCCATGCCGTCGGTACCGGTATCGCGACCGCTGACGTCGCGCTGCACGGGGATCTGCTGCTCGCTGGCCACGCGCTGGATCACGGCGTTGAGCTGCTCACTGGCCACGGCACCGACGGTGTAGGTCACCCCGGCCCCCATGGTCAGCGGCTGGAAGCGCTTGTCCGAGACCCCCGGGGCGGCAACGTAGTCCTGGTCCACGTCCACCGCGATCAGTGCATCCGGGCGCAGCTCGCTGGCCAGTACGCGGCTGCCGAAGCGGCCGATCTCCTCGTAGCTGGCGATGGCGAAGAGCATGCGCACGTTGCGCGCGCCGCCGGCCTCGGCGATCTGCCGCGCCGCCTCGGCGGTGGTAAAGCAACCCAGGCCGTTGTCCAGGTAGGCCCCGTAGAAGGTGTTCGGGCTGAAGCCGCGGCGGATGGGCCGATCGAGGAGGATCGGATCACCGGGGCGCACGCCCAGGTCTTCGACCTGCTTTTTCTTGTTCTCGCCGTGGATGTGGAGCTCCAGGTAGAGCTGTTCCTTTTTGACCCCCTTGCGCCCGGTGCGCGTCTCCTCGTCGGCGAAATGGATGGCCCCCAGGGCCTCCACGGTGCCGCCCTCGATGCGCCGGTAGGCGCCGGGATTCTCCGGGGCCTCGCTGAACAGGGCGACCTCGTGGCCGATCAGCGTGCCGGGCAGGAAGGAGTCGCTGTCGATCCAGACCTTGCCGTCGTCGCCGATACTGCGCACCTGCATGCGGATCTTGTCGGCGTGGCCGACCACCATCACCTTGAACAGGTCATCCCGCCCCGGGTGGGTATCCAGGACGATCCCGGCGTGCCCCTGGAACTGATGGACCCGCCAGTCGGCGGGGGCGAACGACTCGAAGTACGGTTTGAGCACGCCGTAGGTCATGGCCCCTTCGAGGCCGACGGGGCTGGGCGCGGCGAGGACCTCACGCATGCGCTGGAACTGCTCCTCGGGCATGGGTTGGGTCCACGGCTGGCTGGACTGGGACATGGGCCTCCTCTCGCGTCTGGCTGTCGGGTTGCGTGATACTGGGTGTTCCCTTCACACCATAGCGCAGCACGACCCGTGGCATCGAACCGCAGACACGCCAGCGCAGGGCTCGACGTCGGC
The DNA here is from genome assembly GCA_003552345.1 of Ectothiorhodospiraceae bacterium. Taxonomy (GTDB): domain Bacteria; phylum Pseudomonadota; class Gammaproteobacteria; order Nitrococcales; family Halorhodospiraceae; genus Halorhodospira. The sequence continues at coordinate 2,105 of PULM01000184.1, forward strand.
ACCTCCGGGTGCCGGGCAGCCGTGATCGACGCCCAGGGCGGGGTGCTGGCCCGCGCCCGAGCGGATTGGCCGGGCGGGGGCATGCCCGCCGACCCGGAGACCTGGTGGGTGGTGGCCCGCGCCGCACTGGCCCGGGCCGTGGCCGAGGCGCGACGACCGGTCGGCCGCGTGGCCGTGGATGGCACCTCCGGCACCGTGCTCTGGGTCGCCGCCGACGGCACGCCGCTGACCCGCGCCATGCGCTACGACGAACCGGCTGCCGGCACCTGGACGGCCGTGGTCTCCCGCCATGCCCCGCTGGAGAGCGGGGCCCACGGCAGCGGTTCCGGCCTGGCCCGCGCGCTGCATCTGGCCGCGCTCTACGGGCTGCGCGGTCCGTGCCAGCTGCTGACTCAGGCCGACTGGATCGCCGGGCAGCTGTGCGGCCGGTTCGACTGCACCGACGAGAACAACGCCCTGAAGCTGGGCTACGATCCGATCCGCCGCTGCTGGCCGGACTGGCTGGAGCACGTCCCCTTGCCCGCAGACTGCCTGCCTGCCGCCTTCGCGCCGGGTACGGCCATCGGCACGATCCGCCCGGAGGTGACGCGCGCCACCTACCTGAGTGACGACTGCCGGGTCATGGCCGGCACCACCGACTCCATCGCCGGCTTTCTGGCCACCGGTGCGCGGGCCCCCGGCGAGGCCGTCACCTCGCTGGGCACGACGCTGGCCGTCAAGCAGCTCACCCCGCAGCCGCTCTTCGCCCCGGAGCACGGGGTGTACAGCCACCGCCTGGGCGCACACTTCCTGGCCGGCGGTGCCTCGAACTGCGGCGCTGGCATCCTGAGCCGCTATTTCAGCGACGCGGAGCTGGAGGCCCTCAGCGCGCGCCTGGACCCGGAGCACGACACCGGCCTCGATTACTACCCACTGCCCGCTGCGGGCGAGCGCTTCCCCTGCGCCGACCCGCAGCTGCAGCCCCGGCTGGAGCCGCGCCCCGAGGATCCGGGGCGCTTCCTCCAGGGACTGCTGGAGGGCATCGCCGCGGTGGAGGCCGCGGGTTACCGACGGCTGCAGGAGCTGGGGGCGCCGGCGCTGGAGCGCGTGATCACGGTAGGCGGCGGCGCCGCCAATCCCGCCTGGACGCGGATCCGCAGTCGCTATCTGGGCGTGCCCGTCAGCGCCGCCGAGGAGACCGAGGCCGCCGTGGGTGCGGCCCGGCTTGCCGGTGGGCTGATCGACGGCTAGCCCGGCCTGGCGGCGCCCCCGGGCGGCTCGAGGCTGCCGTCGGTAAGGGCACTCGGGTAACGGCGCAGCACCTCGGGGCCGAACTCCCGGGCGCGCCGCTCATCGGCACGCCGGCGGTAGGGGTCGAAGACCCGTCCAGGTGGCAGCGGCTTGCGCGGATCCATGTACCAGCAATAGAAATCCCACTCCTCCTGCAGCCGACCCAGCGGCACACTGAGGTGGTTATCCGGGCGCAACGCACTGAACCCGCCAAAATGCCCGCCATACGACCCCGGACTGTACTCGGGGATGACCTGCAGCTCCTGCCAGGGCACCTCGATGTACTCGCCTTCGCCGACCGGCGGAAGGGAGACGGTCTGATTGCGACGGTCAAAGGTGATCGTGTGCGGGGGCCGCTTGCCCCGACGCATGCGAAGGTAGCTGCGAAGCTGGCGCAGGGCGATGACCAGGGCGTACCCCGGCAAGAACGCGAG
>PULM01000008.1 GCA_003552345.1 Ectothiorhodospiraceae bacterium
AGGCTGCCCACGCTCCAGAACATCACCTCTCGGGTGGCGTCGGCGTCGGCGAAGTAGATCAGCAGCGTCGTCGTCGCCCCGAAGAAGTACATCAGCGCGATGCCGGCGAGGATCAGGCTCATCGGCGTCGCCCCCTTCCACTGCCCGATGAGCAGGATGAGCATGGACACCGCCATGGCGAAGAGGAAGGCGTTGCCGACGATGCCGTACACACCGAAGGCCGAGAAGCCGAAGATGATCGCCAGCGCCGCCCCCAGCGAGGCCCCCGAGGCGATCCCCAGGGTGAACGGCGAGGCCATGGGGTTGCGCAACAGGCTCTGCAGGATCACGCCGCCGAGCGCCAGCCCCATGCCGGCCACCACCGCGGTGGCCAGGCGCGGCAGGCGGATGTTCCAGACCACGTTCTCGGTCTGCGCGCTGACCCAGGACGCCCCCAGCGGTCGGGCCACCAGCGCCTGCACCACCTCGCTCAGTGGGATGCCCATCGGGCCCAGCGCCAGGCCGAAGACCAGAGTAGCGATCAGGGCCATCGCCAGGCCGAGCAGCACCAGGCTGCGACGCCAGATGGCCCGCGCATAGTCGTCGATCACCCCCGATGCCGGGGCTGCTCGCCCCGGGCTGTCGACGGCCGCCTCAGTCATCCTCGAGGCTGCTCAGCTTCAAGAGCCGATCGTAGAGCCCGGGGTCGTCGTAGAAGACCTCCAGAATCTCCTCACCCTGCTCGCGCAGATCGACCTCCGCCATGGCCTCGGGATAGAGCACCCGCCCCATGTGCACCAGGTCGATCAGCCCGGTGGCCAGATCCCAGCCCATGTAAGTGCCCTTGAAGCGGTGGATGCGCTCCGCCTCGATGGCCTCCACACCGGAGAGGCGCTCATCCCCAAGGACCTCTTCGCGGTCTACGCGGCTCGCCTGCGAGGGCGTGTGGAGCAGGATGTGCTCCGGATCCCAGCGCACCAGCTCCTCGGCACTGACCTCGCCGTCATCCCCGGCACGACCGGCGGTGACCATCTCGGCACCGAGCTGCTCGACCGGGAAATAGAACGAGACGTGGTTGTAGAGGTTGCGCCGGTGGGCCAGATAGACCCGAGGCGGCCGCTCGTCGGCGACCCGTTCCTGAACGGCGGAGACTGTGGCGTGGTAGAAGTCGAGCAACTCCTCGGCCCGCTCCTCGCGCCCGGTCACTTCGCCGAGGAGCCGATAGGCCTGCTCGATCTGCTCCTCGACGGCCTCCTGGGAGGCTCGCTCCCGCCCCAGGGTGTTCAGGGCCAGCACCGGGACGCCGAGTTGTTGTTGATAGCGCTCGGCCTGCTCGGCCATGGCCTGGTCGTCATCACCGCGGCTGAAGGCCCAGTAGATGAACAGATCCGGCTCCGTGGCCAGCACCCGCTCGGCGCTGACCTCCGAGCCGGGCTGACCGCCACCGACCATCGCCACCTCGTCGAGGCGGCCGAAGGCCTCCACCTCGATGGGCTTGGCGGCGGAGAAACGCGACCCGTACATGTCGCTGGGGATGCCCACCAGGCGGTCCTCAACCCCCAGGTGCAGGGCCATACGGAAGGCGTCGACGTTGACCGTGGCGATCCGCTCGACGGACTCCGGGACCTCGACACTGCGGCCGAGCATATCCTCGACCTCATGGGTCTGCTCGCCGGCCGGATCCGATGGGGCCGTGTCGCGGGCATCGCCACAGCCGCCGAGGATCAGGGCGATCCCTGCTGCGAGTGCGATGAATGGATAGCGGTGCATGGCTCCTCCAGTCCTGGGATCCGAGTGCGCCATGCGGGGGGAATGGGGGGTCGGAGACAGGGCACATACCACCGCGACGCCGGTGCTGCGGCCAGGGCTGTCACCGCCACGCACGGTTCCCCGCCGTGTGGCTGCAACCCCCAGGCCGGTCTCCGGGCTCGCGAGCGGGGGAATCGCCCCGGGCGCTGCGCCTTCCCGCACCAGGTGCCCAGGTGGACACCGGGGGTGCAGTGGCCTTGCAGCGCCCGCACTCGCCTACCGTTGCGGGGACAGCGTCGGCCTTGCCCGCCACCGCCTCGCGGACGGCCGCCGGGCGCACCGACTTCCCGACCGTTCGCCACGTAGCCCGCTGGGCCCGACGTTGGCGGACGGCCCCGGCACGGATCCATGGGCCGGGTCACCTGGGAGAGGTTGGACTCTACGGCCGGCTCAGGGCAGCTGTCAACGCGCCCGATCGGGCCAACCAGCGGATCCATCACCACAACCGCGAAATTTGTGGTACTTTTGCGGACCATCAAATGAGGGTATGGACACCCGTTGCCCCCTCCCGAACCCGCCGGAGATGTCATGGGTGCCCACGAAACGCCGAACAACCCGCTGGCTGGCCCCTCCTGTGCCGTCGCGCTGGACAGCCTGCCGCTGAGCAGCCAGGAGCCTCACCTGCGCCTGAGCGAGCGCTTCGAACGTCTGCGCCATCACATCAACGAGGCCCTGGCCAATGGCGCCATCCACCGCATCGCCGTAGCCATCTACGAAGCCGACGCCAACCGCCTCAAGACCTATGGCGCCGGCGGTGACGCCCCCAGCCCGCTGGATCATTACGAGACCGACCTGGCCGAGGTGCCCACCCTGCACGCCCTGGCCGAGGCGCCCCAGGTCCGGGTCATCGACGACTACGAAGCCCACCCCAGCGGGCGACGGCACACCGTGAGCATCCGCCAATCCGGCCTGCGCTCCGGGCTGATCCTACCGCTGCAGCACGAGGAGGATTTCTTCGGCTTCCTCTTCCTCAACTCGCGGCAGCCGGGCTACTTTTCGGACGCCGTTATCGAGCGGTTGGCGCCGTATATCGACCTGGCCCGCCTGCTCGCCATCACCTCCATCCGCACCACGCAGACGCTGCGTGGCGCGGCACGCACCGCCATGGCCTTCGGCCGCGCCCGGGACGATGAGACCGGCGGCCACCTGGCGCGGATGGCGGAGTACAGCCGCCTGATCGCCCTGGAACTGGCCCGGACGCATCCGCTCAGCGATGAATACATCGAGATGGTCTACCAGTTCGCGCCGGTCCACGACGTCGGCAAGATCGCCGTACCCGACGAGATCCTGCTCAAGCCGGGGCGGCTCACCGAGGAGGAGTTCGCGCAGATGCGCGAGCACGTCACTCGTGGCGTGGCCACGGTCATCGCCATGACCGAAGAGCTCGGCCTCAGTGAGGACCGGCGGGCGGGCATCATGCGCAACATCGTCGCCTACCACCACGAGCGCCTGGACGGCAGTGGCTATCCCACCGGGGCGCGCGGTGACCAGATCCCCCTGGAGGGACGCATCGTGGCGGTAGCGGACGTCTTCGACGCCCTGACCAGCGAACGCCCCTACAAGCGGGCCTGGGGCATTAAGGAGGCGACCGTGACGCTGCGCGCCGAGGCGACCGCCGGCAAACTCTGCACGGAGTGCGTGGCGGCCTTTCTGCGCCGCAGCGACGAGATCGAGGCCATCCGCCGTCGCCACGGCCACCGCTGAGCTAGCCGCGCAGGTCCACGGCGGCGGCGAAGGCGTGCGGCACGCGGTAGACGTAGACCGGCGCATCCAGGCGCACCGGCGGCCGCTGCACCGCAGTGGGTCGCCAGCCGGGGATGCGGAACGTATTGCTGATCACCAGCGCCCCTGCCGGCAGCTGCGCGCGCCAGCGCGGTTCCAATTCGCGGATCGCCTCCAGGTGCAGATAGCAGACCACCGCTCGGACATCGCCATAGGCGACACGGCGCAAATCACGG
>PULM01000085.1 GCA_003552345.1 Ectothiorhodospiraceae bacterium
ATACCGTCATGGTGCGCCGTGCCGGCGACGTCATCCCGCAGATCACCGCCGTGATCCCCGATAAGCGCCCGCCGCAGGCCGAGCCGTGGCGCTTCGAGGAGCGCGTGCAGACCTGCCCGGAGTGCGGCTCGGCGGTGCAGCGCATCGAGGGCGAGGCGGCCCATCGCTGCGGCGGCGGCCTCTACTGCCCCGCCCAGCGCGAGGGCGCCATCCTCCACTTCGCCTCCCGTCGCGCCCTGGACATCGACGGGCTGGGCGAGAAGATCGTCGAGCAGCTGGTGGCCAAGGGGCTGGTGGTCGACCTGGCCGACCTGTTTCGCCTTGAGCATGCCCGCCTGGCGGGGCTCGAGCGCATGGGGGATAAGTCCGCCGACAACCTCCTCGCCGCGCTCGAGCGGGCGCGCAGCACCAGCCTGGCGCGCTTTCTCTACGCCCTGGGCATCCCCCATGTCGGCGAGGTCACCGCCCGCCGCCTGGCCGAGGCGGCCTACGCCCTGGCCACCGATATCCCCCGGGGTGATCGGGCCGCCCTGCGCGCGGCCGCCGGCCTGGGTGCGGAGACGGCCATCACCAGCGAGGCCCTGTTGCGCGTGATGGCGGCACCGGCCGAGGAGCTCGAGGCGGTGGAGGATGTCGGCCCGGTGGTGGCCCGGGCCATCGCCGGCTTCTTCGCCGAGTCGCACAACCGCGAGGTGGTCGATCACCTGTGCGCCGTCGGCGTCCACTGGGACGAGCCGCAAGCGCCGGAGCAGGCCGCCGCCTCACCCCTGGCCGGCTGCACCCTGGTGCTCACCGGCACCCTGGAGGGCCTGACCCGGGACGAGGCCAAGGCCGCCATCGAGGCGTGCGGCGGTCGGGTGACCGGTAGCGTCTCGAGCCGGACCGACTACCTGGTGGCGGGGGCGGATGCCGGCAGCAAGCTGAACAAGGCGCGGGAACTCGGTGTCGAAGTCCTCGATGAAGCCGGCCTGCGTGAACTGCTCGGCGAGCGCGGGGCGTAGCCACCGCGCAGCGGGCCCGGGCCGGTTTCCCCCGAAGCGGCGCAGGGGATTGGTATACTTTGCCGCACCTTCCCAACCGGTGAACCGATCGAGACTTCATGCCCGTCAGAGCCCGTAGCCGCATCCAGACCTTCCTCCTGTGGGGCGCCAGTGCCCTGATCGTGATCGGTGCCGTGGTGCTGTTCCGCGCCGATCTGGGCACCGGCGCAGGCCCCGGCGCCGAGCGCGAGAGCGCTGCCGTGGCCGTCGAGGTGGAGCCGGTGGAGCGGCGCGATCTGACCGATGTGCGCCGCTTCGATGGCAGCCTGGAGGCCAGCGTGCGCTATCAGCTGGCGCCCAAGATCACCGGCGAGCTGCGCAGCCTGGAGGTGCGCATCGGCGATACCGTCGAGCCCGGTGATCTGATCGCCCGGCTCGACGATCAGGAGGTCGCCCAGGAAGTGGCCGAGGCCGAGGCCGGGCTCGAGGTGGCGCGGGCGCAGCTGGCCGAGAGCCAGGCGGCGCTGGCCTCCGCCGAGCGCGACCTCAACCGCACCCGTGAACTGCGCGAGCGCGAGATCGCCTCCGCCGCCGAGCTGGAGGCGGCCGAGGCCCAGGTGGCCGCCGAGCGCAGCCGCGTGCAGCTGGCGCGCGCGCAGATCGCCCAGCAGCAGGCGGCGCTGAGCGCCGCGCAGATCCGCCGCTCGTTCACCGAGATCCGCGCCGGCTGGGACGAGGGCGAGCGAGTGGTGGGCGAGCGCTTCAAGGACCCCGGGGCCACGGTCAGCGCCGGCGAGGCGGTGGTGACCCTGCTCGATGTCTCGGAGCTGCGCGCCGAGGCGTTCGTCACCGAGCGCGACTACGCCCGCCTGGTGCCGGGGCAGCCGGCCCGGCTGCGCGTCGAGGGCTACCCGGGCCAGGAGTTCGAGGCCGAGGTGGCGAGGCTGGCGCCGCTGTTCAGCGCCACCACGCGCCAGGCGCGGGTGGAATTCACCGTCCCCAACCCCGAAGGCCGCCTGCGCCCGGGCATGTTCGCCCGCCTGGCGGTGGAGGTCGGGCGCGCCGAGGACGTGGTCACCGTCCCCCGCGAGGCGGTCATCCAGCGCGGCGGCCGGTCCTCGGTCTTCCTGCTCGAGGAGGCCGAGGAGGGACCGCCCCGGGTGCGTCTGGTGCCGGTGGAGACCGGCCTGCGTGCCGAGGGGCGGGTCGAGGTGCGCCCGCAGGAGGAGGGCGAGACGCCCCTGAGCGGCGCCGTGGTGACCCTCGGTCAACACCTGCTCGCCGACGGCAGCCGCGTCGAGGTGGTCGGCGAGTCGGGTGACGAGGTGGCCGCGCCGTGAAGATCGCCGCCTTCTGCGCCCGGCGACCGGTGTTCACCGTCATGGTCACGCTGATCGCCGTGACCCTGGGCCTGAACGCCCTCGACCGGCTGCCGGTGGACCTGCTGCCGGAGATCGACTACCCCACCCTGCGCATCTCCACCAACTACCCGGGCGCCGGCCCCGAGGAGGTGGAATCGCAGATCGTCGAGCCCATCGAGAACGCCGTGGCCCCGGTGGCCGGGGTGGAGCGCATCGAATCGGTCTCCGCCGAGGACCAGGGCGACGTCAGCCTCTCCTTTGCCTGGGGGACCGATCTGGAGGCTGCGGCCAACGACATCCGCGAGCGGCTCGATCGCATCATCCGCGACCTCCCGGACGAGGCCGATCGACCGCGGCTGCGCTTTCTGGATCTCTCCGACCGCCCGGTGATGGTCATCGGCCTCGCCGCCGAGCTCGCCCCCATCGAGCTGCGCTCCCTGGCCGAGGACCGCATCCGTGACCGCATCGAGCGCGTGCCCGGGGTCGGGGCGCTGGATATCTGGGGCGGGCTCGAGCGGGAGGTGGAGATCGCCGTGGACCCGGGGCGGCTGCGCGCCGCGCAGCTCTCCCTGGAGGATGTCCGGGAGGCCATCGCCGACGCCGACTTCGAGGTGGCCGCCGGGCGCCGGGCCGAGGGGCGCCTGGAGCTGGGCCTGCGCGTGCCGGGGCGGGTGACCGACCTGGACGCCCTCGAGGAGCTGCCGGTGACCCGCGGCGAGGACGGCTCCCTGGTCCGCCTGGGCCAGCTGGCCCAGGTCCGCGACACCCACGAGGAGGAGACCCGGCGCATCCGCATCGACGGTGAACCGGGGATTCGCCTGGCGGTGCGCGGCCGCTCCGACGCCAACACCGTGGCCACCGCCGAGCGGGTGCGCGCGGAGCTCGAGCAGCTGCGCAGCGAGCTGCCGCAGGTGGGCCTGATCCCGGTGCAGGATACCGCCGTCTACATCGAGCGCTCCATGCAGAACCTGGGGCGAGCGATCCTCCTGGGCGGCGTGCTGGCGCTGGTGGTGCTGCTGGTCTTCCTGCGCGATCTGCGCGCGGCCATGGTGGCCGCGGTGGCCATCCCGGTCTCGCTGATCACCACCTTCGCCCTGGTCTACTTCGCCGGCTTCACCCTGAACCTGATGACCCTGGGCGGGATCGCCCTGGGCGTGGGGCTGATGGTCGACAACGCCATCGTCGTTCTGGAGTCGATCATGGCCCGCCGCGAGCGCGGTGTGCCCCCCTACGAGGCGGCGGTCAGCGGCACCCTGGAGGTGGCCCCGGCGGTGACCGCCAGCACCCTGACCACGCTGGCCATCTTCGTGCCGCTGGTCTTCCTGGAGGGCATCGCCGGGGCGCTGTTCACCCAGCTCGCCTGGGTGGTCGGCTTCGCCCTGTTCGGCTC
>PULM01000072.1 GCA_003552345.1 Ectothiorhodospiraceae bacterium
AAGCGTGGTGACCAACCCGAGCCGCGCGGGGGCGCGCGGCGCAGGCGAAAAGTCGAACGGAGGAAGTAATTATGGCTGACGAGATGCGGAACGTTAGCGACGAGGAAGCCAAAGAGTTTCACGCGATGTTCTCTCAGGCCTTCACCGTCTATGTCGGTGTTGCCGTCGTGGCGCACATCCTGGCCTGGGCCTGGCGTCCGTGGATTCCGGGCGAGGAGGGCTTCGGTGCCGCTCTGATCGAGGGTGCCAACGCCGTCACCGCCGCTGTTCATTCCATCGCGCCCATCGCTGCTTAAGGAGACGTAATCATGTGGAGAATGTGGAAGATCCTCGACTATCGCCGTACGGTGGTTCTGGCCCACGTGGGCATGGCCGTCCTGGCTCTGCTGGTTCACTTCATCCTCCTGAGCACGGAGAACTTCAACTGGCTCGAGGGTAACCCCTACGGCAACGCCGAGTCGGCTGCCGAGGTCGCCGATGCTGCGGTCATGCCGCAGCAGCGGGAGGTCTAAGCACCCGAGCCCCCGGCTCTTCGGGAGGACCGCCCCGGTGTGACTCACACCCGGGGCGGTCGCTCGCCGAGGGCTTCGGGATCCCTGAGGCGCCGTGTTGCCCGTGATGTGAGGACCCAGCCATGGCGATGCTCGACTTTGAAAAAAAATATCGTGTCCGAGGAGGTACACTCCTCGGGGGGGACTTGTTTGACTTTTGGATTGGGCCGTTCTACGTGGGCATCTTCGGGGTGCTTACGGCGATCTTCTCGGTCCTCGGCACCGTCCTGATCATCTACGGTGCCTCCCAAGACACCTTCAACCTTTGGCGGATCTCGATCGCCCCGCCCGACCTGAGCTATGGGCTGGCCCTTGCGCCCATGATGGAGGGCGGCCTCTGGCAGATCATCACCGTCTGCGCTCTGGGCGCGTTTATCGCGTGGGCCCTGCGCCAGGCGGAGATCTCCAAGAAGCTCGGCATGGGCTATCACGTGCCCGTCGCCTTTGCGGTCGCGATCCTCGCCTACGCGACACTCGTGGTCTTCCGGCCGCTGCTGATGGGCGCCTGGGGGCACGGGTTCCCGTACGGGATCCTGAGCCACCTGGATTGGGTGTCGAACGTGGGGTATCAGTTCCTCCACTTCCACTACAATCCGGCCCACATGCTGGCCGTGACCTTCTTCTTCACCGTCACCCTGGCCCTGGCGCTGCACGGTGGTCTGATCCTATCGGTCACCAACCCCAAGAAGGGGGAGCCGGTGAAGACCGCGGAGCATGAGAACACCTTCTTCCGCGACGTGGTCGGCTACTCGATCGGCAGCCTGGGCATCCACCGTCTTGGCCTGTTCCTGGCCCTGAACGCCGGCTTCTGGAGTGCTGTGTGCATCATCATCAGCGGCCCGTTCTGGACCCGTGGCTGGCCTGAGTGGTGGAACTGGTGGCTCAACGTCCCGATCTGGTCCTGGGGGGGGTAATCAGAAATGGCTGAGTATCAGAATATCTTTACCCGCGTTCAGGTCCGGGGCCCGACGGATCCGGGCATCGAACTCCCGGCCGGGGATTGGCCCCGGACCAAGGGGGCGACCCACTCCTGGCTGCTCGGGAAGATCGGTGACGCCCAGGTCGGTCCGGTCTATCTCGGCACCACCGGGGTGATGTCGATCCTCTTCGGTCTGCTGTCGATCATCATCATCGGCATGAACATGCTGGCGTCGGTGGACTGGAGCCCGCTCGAGTTCATCCGTCAGTTCTTCTGGGTGGCCCTGGAGCCGCCGCCGCCGGAGTACGGGCTCAGCCTGCCGCCGCTCAATGACGGTGGTTGGTGGCTGATCGCCGGCTTCACGCTGACGCTGTCGATCCTGCTCTGGTGGATGCGGACGTACAACCGGGCGCGCGCGCTGGGGCTCGGTACCCACGTGGCCTGGGCCTTTGCCGCGGCGATCTTCCTCTTCCTGGCCATCGGCTTCTTCTGGCCGCTTCTGATGGGCAGCTGGGCGAAGAGCGTGCCGTTCGGCATTTTCCCGCACCTGGACTGGACCACGGCGTTCTCGCTGCGGTACGGCAACCTGTACTACAACCCGTTCCACATGCTGTCGATCGTGTTCCTGTTCGGTTCGGCTCTGCTGTTCGCGATGCACGGCGCCACCATCCTGGCGGCGGGTCGCTACAACGCCGAGCGCGAGATCGAGCAGATCACCGACCGCGGTACCGCTGCGGAGCGTTCGGCGCTGTTCTGGCGCTGGACCATGGGCTTCAACGCCACGATGGAGTCCATCCACCGGTGGGGTTACTGGTTCGCCATCCTCTGCGTGATCACGGGTGGCATCGGTATCCTGCTGACCGGCACCGTGGTTGAGAACTGGTACCTGTGGGGGGTCCACCACGGCATCGCCCCTGAGTATCCGGAGTTCTTCACACCGGCAGTGGATCCGGCAGCAGGGGGGACGGAGTGATGAGCAGTCATATGTATCTGAACCGATCCTTGGCGGTTGGTGCCCTGTCCGCCGGTCTCGCGGTCGTCGTCGGATGCGAGCGTCCGCCGGTCGACACCGAGCAGGAAGGCTACCGGGGCACCGGCATGGAGGAGGTCACCAACCCGCGCCTGCGGGACGACGACCTCCACCTCGCGCCGGAGGCCGCGGACCCGGTCTCGGCCGAGGGGCCCAGGGCTGGCGAGGTCTATCAGAACGTGGAGGTGCTCACCGACCTCAGCGTCGCCGAGTTCACCCGGCTCATGCAGAGCATGACCGAGTGGGTGTCCCCGGATGAGGGCTGCACCTACTGCCACGACGGCAACGACTTCGCCAGCGAGGAGCTGTACACGTACCAGGTGTCTCGTCAGATGATCGAGATGAACCGGTACGTGAACGCCAACTGGGACGCGCACATGGATGACACGGGTGTCACCTGCTACACCTGTCACCGTGGCGAGAACCTGCCGGAGGAGAGCTGGTTTGCCGAGCCGGAGCAGGACATCGTGCCTGCCGGTCTGGGCAACACCATGATGCAGAACCTGGCCAGCGAGAAGACGGAGTACACCTCGCTGCCGCGGAACGCGTTCGAGCGCTATCTGCTCGGTCACGACGATCTGCGGGTCGAGGGCGATACCATCCTGCCCCAGGACAACGGGTGGGACGTCTCGCTGCAGGACACTGAGGCCTCCTACAGCCTCATGATGCACATGTCCGCCGGCACCGGCTCCAACTGCACCACCTGCCACAACACCGGCCGGCTGGGGCAGTGGGACGAGAGCCCGGAGGCGCGGGAGATCTCCTGGCACGGTATCCGGATGACGCGTGATCTCAACGTCAACTGGATCGAGCCGCTGGAGGCAGGTCAGCCCGATGTCCGCCTGGGGCCGACCGGTGACATCGCCAAGGTCCAGTGCGCCACCTGCCACTACGGTGAGCAGCTGCCGCTGGACGGGGCCAAGATGGTCGAGGACTATCCGGGCCTGATGGGCGAGGAGGACGAGGACTTCGACTTCCTGCAGTTCGGTGATCTGGGCACCGACGGTCTGCGCGACCGCAACGCCGAGTAACCGGCAGGCAACATCACCCGGGGGCTATCGTCCCCGGGACTCGTCCTGGAAACGGCGCCCTCGGGCGCCGTTTTTTTTGTAGGGCGCGCCGGGCACGGCGCGCAGCGCACCCTGATACGAGACGTGTGCTGGTCTTGGTTGGCCACTTAGTCGGCCAGTCTAGGAGGGAGGTTCCCAGCCGCTATACGCAG
>PULM01000141.1 GCA_003552345.1 Ectothiorhodospiraceae bacterium
CCGCCCCAGCGCACCCGCTCGCCGTCGTGGGCCCCGGCGTCGGAGCGCACCTGGCCCAGGGTCGGGGCCTCATCCGGGGCGCTGCGTATCGGGTCGGGCACGGTGCCCGCGCACCCGGCCAGCAGCGCGGCCGTTGCCACCAGGAACAGGATTCGGACGGACACCTCCACGACCTCCCTGGGCTTGGAATCGTCCCCCTCAGTATACAAAGCCGCTAGCCGGCAGCCAGCGCCCGCCAGCGGCGCACCCAGCGTGGCAGCAAACCGTGACGTGGCGCCAGCAACAGCGCCAGCAGGAAGAGCGAGGCAGAAACCAGCACCATGGCGCCGCCCGAGGCCACATCAAAGTAATAAGCGAGATAGAGGCCCACCACCGCCGCGATGACCCCGCACGCCGCGGCCAGGACGATCATGCGGGTCAAGCGGTCAGTGAGCAGGTAGGCGGTCGCCCCGGGGGTGATGAGCATGGCCACCACGAGGATGATGCCGACGGTCTCCAGGCTGGCCACGATGGTCAGGGTCAGGAGCAGGATCAGACCGTAGTGGATCACCGCCGTATTCATACCCAACGCCCGGGCGTGGATCTCGTCGAAGGTGTACGCGAACAGCGCCTTGTAGCCCAAGGCCACGGCCAGCAGCGCGATCCCCCCGGCGCTCAGGGTCAGCAGCAGGGCCGAGCGATCCACACCGAGCACGTTGCCGAAGAGAACGTGCATCAGGTGGGTGGAGGTGGCCACCTGGCTGATGATCACCACCCCCAGGGCGAAAGCCGCCGTGAACATGATGCCGATGGCGGTATCCGACTTCAGGCGCGTGGTCCGCTCGATGAAGCCGATGCCCAGCGAGGTCAGCGCGCCGGCCAGGAAGGCGCCGATGAAAAAGGGCCAGCCGATCAGGTAGGCGATGGCCACCCCGGGCAGCACGGCATGGGAGATGGCATCGCCGAGCAGGGCCCAGCGCTTGAGCACCACGAAGCAGGAGAGCACCCCGCAGACCAGCCCGACGGCGATGGCGGTGAGAAGCGCCCGCTGCATGAACTGGTAGCCGAACGGTTCGGCCAGCGGCTCGGGCAGCAGGCCCACGACGGCCATCAGCCCGGCCAGCAGGACGTCGATCACCGCCTCCGCCCAAGCCATCAATCCGCCCCCTGCAGCCCACGGGCGAAGAGCGGATCGGCGGCACGCAGGAGCGCGCGCTCGTCGGCCATGACCTCTTCCGGCGGCCCCGAGGCGATCACCGAGCGATTGAACAGCACCAGCCGATCGGCATGGCGCCGCGCCCCGGCGATGTCGTGGGTGACCAGGACCACGGTCCGCCCGGCGGCACGCAGATCCCGCAGCACCTCGAAGATCAGCGCCTCGCTGGAACGATCCACCCCCACCAACGGCTCATCGAGGAGCAACAACTGCGCCTGCTGAGCCAGGGCACGGGCGAGCAGGACACGCTTTTTCTGCCCCCCGGAGAGTTCGCTGATGTGCCGATCGGCCAACTCCTCCATGGCCGTGGCCGAGAGCGCCTCGGCCACGGCCTGGTGATGCTCCCGGCCAAGGAGCCGCCGCGGCAGCCAGCGCTGCACGCCGGAGCGACGCAGCCGTGGATAGCGGGCGGAGAAGACCAGATCGCGCACCGAGGCGGGAAAATCCCAGTCGAGGGTCTCATGCTGCGGCATGTAGGCCACATTGCCGGCGCCACGCGCCGCGGTCGGGGCCAATCCACCGATGCGGATCTTTCCACGGCGCGGACGGATCAGGCCCATGATCAGCTTGAGCAGGGTGGACTTGCCCGCGCCGTTGGGCCCGACCAGGGCCACCAGCTCACCGGACGGGATGCGCAGACAGGCATCGGCCACCACATCCACCCCGTGGTAACCGGCACACAAACCCTCGGCTTCGATCGCCGCGGCGCCCCCCGAACGGCCTGCAGCCCCGATCGCTCTATTGCTATCCACCGTTTGCGCCAACGCCGCCCCGCCCTACTCCGTCAGAGCGCGTACGATGGTCGCCGCGTTGTGACGCATCAGCTGCAGGTAATCGGCTGCCGGGCCATCCGCCGCGCTGAGCGAGTCGACGTAGAGGGGGCCGGCGATCTCGGTGCCGGTCTCATCGGAGACCGAGCGGACATGCCGATCCGAGATGGTGCTCTCCCAGAACAGCGCCCGGGGCTGCCAGTCGCGGACCCGGTCGATGACCCGCATGATCTGCCGCGGCGACCCCTCCTGTTCGGCGTTGGTGCCCCAGATCCCGTCGTGCTCGAACCCGAAGGCCTCGGCGAAATACGGAAAGGCCGCCTCGCTGGTGACCAGAAGACGGTGCTCCTCGGGAACGGCCTCCAGCTTCTCGGTCAGCTCGGCGAACAGCGCCTGCAACGCCTCCTGATAGGCGTCCGCGTTGTCGCGGTAGGCCGCCTCGCCGTCGGGGTCGACCTCAATCAGGGCATCGCGGATGGCCTCCACGTATCCTTCCACGGCGCGCGGATCCATCCACAGATGGGGATCCGGATCGCCCTGAAAGTCACCGATCCGGATCGGCAGGGTGTCATGCCCGGAGCGCTCGGCCACCGCGACCACCGGCACATCATCTCCGGTGGTGGCGCGGACCTGACGCATCCACTGTTCAAGACCGTACCCGTTATAGAGGACCAGGTCGGCTCGCTCGAGATCCCGGAAGTTGCGCGGCTGCAACTCCCACTCATGGACCTCGGCATCCACCGGGGTGAGGCTGCTCACCGCCACCCGGTCACCACCAACCTGCTCGACCAGATCCGCGAGGATGGTAAAGGTAGCGGCCACTCGCACTTGCTCGCCGGCCGCCACTTTCCAGGGCAACAGCGCAGCGGCCGCCGCCAGCGCCAGGACGGCGCGCCTAGCGCGCGCCACCGGCCAACCACGCCTGGCCCCAGGCATAGCCGGCCCCTTCGCTCTGTCGGTATCGTTCATGCTGTTCAGTGTCCTTGCTTCCGCCGACCGCGTCCAGCCACCCGCGCCGGCACACGCGGTCACCGTAGCATGGCCGATTGGCCGCCGGCTGGCTTGCGCTGCGATCGATCCGGCTGCGGAGCGTGGTTACGGGCTTCATGGCGACACCTTTGATGCGTTCTAAACTGTCGCCTCTTACATTAGAAGCGTTCCAATAAGGTGTCAATGCCCCGCGCCGCGCTAACCGCCCCGGCTTAGACGCTCCGCCCACGCCAGCGCCCGTCGCGTCGCCGCATCCGCCTCCGCCGGCGCTGGCGCCTCGCCGCGAGCGGCCGGGGCCAGCCCCTTGGCTACACGCTTGCCCAACTCGACCCCCCACTGGTCGAACGGGTTGATCCCCCATAGCGTCGCCTGGACGAAGACCCGATGCTCGTGCAGGGCCAACAACCTGCCGAGGGTGTAGGCATCGAGACGTCGAAAGAGGATCAGCGTGACCGGGCGGTTGCCCTCGTAGCGGTAGTGCTCGGCCTCCGGCCCACTGCCGCGGGGCGCCTGCCCCTGGCACAGCGCCTGGACCTGCCCCAGGGCACTGGCTAGATTCAGCCCGGCGTGCCCGCCGGGCAGTCCGCGCTCCTCCACGGGGACCAGGAACTCGGCGATCACCCGCCCGGTGCCCTGGTGCAACCACTGGAAGAAGGAGTGCTGCCCGTTAATGCCCACCTCGCCCCAGCAACTGGTGCCGGTGGGGTAATCGACCGGCTGCCCGTCCCGCGTGACCGACTTGCCGAGGCTCTCCATATCCAGC